>NZ_JAYXUH010000006.1:0-193899 GCF_036040035.1 Photobacterium sp. S4TG1
TACCTATCCATGTTATGAGGTGATGATATCACCTCTGAGTAGGTGGCCAAATTTAATGTACCACTACATGCCAAGCCCTAATCCCGTCATTCCCTACAGTGAATGCCCGCGAGGGCGATAGGGAATCTACTGTCCACGCGTTGTGAAGCTTATATTTAGCTGTAAAACGTAAGGTGTTTCATTGGAGTCTTTAAGGCTCTATTACGAGGTGAGTAGATCACGGATAGTTTCGTTCCTCAACTTCCGAGATGACGAATATTAGGCTGAGTGAATACCAAGCCCCAATCCCGTCATTCCCTATAGTGAATGCCCGCGAGGGCGATAGGGAATCTACTGTCCACGCATCGTGAAGTTTATATCTAGCTGTAAAATGTAAGGTGTTTCATTGGTACCTTTAAGGTTCGATCACGGATAATAACCAATGTCATATTGGCGCTGTTATGCATAATTCTTTACTCCCAATCCGTTGAAGTAATTCCTTAAAGAAAACTGTAATTCAGTATGTTTAATACTGACGGTGCTCTGTGAATAAGCTTTAGTTGAACAATGAATACTCGCTAGAAGGTGGAGTGCCGATCACCAGTGTTTCACCAAATAGCTATTGCTGTATGTGTTTTATGTTCGATTTGGTTATAAATAGATCGTAATCGGCTCCTTTTTAACTTTTTACTCATCATTCTTGAAATCTTTGTCACTTTTAATGGTGAATGATTTTAATTCTAAAAAAGCATATTCTTACTTTTTTAGTAAAGGACCGTTGAATGAAATTTAATCGAAAAAAAATGACAACATTGATTCGTTCAGTAATGACCGTTTCAGCATTACTAACTTGTGGATCAGCTTTGGCTGCAGATAATGCGGTGACCAATGCGCTAGATTTACATGTTCTAGACGGCGTTACAGTGAATAGCACCGCATCTTTGTGTTCAAACTCAACGGTCAAAGTGTGTAACGAAAACATTTTGGATACGCTATATGCTGAAAATAACTTCATGCCATATTGGTTAAACCCAGTGCTTGTCAATGCGATCATGCCGCAATTACAAGCGCTGGCAGATTCCAATACGCTACCAGGCATGAAGCAACGTTTAATAGAGTTGAAGAAATTAGCAGTATTGCCAGATCAGCGCGGATATGATTTGTTATTAACTGATACGTATCTAGTTTACGTGGATTATGTGCATCAATTAATGCAAGATCCTCGACCATTATACAATTCACATCCAGTAACATTGACGCCTTTGACATTAAAAATGGTGCAGAATTATTTCCCATTAACGGTTCAAAAGATCAATTCTCTTATTCCTTCTTCGCAGTTTGTTTCGACAATGGGGGTGATTAACCACCTATTAAGCTTGCCTGCTAACCCACTTGATTCAAGTAATGTTCATTTTGATAAGGTTGTTTACCTCGGTGACACCATCCCTTATGGTCCTAAAGTGGCGACAGTGCTTTGGAATTTAGGCTATTTAACTCAGCCTCAGTATCAACAGATTATTGCTCAAGCGACGATTACTAATACTGGCGTGATGAACCAAGCGATAAAAACTTTTGAAGGTAATTATGGTTTGAAGATGGATGGCATTATAGGACCTGACGTTGTGAGCCAATTGATACGCCCTTATTCAAGTTTAGCGCGTATTACGGCATTGAATTTACAACGAGAACGTTTTGCGCAATTGCAAGGGAATGGCCCGCAAATTATTGTCAATATTCCTGATTTCAAAATGACGCTATACGATAATCAAAAGCCAATATTTGAATCGAAAATTATCGATGGGATGCCCAAACGCCCAACCAATTTGTTCCAGTCATACATTAATACGGTTGTGATTAACCCTTATTGGTATGTGCCTGAAACCATCAAAGTGCAGAACACTATTCCATCAGCTAAAGCTAATCCTAATTTCTTAAAGAATAACCGTATGGATGTGATTAACAGCTGGAGTGATCGTTCTGTTGTGCCACCTAGTTCAATTGATTGGGCAACGGTAAATCCGCATACCTTTACTCACCAATTCCGTCAAGATCCCGGCCCTGAGAATGCTTTAGGACGGGTAGCATTTTTGATGCCTGATTCGTTCTCTGTATATATGCATGACGAGTCACAATCAGAATATCCATTGTTTAAACGTCACCATCGCGATTTAAGTTCTGGTTGTATGCGTGTACAAAAACCTCGTGAGATGGCGAAAATTATTTTGTCTTATCAAAATATGCCAAGTTTGCCCTCTGTCGACGATATGATTAATTCGAACAAGCACCGCGAGATTGGCTTAAAGGTGCGTGTGAATCTTGATGTGGCTTATTTAACAGCTTGGGTAACACCTAATGGCCAGTTAGAGATGCGCCATGATATCTACGGTTATGATAACCCTCGAGCTAAACCAATTCAGAATCAATTTATTTCGACTCCAAACTACCGTACGCATCAACGTATTAAGTTGGCATTGAATGGCCAAAGTAGCTAAAAATAAACATAGGACACCCATAACTCTTTTAAAAATAGCAGGGAAAATCCGATCTTCTTTGCTAACCGCTCAGTGCAGTCAGATAAATGTAATATTGAAGATCTAAAGTTTCATGTAAAAAGCCCTCACTTTTAAAGTATGAGGGCTTTTTTGTTATTGGTTATTTTAGGAGAATTAAGGCATTGAAAATTAGTAGATTCATAAATTATTTTTTAAAATGACGATTATTCGTGTTGTTAATGCGATGAAGTTCTCGAAATAAAAATCGACCTATAATTTATTGATTTTATAGAAAGATAATTTAAAGACTTTCATGGATACTATTTGAAATAAGGTGGTTTTTATAAGCTAAGTGAAAAGGATAACAAAAAACGATGGACGGCACTGTTGTTTCGTATTTAAAAAATAAAAAGTACGGATTTGTACAAGGGAATGATGGTGAAAGTTATTTTTTACATTATTCAAGTTTAAATAATAAGAGTGATGAAGATCTACTGATTAAAAATGCCAAGGTATCTTTTGAACAAAAACCAACCCCAAAAGGGTTAGCTGCGATCAAAGTTGAAATATATCAGTCTTTAACTGCGATGAAAATGCTGCCTTTTTTCATGATACACACCTCAGAGCCTAAATCTGGCGTCGTTGTTAAAACTGCGTATACACAGACTAAATACTATAAAAATCCTAGTGAAGCTAAGTATCAATTGAAGTTACTCACTGGAGCCGTTGGAGGTAATGCGATACTAGACCTTCAATTGGATAAAAAAACATTTCAAGATGGAAATTATAAATACACTATGCACTCTTATGGTGGGAATATTGCATTGGTTTTTGAACAAGTCTTTGTATCAAGTGAAGATGAACAAAAAAAGCTAATAGAAGAATATGCTGATTGTATTTCGACGTTTGAAAAGCGTGAACATAATATATTGTCAGAACAAAAAGATATCCTTAATGCACAACTTGATTCTAATAATAAAGGTTGTTTAATTCTTATTGCAATATTTATTGTTTTGATGGTGCTTATTGGTATATCTAATTGATTTAAATGAAAGCATTTTTATTGTTCGGCGTTTAAAAGGGAAAAGATCAAAAGACAGGACACCCATAACTTTCCATTTAAGAACATAGACAATAACTTATGTTGTTATCCTTTGCGAAACTAAATTTATTATCATTATTTTCCACTAAATACCCATAATAATGATGTTGATACTGAATAGAACAGATATGGCTGTCCTATGTTTTGTTGGTGAATATTTGTGTGGACGGTAGGGAATCTATTATTAGTATGTTGAAACTTGAAAGCATATAGATGTGGGTGTCCTGTATTGTTGGTTAGCGGCTTGAGGTGTAGATGGGTAATTTAGAAGTATTTGAAAAACAATTTCTTGAGTTCATATTAATAGAAATGGTTACTGATGCGGCACACGATATCAATCACGTGCTGCGAGTTGTTAAGACAGCTAAACAGTTAAGTAAACAAGAAGGTGGAAACGCCGACATTGTTATTCCTGCTGCATATTTACATGACTGCTTCACCTTCCCCAAAGGACATTATCAACGCAACCAAAGTTCATTTTTTGCAGCGGAAAAGGCGATTGAGTTTTTGAATGAAATTGGTTACCCCAAACAATATTGGCAAGATATACACCACGCAATTGTCGCTCACAGTTTTAGTGCCAATGTAAAACCAATGACGATTGAGGCTAAAATTGTTCAAGATGCGGATAGGCTCGACGCGCTAGGTGCGGTGGGAATTGTAAGGTGCCTTCAAGTGAGTACTGCTCTTGGGCGAACATTATATTCAACAGTTGATCCTTTCTGCGCTAATCGAGAACCTGACGATGGGACTTACACCATAGATCACTTTTATACCAAGTTATTAAAACTGGCAGACACAATGCAAACCCATTCGGCGAAAGCAGAAGCAGCAAAAAGAACAAGCTTTATGCAGAGCTATTTAGATCAGCTAGCGAATGAGGTTTAACCCTCATTATTATCTGCCATTAGGTAAACACCTATTAATTTATTTCCTGTAATAAAGCTTTAGTAAGAGCGGTAGGGAACCATAACGATTGTTATCATGGTTGCCTTCGTTTTCTTCTTGCCCCTTTTTATTATGTTTACAGTGTGTTTGTTGTTATGTTATAACATAACTATTGTTGACGGGGGTCTTATTAGCGTTCAATACTATGGCAATTACACGCCGTTTAATTGGATGATAAGACGGCTCGTTAAGACAACAATTTTTCTCATGATGTTAAAGGGTGAAAGTTAATGAAGGTTCTTAGTTCGTTGAAAAGTGCGAAAAATCGCAGTAAAGATTGTCAGGTGGTTAAACGCCGCGGTCGTATTTATGTGATTTGTAAATCTAATCCAAGATTTAAAGCAGTGCAGGGTAAGAAAAAATAGCGCTTAAAAATAGCAGGGATAACCAGAGTTTCTTTGTTGTTAATAGTATAGCGTTAGATAAATATTATTTTGATGATCAAAAATTCGCCCCCAAAAGCCCTCATTTTAAAGATGGGGGCTTTTTTGCTATTGGATATTTAATAGAATAGATATGGCTGTCCTATGCTGTGGCTTCTATGTTGTGTCCATACTGTGTTCTATATTATGTTCATGTTTCTCTATGCTTCGCCATTATATGTTGTCATTGTTTTGTGATTTCCATCGATTATTAAATATAAATAGTGTCTGGTTGAGACTGCTTTTTATATTGTAAAAAATAAATCTAGGGCTGGTTGTTTAATACAATAAAAATCGAGGATATATGGACATTATTACGGCTTTAAAAAACGTTGAAGCATTAGCCAATGGCGTGGATCCTATAACAGGTGAAACGTTACCAGAATACTCTCCTTATAATGATCCAGAGGTTATTCGGTCATTATTTACGATGATGACTTTAGTTAAAACATCCCAAAAGGGGAAGATGTCAATTGATAACAAACGAAGGCTCAACCTTGCGAAGGGGCTTCCTAAAAATGCAGGATTGGCTTGGACTAATAATGAAAGGGATGAATTAATCGCCGCTTTCAATAATGGTGCTTTAATTAATGAGCTTTCAGAGATGCATGGTCGAACAAAGGGAGCAATTACATCTGAATTAAAGAAGCAAGGCTTAATTGAGGATATTGAAAAGAGTAGCTAGCATATACAACTATAAAATAATTATTCTACAATGAAACACTGTTAACGTACTATTGGATGTCTTTCATAACCCATAAACGATGTAATTAGGGAGTAAATAATGGAATATTTATTAGTACTTTTTCATGTTGCTTTAATCTGGATGCTAGCGGTAGCGACACCGGGAGCGAATGTACTTTTAACTATTAATGCTGCGCTTAATTATGAACGTCGAGTTGCGGTTTTCTCAGCTTTTGGAGTGAGTTGTGCAACATTATTATGGGCATTTTTTGGTGGTTCTGGTTTAGTGCTTCTTTTGTCTCATTTTCCATCACTATTTGGTTTGATGAAATTGGTAGGCGGTAGTTATTTATTATATCTCGGTATTCGCCAGATCTATTTAACCCGTAAAATAAAGAGAATAAGAGAGGATACTGAAAACATTCAAAGCATATCACTATCAAAACAAAAGGTGTTTAGTTCAGCGTTTATTACTAGCATTTTGAATCCGAAAACAGGCTTTTTTGTGGTTAGTTTGTTTAGTATTTCTATACCTGAAAATATGAATTCGATGTTGCTTTTGGCAATAATGTTAACAATGTCGTTAATTACACTTAGTTGGCATCTGTTTTTAGCGTTTGTCTTTTCACATCAATCTGCCAAAAATGTTTATGCACGCGTTTCTGGGCAAATTAATTATATTACTGGTGGGTTATTTGCTGCCTTTGGCGTTAAAGTGATGACCTCATAAAGGAGGTAGGCATGGCATTACCTCCTTATCTTTTATTGTTGTGAGTTGTGATGTTTAGTAAGGCGCGATATTAGGATCTACACACTGAAATGTTTGATTAATGCTATCGTTATTTAACAGTAACTCATGGCTTAATCGTGCCACTTCTCCGCGAGTAATCGCACCATGTACTTCTTTATTTTGTGATAACTGACCGTTGTGTGTTGGCGCTCCATCTTTAAGCCCACCCGGACGCAGGATCGTAAAATTCAATGCACTGCTTTTAAGCCATGCTTCCGCCAGTGTTTTTTCTCGTAATGCTCCACCAAAGACGTTTTTAGCGCGATCTGACATAAATTGCCATGAATCGCCACAGCCTAAAGATGTAACCAGTAATAGGCGCTTTGAGGTGCTTTTTTCAAGCGTATCAATCAAATAACGATGACCAATATAATCCACAGGGATATCTGCATGAAAGCTGCCCATTGTTGAAATATTGAGCGTACTGTCAGGCAGCATAGCGACTGTATTCTCAACTTGTGTTTTATCTGTCGCATCGCAAGCAATAGACATCAGATCGTATTGTGCAATGTGAGGGTTTTTGGTTGGGTTTCTGGCAATGGCTATCACATTGAAGCCTTGCTCATGGAAGTAGTCGACCATGGCTGCACCTAATCCACTGCTTGCACCCCATATGGCTATATTATTCATTATTATAGTCCTGTTGTTGATAATGATAATAGTTTGCATGTTTATACAAAAATAGCCAGCACGTAATGAATGAAAGCCTCGCAAATTAAATAAAAACTCAAATATCTTTTATTGGAATATTTTGATATTGACCTCATATTGTTACTTTTTTGTTATGTAGTGTAGTAATTAAAAGGTAGTGTCATAGTTAAAGAAAGATAATCACGCCACAAAAGCTGATTTATAACGCAGATTATATCGAGGAATTTATTATGTTTAATGCCGCTGATGTTTTACAGCCATCTTTTATTGAACAGCCTCTTGATCGGTTGTGGGCGTTGATTTCTCCTCACTATGCGGTTGATGAGTCAGAGTGGTTAGCGCAATTAATACCGTTAGCGACACCGTCATTACAAGAACATCGAGATATGGATCAGCATGCGACAGCATTAATTGCTCGTGTTCGCGCGGACAAAAATGCGATTCAAATGATAGATGCATTGTTGCTTGAATATAGCTTAGACACCAAAGAAGGAGTGTTATTGATGTGCTTAGCTGAGGTATTAATGCGTATTCCTGATGCCGCGACAGCTGATGCTTTGATTCGGGATAAATTAAGCGTTGCAGATTGGAAGTCTCACCTCAAACATTCAGATTCTTTGTTTGTAAATGCCTCGACATGGGGGTTGATGTTAACTGGAAAAGTTGTCGGATTAGAGATATCGAAAGATGGTTCTGCTGTGGATGTTATTAATCGATTAGTGAATAAAATGTCGGAGCCAGTGATCCGCCAAGCCATGCACCAAGCCATGAAAATTATGGGTCATCAGTTTGTATTAGGGCGTGATATCACCGAGGCAATGAAGCAAGGTCAGTTAAAGCGCGATCAAGGCTTTAGTTATTCGTTTGATATGTTAGGTGAAGCGGCGTTAACGGCTGATGATGCCACTAAGTATTATCAAGATTATATGACGGCGATTGTTGCTGTGGGGCGTGACAGTTATTCGACCATCGATGGGGCGCTTCATCATTCCTTAAATTCGACAGTGTCTATTAAGTTATCTGCACTACATCCTCGCTATGATGTTGCTAACACCGAACGTGTCGTTACTGAAATGTATGACGCGTTATTGTCATTATTGTGCTGTGCGCGTGAACATAATGTTGGAATTACGATTGATGCTGAAGAAGCCGATCGGTTGGAGCTTTCACTGTTATTATTTCAAAAGTTATATCAGTCACCACAACTGCAAGGTTGGGGGCAATTTGGCATTGTTGTTCAAGCTTATTCAAAGCGAGCCTTAGCTGTATTAGCGTGGGTGGCGGCACTAGCCAAAAAACAGGGTGATAGTATTCCATTACGACTTGTAAAAGGTGCTTATTGGGATAGTGAACTGAAAATAAGTCAGCAAGGAGGGTATAGCGCTTACCCGGTATTTACTCGTAAAGAAGCGACTGATACATCGTATCTAGCGTGTGCAAGACTGCTGTTATCTCCCGCTCTCAAAGGGGTTATTTATCCGCAATTTGCTACCCATAATGCTCATACTGTTAGTGCTATTGTTGCGATGGCTGTACATGATAAGTTCGAGTTTCAGCGTCTACATGGTATGGGAGATGCGCTGTATAACCATGTGATGGCGATGCACAATATTGCGGTACGTATTTATGCTCCCGTTGGTAGTCATAAAGATCTATTGCCTTATTTGGTGCGGCGATTATTAGAAAATGGTGCTAATAGTTCGTTTGTTCATCGGCTAGTTGATGCTGATTGTCCGATTGAAACACTCATTGAGCATCCTGTTGATACACTGAAAAAACGTTCAACATTACATAACAATCTGATTCCTTTACCACCTGATATTTTTGGTGATGCGCGGCGTAATTCAGTTGCGATTAATATTGATATTGAATCGCAATGGCAGCCATTTAATGCGGCAGTAACGGCTTTTTCTGAGTATCAATGGCAAGCTGGACCGTTACCTCAATATCATTTGATGAGTGATGTTACCACAGAAATAATGACGGTAACGGCACCTTATGATCGCCGTGAAGTTGTCGGTAAAGTAACCTTTGCCAATGAAGAATATGTTGAAATGGCTATAACACAGGCGGCTGATGCGTTTGCTAATTGGTCTACATCTTCCGCTTCTGTTCGGTGCGGTTATTTATTACAACTGGCTAATAAATTAGCGTTACACCAGCATGAATTAGTTGCGTTATGTCACTGTGAAGCGGGAAAAACCATTCAAGATTCGATTGATGAAATACGTGAAGCGGTGGATTTTTGCCGTTATTACGCTCAACAAGCAATCCTTAATTTTGAATCACCGCAACAGATCACTACTTATGACGGTATTGAGCAACAATTACGTTATCAAGGACGAGGCGTTTTTGTCTGTATTAGTCCATGGAATTTTCCATTAGCTATTTTCATTGGCCAAATCAGTGCTGCACTCGCTGCTGGTAACACTGTGGTTGCAAAACCTGCGGAACAAACGTCATTAATTGCTTATCGTTCGATTGAGTTATTACTGGAAACAGGGCTACCACAAGGGGTTATTCATCTGTTACCTGGGCGTGGCGCGCAGATAGGTTCACAATTATTATCCGATGAACGCATTGCAGGTGTGGTATTTACAGGCTCGACCCCAACAGCACAAACAATAAACCGTACTTTAGCAGCAAGGGAATGTGCACCAGTCCCATTTATTGCTGAAACGGGAGGGCAGAATGCCATGATTGTTGATAGTACTGCATTACCTGAACAAGTGGTGCGTGATGTTATTCGTTCGGCATTTGCTTCTGCAGGTCAGCGTTGTTCTGCCTTACGGGTATTGTTTGTTCAAGCAGATATTGCAGATCGAGTGATTGAGCTTATCAAAGGCGCAATGGCTGAGCTGAGTGTTGGTTGTCCTCAATACCATAGCACCGATGTAGGCCCCGTGATTGATGCCATCGCTCGTGAAAAGCTGCAAATGCATATTGAAGCATTAACGCATCAAGCAACATTGATTGCACAAACCCCCTTGGCTGCAGAGTGTCAATTTGGTGATTTTGTTCCTCCGACAGCCATTGAAATTAATAATCTTGATTTACTTCAACAAGAGAACTTTGGCCCTATTTTGCATGTGGTGCGCTTTAAAGCTAATGAATTACATCAAGTTATTGACCAAATAAACCAGATGGGATTTGGATTAACGATGGCAATTCATAGTCGTAATGAATGTACTTATTTTGATATCGAGCAACGTGCCCAAGTGGGAAATTGTTATATCAATCGAGATCAAGTTGGTGCAGCTGTTGGTGTTCAACCTTTTGGTGGGCAAGGATTGTCAGGGACAGGTCCTAAAGCAGGGGGGCCGCATTATTTATACCGTTTTACTCAAGAGTGTGTGCAACCTATTTATCATAAGGAGTAATTGATGCAGCATAATGTAGCTACAGTGCAGCGGTTAATTGATACGAGCCATGCTGCAATGATGTTATGGAATCAGCTTGGTTTTGAACCACGAGCTGAAATTTTACAACGTTGGGCACAACAACTGCCGCTAAAGTCTGCCGCAATGGTTAAATTTCAATGTGCAAATGCGCTGAAATATATCGCTAAACATACATTAATGCCCGGACCAACAGGTGAGAGCAATACCCTTTATTGTGGTGGGCGAGGTGTATTTATTGTTACTGCGAAAGAGGGCATAACCGAAGAAGCAATTGTCGGGCAAGTAACTGCAGCATTGGTATGTGGTAATTCAGTCTTAGTGTGTTTGGCGGATTCTCAGGATGCCGAACGAATTGCTACTCAACTTGAGCATTTTGAAATCCTCGCTAATGTGATCACCGTGGTCAGTGATAGCGCGCTAGATGCATTCGTTCAGCACCCATCAACGGCTGGTGTTGCTTATTGTGGTGATGTACAAGGTGCGCAACAATTGGCGCGGCAGTTAGCACAACGAGAAGGATTATTGGCTCAATTGGTTGCTGAAGTTGATGGTATTACACTGCCTATTATTGGCAGTCAGCATTATTGTTTACGATTTATTACTGAACGTACGCGCACGATTAATATTACTGCGGTAGGGGGAAATGCAACCTTGTTAGAGCTTGGAAGTGGGGATATTGGATAAATAAAGCCCTCTATGAATAAACGAACCATTTCTAAATGAGATCCACAGTTCGTTTATGTAGTAGGGGCTTTATGTTAGCTATGATTTTTATAGATTAAAGGCAGCTTTCAAAACCTTCAAAGTTTGGTGCGCCTAAATAAATATCTTTGTTGCCACGCGCGTTAGCATGGGCTTTGCGGAATTGTTCTGACTGTGTCCAATCTTCAAATGCTTGGCGAGAGTGCCATACTGAATGAGATGCAAACAAGGTATATTCATCATTAGACGCCCCTTGTAGTAAATCAAATGATTGAAAACCAGGGACAGTATCAAGATAAGTTTCACGATTTTTCCAGATATCGATAAATTCTTGTTCAGAACCCAAACGAATTTTAAAACGGTTCATTGCAATGTACATACGATGCCCTTAGTCATTTTTACTGTTGATAGTCATTATTATTATCATATCAGTGGTCAATTTCACCACTGATAAAAATAGAATATGTCTTTGCTAAAAAAGTAATAACTAATTATTACTATCATAATTCAGCTTATCGTACGTAACAGTAATAAAATTAGCATCCTTTTGAAACTATGGAAATTTCAGGTCCGTCTGTACCAAAATTCTTATTAATTTGTATTCCTGATTTTTTGTTATTGTTATCGCTAGGTTTTCGACAAAAGCCGACATACTGATCTGCACCTACCCATGAGAGTAAATAACATATCGTCTTTTTGATTAATCCTAACTCATATTTATTGCTACTATGACTGGGACTTGATGGTGTGCCTGTTTGAGATTCTGCTATGGTACTTAAATCCGTGTATAGAACAAAGCATTGAGTCTTGAAAGCTTCAGCCGCTGACATTTTATTAATTGGATATTGAGAGAACATGATTAAGCCAGCTACAGATTTATGTAAGCCTGCTAAAATTTTTATTGATGGCACTACTGGATGCCATTGATTAGCATCTGTTATTACTTGAACAATGCCATCTTTTGTTGCAGTAGGATAGCCTTGAGCCATTCTTATATCACTATCTGCAATTTTAATTATGGCGGAAGTATTATCTTTGCCTGCAAGAATAGCTTTTGTATGAGCTAATTTTGCCGAAGTTTGAAGTGTAGAGGCTAGTTGTTCTAGGTTTGCTTTACGGGCGTCAGAGCTGATCCCCATAAATTTTGGGGCTGCTGTGACAGCTAAAATACCGAGAATAACAATAACAATAACTAGTTCTATTAGTGTAAATCCTTTATTCATTTTTCACTCGTAAAGCTGCTGTGTATTCTTTTTAAGAATACTACTAGAAATGATAAATACCTAATAATAGAGATTGTGATTGTATTTGGGATTTTAACGTTCGGTTATGTGATCAATGACTAAGTTGGTAATTCTATCAAGGTATAAACTGATGCCAGTTCAAGCGAATAGATAGCATGATCATTATTATATTCAGATGGTTACATGAGATCATTCCTATCTTTGAGCTTGATAGTCACGTTAATAAATTTGTGATTTGGAGAGACATATGAAGGCTGTTTTTTCTGGTAAAGATTGTAATAAAGAGAGTTCTACATACTGGTTTGATGTATCAATCAATGTTACTGGTGAAGCTGATGGTCTTGTTCTGGGCGTTGTTGAAAGTCTGAATGATGATATTTGTATTGTAGACAGTGAATCACATTGTATTAAAGGGGCATGGTTTGCACCTTATGTAACAAATTTGCCAGATTATGTATCTAATGTAGAAAGAGCGATGTAGTCGTTTTCACACATTGTAATAGCGTGTTTGATGGGTGGCCTAATAAGCCACCCTTTTTGTCAGTAATGATAATATACAAATAGTTAATTAAGCTGTTCAATAGGCTTGTTTTTTTTCAATAGATGCGGTAATAATTGCATGGTTGCAACTGAGCCTACAATAACAATAATACCTAAAATTGATAAAGAGCTTAGAGAATGCGCTTTGATAATGTTTGGCCACCATCCCATGGTGACCACAAATGCAGTCGACATAAAACTGATCACTGGTGCAACAGCAACAACAGCACTGACTTGGGCTGCCGGCCAGAAAACCAAAGCTTTTGCTAGTGCGCTATAAGCAATTAATGTGTTAAGCGCACAAAATAAAGCAATGCTCCAATCAAATCCCGTTAAAGTTGATAGCCGCGTAAAATCAGTCAAAGGTGTTAAGAGAACCATACCTACACCAAACACGCACAGTAAAACGTTCGACGTTGATAATTTTGCCATTAATGACTTTTGCAATAGGGTATAACATGCCCAAGACATTGCTGAAAATTCAATAATGCCAACACCAATTAGAACTTTACTGTTTGTATTAATATGCCCACTAATATTGGGATGGAAGAAAAGAATAATACCTACGGCTAGTGTAAAGAGGCAAGAAAGTTGGATAGCGGTTAAGCGTTCTTTAAAAAATAATAGGCTACCAAAAGCAAGGAAAAAAGGGGCAACTTGAAAATTTAATTGTGCTTCACCTGGCGATAAGTATTTTAACGTTAATACAAAAGTAACGTAGTTAAGTGTTAAAAATACACCAGCAAAGAGCAGTTTAATTACCTCTTTTAGTGTTATTTTTCGAAATTGCTGCAAACTATTTGAGGTTAGTTGAAGAATAAAAATAACAATAAAAGCAATGAAAAAACGGAACCAACTTAGAGATGTTGCATCAATAAATTTTTCAGATAGTTTTAGCGCTATAGGCAATATTCCCCAGAATAAAAGTGTAATACTACTATAAAGTAGGCCTAGCTTATTATTAGTCATAATGAATGTTCTTTAGGTAATGATTTAAATCTCAGGCAATATAAGTGAAGCATGAGCAATATTGTATGATAAATATCAAATGATAAGGTATTGAGCTGACATCTATATTTATTTCATTAATCTGTATATTTATAAAAATCTGCTTTTATGTATATCTGCCTCGTTTTTTAATTAGATACTTGAATGTTAAAACGATTAATATTCATTAGGTTAGTGTGGTTTTTATTATTTTAGTTATTCATGTTAGCTTTCATCACTGTTCGTATTGGGTATAATTGCTCGGTCATTAGGTGTTTACATGTGTAAGCATCATTTAAGAGGTCGTTATGTCTAACAAATATGAGTCAATGGTTGGTGATTACTGTGTCGTTGTGAATGCAATTGAGTGTTATGTAGCGGCTAAAGTGACAGACTTTGAGTATTGGGATGCTGAAGGTTCTAAGTTTTTTGTGGATACTGAATCAGATACATATATGTATGACTATGTTGAAGCGGCTCTTATCCTTGGTGTTTCAGATGAACAAATGCAGCACTTTTTTGTTGTGCATTGCTGCTTAGGTGATTATTTAGACGGCCTAATTGGTGAAAAAGATCCCGAAGCTTGGGATATGAAAGGCCAGCAATTAGTGGTTACTTATACTGATAACTCAGAAGATGTATTTCAAATCGCTGATATCTGTGAATTAATGAGTAAAACTGAAGCAGTTGGTTGGACTTTTGCCGATTTAGTGAAAGCTGAGAAAGTATTGCAGCAACAAGCAAATAGCTAATATTACGTATTAGACTAGGTATGTGCCGCAACGTTGGCACGTACCTTAAGTTTTGTAGTGATAAGCCGTAACAACTCATATCATTGTTCTCAGTCTAGCAACAAAAAAAAACAGGACACCCATAAGACTGCTTTTTCGATAACCAATTGTTATGTAATAAAATTGGTTACACTTTCATTATGTATAAGTTATGGCTGTCCCATTTTTTTTTCCATCTTTTTTATGTTTAACGGCAAGCCGTAATTGCGGCCTCAATACTGGTATATTCGGTTTTTTGTCCTAATATCGTTAGTAAGTCGGTAGTCTTAACTAAACGTCTAAACCTTGGATGTTCAATATTAACAAACAGTAATGTGACGTTTCGATGAGCTAGTTTTTGATTCAATACTTCAATTTTATCAACAGCAGTTAAATCCATATCACTAATACTGCTGGCATCAATAATGACTAAACGCAATAGAGGACGGGTATTGGCTAAGTTTAAAATACGCTCTTCAAAGTATGAAAAAGTGGTGAAATATAAAGGTGCTGAAAAGTGAAGTACAGCAACATCTTCTTCTGCGGATAAGTTATGTTCTGGATTTAAACGTGAACGGTGTCCCCAGTGATCACAGTGTGGTTCTCGAAATAATTCTTCACAGTTTGGGCGAGTAATAATAAAAATACTATGAAGTAATGACAAGAAAACACCAAACATAACGCCAATATCGATACGAAAAGTCACGATCATCAAGATGGTTGTTAAACACAAATAGAACTCTTGGCGGTTTTGATGATAGATGCGTTTAATTTCATTCCATTTAAAAATACTTAAACCGACATACACCAAAATACCGGACAATGTTGCTTTAGGTATCAGATGAAAAGCGCTTTGTGCATATAACAAGACCCCACAAATAACAGCCGCTGAAAATAACGCCGCCCATTTTGAATGTGCGCCACCTTGTTGAATTAACATGCTACGTGGTGGGCTCGCATTGCCTGGAAAGCCACCAATTAAACCTGATAATACCGAACCTAAGCCGATGCCAGCAAAGTCACGGTTAAAGTTAGGGGTCGTATTACGATCTTTAATGGTGCTTGATACTGCAGAGGTTTGAACGATACAAATCATTGCGATTAATAATGCTAATGGGAAAATCGTTAATGCTTGATGCCAAGGTAAACCAATAAAAGCCCAATGAAGTTCAAAGCCTGCGGGATTTGATAAGGTTGGAATATCAATGTTCTTTGCATTTAAGGCTATTTCAATGGTGATACTGATAGCCAAGGCAATCAGTGCAGCGGGGAAGCGTTTATATTGGCGACTAAACCAAAAGATAAAGGCAAATACGCCACCACCGATGAATGTCGTGATGAGATTCAGTTGTGTGATGTGTTGCGCTAAGTGGTAAAGCGTTTGAAATGGCGATGCTGAACTGTGTGGTAAACCTAATATTGACGGCAATTGGCTAACAATTATATGAATCGACACACCCGCTAAAAAACCTAGTGTGACCGGATAAGACAATAAATTAGCCACCCAACCTAATTTAAATACATATACCCCCAGTAATATCGCTCCAACAAGCAATGCTAATAGTGACGCTAATGCCATATATTGTACGCTGAATAATGTGGCGTAACTGGCAAGACTCACTGCAAAAATAGGGGCTATGGTTGAATCAGCACCACAAGATAAATAACGGTTACTACCAAAAATGAAAAAGCCAAGGCTGGATACAACAAAAACGTATAATCCATAAATAACAGGAAACCCAGCTAAATGTGCGGTCGCCATTTGAGCGGGGAGGGCAATGGCAGCGACGGATAATCCTGCAAAAATATCCTGACGCCACGTCATCATATTATGTACTCTATTTTGCATTTGATACTCCGATATCAAGATGACGTTATATTATCGGTGTGCATAATCTCATTCTTTATAGGAATGTCAAAATAGATAATTCAGAAAGATTTTGGTAACACTTTGAATTGACGAAGATAAATGCATTATAGTCACAGATAAAAGCAATAATGATAATCTTATTTTTTAAATTATTTTATTTTATTTTTCAAGTGGTTAGGTGGTATGTGTGATAAGGGTACCATGATAATGATTTTATAAACAAAATGAAGTAAGTGACTAATTTTGTGTGTCATAAGGCTTTAAAAAAGTCAGTGAGCAATGGGATCAACATACTGGACATATAGAATATATGATGTGTTATTAAGATGAAGTGAAGAGTATTACCTCATCACTTCATTGATATAAAGATTTAGGCTGTGTGAGTACTTAAGTTTGATTTTAATCGAACAATTAATGCGATTAATGGCGTTACGATAGCAAGCATTAAAACGCCGTTCCATCCTGCATGCTGGTAAAGATAGCCGCCAAAAGCAGATCCTATTGCCATGCCGATAAATACAAATGTAAACAAGATCGAATTAAGGCGTCCTCTGGCTTCAGGCTTTAGGCTATACACAATTGTTTGATGTGATACTAGTGATGCATTTATACCAAAGTCAAACAAGATGACTCAAACAATTAAAAACGCGATCTGAAAATGCTTGGCGAGAACAGGAATAAATAACATCGCGATAAACGATAATATTACAGTGCTAATTGTTAACAAGAGTATTTTATTTGCACCTAAACGATCGGCTAATCCGCCAGCTAATGGTGCTGCGATAGCTCCCGCGGCTCCGGCTAATCCAAACAGCCCCGCAGTGGCACTGCCTAAGTTGTAGTTATGTAATAAAAATACCGCGAGGGTTGTCCAAAATGCGCTAAATGCAATTGATAGTAATCCTTGAGCGATAACGGATTGTCTTAATTGCGGATATTGATGCCATAATGGTTTTAATGATCGCATTATCTGTTGATAAGTAAGTGTATTTTGAGCTGGCATAGTGGGTAATGAAACCCAAAAATACACCATTAACATCATGATAGAGGCGGCGGCTAGTTGAAAGATAGCTTCCCATCCCCAAAATTGACCAATAATACCGCTAAAGACGCGCGATAAGAGTATACCTGACAATAAGCCTGTCATGACAATACCAACTGATTTTCCTCTTTGACTGGGTGGTGCGATTGCAGTGCTTGCGAGCACGATATCTTGTGCTGTTGTTGCTAATATTCCAATGAGTAAGCTTGTTATTAATAAACTTGGAAAGGTAGCACTAAGGCTGCATACGCCCAGTGCGCCACAAAGCAATCCTAATTTAGTAATGATCAGTTTTTTTCGATTGATCATGTCACCAAGAGGAACTAGAAAAAAAATACCTAGCGCATAACCGATTTGCGTTAACGTTGGAACCAGTCCGACTTCACTGATTTTTAACTGAAATGCATGTGATAATAAGCCAATGATAGGTTGGCTATAATAAATTGAAGCGACACTAAACCCTGCGCCAACGGATAAACCCAAAAGTTGTTTAATCGGTAATATTTCAATGTTTTTTATTATGTTGGTCTGCGCTGTCATTGTGTATCCATGAGTGGAAAATGTTCGATAGGAATATGCCTGAACAGAACGTGCTTTTATAGAGGGTATTATCGTAATATTGTTATACACTCAGCGTATGAATATAAATAACCCTAAAAATCTCGATCGTATTTTGTTATTGACAACGTGGGTGAGAATTGTTGAAGCTGGAAGTTTAAGTGCTGCAGCTAAACAGTTAAAGACGACTCAACCTACCGTTAGTCGACGGTTACAATCGTTAGAACAGATATTTAAGTGCAAGCTAATGCTGCGCACGACGCACCAGCTAAAATTAACCGATGAGGGAGACACTTGTTACCAGTATGCTAAGCAGTTATTAGAACAGTGGTCGATATTAGAAGATTCGGTAGGGAGTGATACTACAAAAATTAAAGGCCGATTGAGAGTAAGAGCACCACATGCTTTTGGACAGCAACAATTAATCAAACCGTTAATGGAATATTTAACCCTTTATCCTGAAATGCGTATTGATTGGCTTTTAAATGACACATCACCTGATTTTCTTGCCGATAATATTGATTGTGCTATTCATGTTGGTGCGATTACAAATCCTAATGTTGTGGCAAAACTGATTGGCTATGTACCACGTATTATTGTTGCAGCACCTGAAGTAAAAAAAGAGCATGGTGATGTTAAGGGTATTTCTGAGTTACAGCAATGGCCCTGGATTGCGGTTAGTACATTTTATAATCATGAGCTAATACTAAAAAATACGCAATCAAATGAGTTATCGATATTAGGGCTTGATCCGATTCTATCAACCGATAATCTTTATTCAGCCTTGGAGTGTATTAAAGGTGGGCTTGGTATCGGTGTAATATCATCATGGTTAGTTAAACCTTATTTACTGACCGGCCAACTTATCCATATGGCAGAGCATTGGCAAGCGGATCCATTACCTGTTTATTTTGTTTATCCCTATTCAAATTATTATGCAAAAAGACTAAGGCTATTTATGGAAATAATGACGATAGGGATCCAACAAATGATCGGAATAGATTCAAATACAGAACATTCTAATATGTAGATACCTATCGATAAGGTGCGGTTTTATTCTCTTTATTTAACAATAGATACTGTAACGATAAATTCACCCTTTGTGGTCTGTGTGATTGACAAAGGGTATTGATTAATCTTACAAATATTATTAACAATAGATAGCCCTAAGCCGTAGCGATTATCATCTGACCTTGAACTATCATATTGGTACAAAGGCTGAATTAACTTTTCAATTTCAGTATCTGAATAACTAATTGTAGCCATATTTATCACTTCAATAATGATATTGTGCTCATTATTGAGTAAGTTAATTTGAATGTCAGAGGCTGGTGGGCTGTAAAATAAAGCATTATCAATAATATTGGTAAGAATAGTTTTTAGGCTAAATCCATCGGAAATGATCACTGTATTTAGCGATGTTTTAAGTTGTATTCTATTAGAAATATTTTGATATTTAAACGTAAGCTCTTGCTGAATACTATTTAGTAATAAGGTGATGTCAATTGGCTCTTTGTAGAGTTCAATAGTTGATGATGTACGTTGAAGTAATAATAAATTTTCAACAATAACCCGCATTCTATTGGAAATATGTAAAATATCATCAGTAAAAGTTTCTGCTAATCGAGCGTCATTAGGAAAACGCTGGTGGACTTCAGTTAACGTAATGAGCTCTGCAATAGGCGTTTTTATCTCATGAGCAATATCAGAAGTAATTCGCTTTTCAGTTTCAATACTATTACGGTGAATTATAAGGAAATTATTTAATTCTTGGATGATTAGATCTATTTCAGAATAATGCTTCTGTTCATAAAACGAAAAGTTGTTATTTGAATAAGCATTATTATTGTTGAATTTTTTAATTTGTCTATTTAAAGATTCTAAAGGATGTAAGCCTTGCTGAACAATTTTTTTAGCAACGATCCTCATGATGATCATTGATAATAAAAAACTGCCAATGAGTAATATATCTAATATACCCGTAATACGATCTAGACTCTTCGTTGATGTAGAGACTGTAATATACATATAGTCACTTGAACCATCTTTATTTCTTTGCAAATATGAAGATAGTAGTGCTTGTCCCGACTCATTATTTGGCATTGTTACATCAACTAAACGATATGAATTTACAGGGATTTTAGTATGGATTAAGTCTAATTCAGGATAAGGACGAAGGGATGCTGAACGTTTGATTGTTTGGTTGTTCTTCCAGATTTGATAAACATAATTACTTCCAGGATTATCCAGTCTGGATGTGATGTCATCATGCGCTAATATTTTAATTTGGCTGGTTTTTTCTTTTAGCTCAGTTTTAAATTGTTCTTGAACCCAATCATCTACACTAACATCAACAAAAGTAAATACAATGATAATAAATAAGCCAAAAATCGCTGAAATAGAATTAATGAGGTTTCTTTTTATTGAGCGTGTTTTCATTATTATTTATCCTCATCAATATAGTAGCCAAAGCCACGTTTATTTTTAATAGGAAAGGCTGCATTAATCATTTTTAATTTTATTTTTTTTCGTATTGTTGATATATGCGCTTCAATAGTATTTTTAGAAATATAATCAAAATTATTAGCAATATTATCACTGATCATTGATGCACTTATAACTTGATCTTTATGATTGAATAGGTATTCAACTATTTTAAATTCATTTGGCGTTAATTCTACATCTGTTGTTTTATAACGCAGAGTCATTTTATTTGAATCTAATATAAAGTCATTAATCGTAATAGTGTTTGTGAAGTTATTAATTAAACCACGGCGGGAAACAGCAAGGATTCTTGCGTGTAATTCATCAAAAGAGAAGGGTTTGGTAAGATAATCATCAGCGCCTTGAAGCAGGCCATCAATACGATCTTGGCGTTGATTGTTTGCTGATAGAATAATAATCCGTGTTTGTATGGCAGACTTTCTTAATTGTTTGAGTATATCCATGCCATCAATACCAGGCAGCATGAGATCTAAGATAATAATATCATAAGGATTATTGAGTGCTAAGCTAAGTCCATCAGTGCCATTGCTAGCTTCATCTGTTGTTATGCCTAAGTTATTGAATCCTACTGCTAAACTGCGACGTAATGCGGATGAATCTTCGATGATCAATAGTTTCATTATATACTCAAATGGAAAATGTATACCTATACAGGATGTATAAGTATACATTAAATTATATTGTTATCTTAGTCGTTTAAGATGGAACTCTACAGCTTGCACTGATATCAAGCGCTGGGTTAATGACTGTAGATTGAACACCATAAAGCCCTAATAAACTATGGAACAAATTGTCATGCGATAGATTGCCAACATTCTCTTTATTTCTTAAGCAGCTAAGATTAATGCCTTTTTGTTGAGCATATTGAGTTGGGATCCATAATAACCATGGCACATGTTTTTGCTCTTTCGGTGCGATTGGAAAAGGTGCTCCGTGTAAATAGAATCCATTTTCACCGAGTGATTCACCATGATCGGACATATATAGCATTGCTACATTGTATTTAGCTTCGTTTTTCTTCAATAACTTAATCACTTGTTCATCGACATAATCGGTGTAGAGAATAGTATTGTCATAAACGTTTTTAATTTCTTGGTCAGTACAGTTTTCAATATCGCTACGGTTACAAGATGGTTTGAAGCGATCAAACTGCTTTGGATAACGTTGGAAATAGGTTGGACCATGACTTCCAATTAAGTGTAAAACTAATAATTTATTTTTATCATCTTTATTAATAAAGGCAGCCGCTTTGCTTAACATAACGCCATCGTAACAACTCGTACCATCACAGTATTGATTATGTTTTGAAGTATCAGTAGCCACATACGGTACTCTCGCTGCGACGCCTTTTGAACCACCATCATTATCAATCCATAATACTTCTGCGCCTGCGCAATGAATAATATCAATGGCATTATCTTGGCTGTAAGCGCGATCTTTATTGTAGTGAGCGCGAGTTAAATTAGAGAACATGCAAGGAACAGATAGTGCTGTATAAGTACCGCAAGATTCTACATTTTTAAATGAGATAATACCTTCGTTTTTAGTGTAAGGATTAGTATCTCGTTTATAGCCGTTATAAGCGTAGTCATAAGTACGTGCGGTTTCGCCTAACACCATAACAAACAAAGTTGGCTTGTGGTTTTTAGTTGGTAGTAGTTTTGCATCTAAGCCTTGTTCTTTATAGGGCAGAGGTTTGTAAATAAACTCTTTGTATAAGTATTTTCCGCCTGCGTACACATGACCTGGAATAATCATACGGTTTAAATAATGGTTATTACGACCAACTGCGGCATAACTTTTATAGTTAGTCAGAGCAATAATCAACAATGCTGTCGTTGCAATGCCAATAAGAATAATTCGAGCAATAATCTCTTTAAAAATACTTTCACGCTTAGTGATTTTTACACAGGCGATCCAGATACTAGGTATCAAACCAAATACAATAATATAGGTTATCGAGTGTAAATTAACATACGACAGCGCTTCATCTGAACGTGTTTGAAAGATGCTTTCGATAACAGCATTATCAAATAAGGTGTGGTAACTGACCTCAGCAAATAAAGCCATTGATGATGTTATGACTAAAAAAATCATGATGGCTTTAAAAATATATGGCCAACACAAACAGCTGAAAATGATTATAAAAGCAGCAATTAAAACAATAGGTGCAGTATAAGGAAATACAGGGTTAGAGACTGTATTACTTAAAGAGAAAATCTTTTCTAATGTTGGAAAGTTAAAACATAACGTAAAATAAAGTGACAGCCAAACTATAAAAGTCGTCATTTTTAAATGAAAAATGTTGCGCATTGTTTACTCTTTATTAGCTAACGAATGCAGTTATTATCTAGAGTGTAACTTAAGACTTACTTAAGAATGAGTGCTGAAAGCATACTATCGATCATTTTGTGTGTTAACGAACATTAATTATTTCATAAAGGGTGTTCTCATTTTTATTTATAGAACCTAAAGTTTTTATTTATATATTATGCATGAGCTACGTCATTCACATGTGATCTAGGTACTTCTATTGGTAAAATAAATGCAGCTAAATATTCTCTGTAGGGATTTTACGCGAATAAAATTAAATTTAAAATTAACGGTGCTTTATTGTTTTTTTATATTTTAGAGAGTAAAGCACCATAATTAATGAATTATTATTTATTTTCGAAATTATTACTTATTAGTAGTGGTTGCTGATATTGTTTATCAGTTAGAGGTACGGGTTTAGAAAATAGATATCCTTGGTACATTTCTATTTCTAATGTTGTTAATAGTTTAAAAACATGTTCATTTTCTACTCCTTCAGCAATGATTGGCAAATTAAAAAAATGTATTAATTGCACCATTGATTGCAATGATTCCCGCTTTTGACGATTATTGTCAATATCACTGACAAATAATTTATCGATTTTTACGTAATCAAAAGGGTAGTCAAATAATCGATCATTGATATTGTTACCACATCCAAAATCATCTAGTGCTATTTTTATACCTTTAATCTTCAAGTAGTGTAGGATTATTTTAAAGTTGTTAATATTGCTAATATCATCGTTTTCTAATATTTCAATAACAACATTGATGAAATCATTTAATTTGGTTAATAGATCAACTACAGTGACGGTCAAACTATGGCTGTATATATTTATAGACAGAAATAAATCATTATTACAGTGTATTGTAAAATGCTTAATCAGTTGCTGTAATAAACTGATAGTTAAATCTTCAGACAGTTGTTGGTCATCTTTTATTATTGGTATGAATTTCAACGGTAATCGAATTTCATTTTCAGATACAATCCATCGTGCTAGCACTTCAAAGCCAGCTAACTTTCTGTTTATATTAACGATTGGCTGTATAAATGGTTGTATTTTATCCGTTGAAATTGCATCAGATATTTGTATTTTCAGAGATGTAATGCTGTTCATGTTAGGCCATTAAGACAAAAGGTTATTTTTATTTTGTTCGATCAGTAACTCTAGTAGTTCAATATAGTATGTTTTTTCTATATCTGTTTTTCCTTGGAATAAAGAAATAAGTGTATCTATCTTGCTTGGATGGCACTCATTATAGAAAAAGGTAATGTTTTTTTTGGTTATCAAAGAAATGTTAAATAATATATCAGAACGTGGCACTCGTGTTCCATTTTCAATATCAATGTAAGATTGTCTTGATATCTTTAATAGATCAGACATTTCGAGTTGTGATATTTTTGATTCTTTTCGTGCCGCTTTAATGTTGTTATGCATGAAAGTTAGGGGGTATCTCCAGATGTTAATTCAATAAGTGATGATAATTCTTCAATTTTTAAATAATATAATTCTAGAAGTTGATCTATATCTGATAAATCATCATTTAGTATTTTTTGTTGTATAAAGTTTCGCATTATTTTTACAGAAACTAAGCTTTTATCATAATGTCTTTCTATCATAAATTTTCGCTAACAATATCTTCTTCTATTTGATTGATTAATAATGATAAAATTTCATTATCCACATTTTTTTCAATAAGAATGTTTTGTATTTTTTCTATATATTTATCTTGGGGGTGATAAAAATAACTAATACCTTTTCCTGATAAAACGGATAATTTTTTAATAACATCTGCTTTAGGTGATATATCACCTCGTTCAATTCTAACTAAGGTACTTCTAGAAATGCCTAGAACCAAGGCCATATCATTTTGTGATAGTTTTAATGAATACCTAAGCCTAAGTATTTTTATATTCATTTTAAAATTGCTAGTTAGCAGAACATTTACATATTCTACAATAAGCACCTATTTTTTTTAAATGAAATAATAGCTAAAAATTGTTTTTGTATTAAAAATAGGACACATAAGTAAAATACAATTTGGCATAGATTAATTCTTTTTTGGAATACTATTGTTGGTGATCAGTCCCAAAAAGTGAGTTGTTGCTTTGAATTAATTATCACTTTTATTAAATAATTATCTAATTTATTTTTATTTTTTTATAAGATTATTTTAAAATTCTCAATATGTGATAATTAAAGTCTAGTCTTAGTGCGCTTAAATGTGACAGCGCTGTTTCAAATGAAACATTTGCTATTACTTATTTACTCGTAATAAAGATAATAAACTCTATAATCCGCTCGTTTTTGAACTCATCAAATTATATGTTCGGAGTTGGTTTAAATGAAAAAATTTGCACTTAAAGCAGTAGTGGTTGCAGTATTGGCTACAACCTTAACGGGCTGCATGGGTCAAATGGGTGTATCAAAGGTAGTGACTAAAGCTAACTTGTCAGCCGTTGATAACCGTTATGGCCGCGCTGGATTATATGCGTTATTAAGCCCTGTATACGGTATTGCAGCAGCAGCTGATTTATTTATCTTTAATTCGATTGAGTTCTGGACCGGTAAGAATCCAATTACTGGTAAATCACCCGCTGTAGCCGATATGAAGGTAAAAACATACATTAAACTAAATCCGATGTTAGATCGTTCACTAACAACAGTGCCTTTGGCTAGTGTTCAGCAAAGTGATATTGAAGCTGCGACATTTAAGCAGCTCGATGATAATAGTTTAGAAATGCAGGTTTCTCACAATAATGGTACGACAACATTATTACGTGGAGAAAAAGTTGGTGAATCAGTTAAATTTTATTTAGATGGTAACTTTATTACGTCCGTTACGATTGCTGATCTTGATCAGTATGCTGATTTGCAAGCGTAGTCATCGATTTATTATCTAATAAGCCTTATATTTCAACCGCATATTTACTTTAATATGCGGTTTTTTATGACTAATATATTTGTAAAAATTAAGGTAATGCTATTTTTTCTTGGGTAGTAGTGCGAGTACTACAATTTAGAGAATCTTCAGTTCTTGGACATTTACTGCTAAATCGATGGCGAGTGGTAGTGATTGTCATTGTATGGTTTTTAGTATTGATATTTTTAATGGCGTAGCTGGTATCGGTGTGTTCTTTTGTCATCAATACTTCATCGGTGTTGACATCTTTAATGACTAATTTTCCCTTATTTGAACCACCACCAGGTTGCGGATAATTAGGTAATAAAGGCGAATTTTCTAAATAAGCCACACGGGTACCATTACTATAGAAATGAGCATTAGCTGGTGCCAAGTAATGTTGTGTTGTTGTAGATAGTTGTTGTTTGTCATTATGAATAATTACATCATAACCATAATTAATACTACCACCACCAGCTCCTGCTGGCCGCATCATGGCTTTTAAAATGACATTTTTACCATTGGGGCTAAATTTATAAGGTACAAAAATTGCGCCACTATTACCTGTCCTATTGGTGGTTGCTAATGTGCCAACAATATAAGGATGTTGATTGTTTGCATCAGTAGCAACAAGTTTGAGTTGCCAGTTGCTACAACGGTTATTTTTAAGGGTGCTACATCCTACGAATGTTCTTATTACGGTATTACATTGGGTATTAACCAAAGATTTTGCGTAAACATATTGACTAGGAATTAATTGAGTCACATTTTTAGGGGGACGACGAGTAATACCGGAACATTGTTGGGTATTATTTTTAATGCTGTTTGCGTATTCTCGTAGTGAACCATTTAAGCGTTGCCATTTTTTACTGACGGTTACTAATGCTGTTGCGTTATGCTTTATATCATATAATTGACGTTGAATATTAAGCTGAATACAACCTTCCATATACTTTTGTTGAGTGCACTGTTTTTTTATTTGTTCATGCCAGTGATTTTGTGTATTTGTCGTGACGACTTGATCAACAGGCGTCTGTGATTTTTTTAATTTCGTGTACTCTTGCTCAAGTTCGTTATTCATTTTAGTCAATGCTGGGGAGGTGCAAATCGTTTTATCTATTGCAGAAGTTAAGTGATTGCATTGCTGTGGTTGAGCATCAACAGCAAAACTTATCATGCAAGAACTGGCGATAACCACCATAGATAATAATGGTTTGGATGAGGATAATGGCATGATAATGTCCTTACTATTTCTATAAGTGGCGTGTTGGTGTTATCTTGCCGTAGCGTTAAAAATAAACTATTTAATATTAAAATGAATAACGATATTTACAAGATGAATATATTGTTATGTTGTCGTTTGATAATAGTCTAATGACTTATAAAATAGCAAACCGTTGTATATTGGTTTTTTTTATTGATGAAAAAAACGCCTGTTATTATTAAGGCGTTTTTGTATGTCGAAGAGAAAACTGTATTAATTAATGTGTGCGGCGATGGCCTTTACTCACTAATTCTTTACCGTTTTTAAATACATCATCGCTTACCCAACGGCCATAAATAAGTTGGTGTTGATTATTAAAAACAGCAACAAAGTGACGACCATCAGCGTTATTAGTCGCCATACCAATGCCTTCGACACCTTGTAAGCCAAGGCCGCCGTTTTCTACAGAAAGTAAAAACGTTTCTAGTTCTTCAAGGCTATCGATAACACTTAGTTCATTATTAATCATTTCTTTACTCTTTATGTGATGACTTGTTGCAATAGTGCATTTTAAGGAAAAAAGACCAATTTCACTAGTCTACATCATCATAATTGTTGAGATAGTAATAGTGCAGCAATGATGAAACCATCTTGACGTTGATTGTTACCTTCAATGTAGGCGTTCGCAACTGTGCTGTTATTAGTGGATAGCCATAACGTTCCATCTTGCTTCATAACTGCATTGGCAACAGTGCCATGATTATCTTGTAACCAAATTTGATTGCCACTACGTAAGATTGCAAATGGAGGCTGAGTGCTAGTTTCATTAAGCCAAAGTTGATTGTTTTTAAGGATCACAACACCTTGATTATTCGTTAATGCTTGCGTGATTTTATTCTGATCCATTTGATAATAAATAACGAAATTAGGTGTTTGAGTCTGATTTGTTGGTAACCAAATTTGATTGTTTTTTATTATTGCATTTGGCGTAATACTTTTCTTATTACTATTTAACCAGATATTACTGTCAGCGAAAGCATTGCTTGAAAAGAGCATTACAAGGATTATTAGATGAAATATCTTTTTCATTGGATGATGGCCATTAATATAGAATATGAACAATATACCTTATTAAGGTTATGTTGTGATGATCGAAGAGTAGTAATTAATACCTTTTAGTTTCTAGTTTGATGTGATTATTCATGCTATACAATAAATAATCACATATTGGCGACACATTGAGGGAGCAACATGTCTAGTCATAAAATAAATACTCAACTGATCACGGCAGGTCGATCAAAGCAATTTGGTTTAGGTGCTGTAAATAGTGTTATTCAACGAGCATCTTCATTAGTGTTTGATTCTGTTGCAGATAAAAAGCAGGCTACGATCAATCGAACCAATGGTGAATTGTTTTATGGCCGTCGAGGCACATTAACCCATTTCTCGTTACAACAAGCGATGGTTGAAATAGAAGGAGGCACCGGATGTTATCTTTATCCTTGTGGTGCCGCGGCTGTAGCAAATTCAATTTTAGCTTTTGTAAAAGCGGGTGATCATCTGTTAATGACAGGCGCAGCTTATGAACCGACTCAAGATTTCTGTAATGTAGTATTGAAAGGGCTCAATATTGATACGACATTTTATGATCCTCTTATTGGCGCAGCTATTGCAGACAAAGTTCAGCCCAACACTAAAGTGGTATTTTTAGAATCTCCCAGTTCAATCACGATGGAAGTGCAAGATATTCCCGCTATTGTTAAAGCTGTTAGGGCTATCAATCCTGAAGTGGTGATCATTGTTGATAATACATGGGCTGCTGGAGTGTTATTTAAAGCTCTCGATCATGATGTGGATATTTCTGTTCAAGCAGGAACCAAATATATTGTAGGGCATTCTGATGCGATGCTAGGTACCGCAGTTGCAAATAGTCGTTGCTGGAATCAATTACAAGAACGTTCATATCTAATGGGACAAATGGTGGATGCTGATACTGCTTATGTTGCAGCTCGCGGTCTACGTACAATGGGAGTGCGTTTAAAACAACATCATGAAAGCAGTATAAAAATTGCAGAGTGGTTATCACAGCACCCTCAAGTTGAACGGGTTAACCATCCTGCCTTACCTAGCTGTAAGGGACATGAATTTTTTCTACGTGATTTTAAAGGTAGCTGTGGTTTATTTTCTTTTATACTGAAGAAACGTCTTGATAGCCAACAGATCGCAGATTTTCTTGATAATTTCAAACACTTCAGTATGGCGTATTCATGGGGCGGCTATGAATCTCTTATTTTAGCCAATCAGCCTGAAGAACTTAATCGTATTCGTCCTGCGGGTAAGGTTGATTTTAACGGTACTCTAATACGCGTTCATATTGGACTAGAAGATTGTGATGATTTAGTTGATGATCTTGCGCAAGGGTTAATGCGGATAGTTTAATCTTTATTAATTAAACGCCTAGCATCAGTGTGTTAAGGCGTTTAATCGTTTTTAACTATTGCAACGATAGCTATAAATTTTGTATTAAATTATCTGTTTTTTATTTGCCGCTATAAAATTTTTATTTATTTAAAAAACATAATCTTATGATCGTTGTTGGTGTTAGCCAATGGGGTTCTGTTGTTCTTTATTCTGCTTTTAATTCATTCTACGGAATTTACCAGTATTGCCATGATGAAACACGAGTGATATCTTTCTTGCCATAGATAATAATGATTATCAATAAGATTTAATGTTTAAGATATTCGTTACTAATAAAGATATTACCTAATGAAAAGTATGAGAGAGTATTAAGCAGTAAATTTACTGTTTATTATTACTTCTAGATTAGGGTTTCTTTTATTTTTAATTACTATTAATAAGATTATTAATAAATATATTCCCATTACAGTAATTAGCGCCGATCTTAATATCAAAAAAATAAAATATAGAGGTTGCTATGAAAAATACTCGAATAGTTTTAATCCGTCATGGTCAAAGTCAGTGGAATAAAGAAAACCGTTTTACAGGTTGGGCGAATGTACCATTAACGGCACAAGGTGAGGCAGAAGCACATACTGCGGGTGAAAAACTAAAAGAACATAATTTCAAATTTGATTTTTGTTATACCTCAATGTTGAATCGAGCGATAAAAACATTATCAATTGTATTAGAGGAGCTGGATTTATTATGGTTGCCTGTTGATCATTGCTGGCAATTAAATGAGCGCCACTATGGTAATCTGCAAGGCTTAAATAAGGCAGAAACCGCAGAAAAATTTGGTGATGAACAAGTGTTTACTTGGCGTAGAAGCTACGATACACGACCACCAGCAGTTGCTAAAGACAGTTACTATTACCCAGGTAACGATAAGCGATATGCAAATCTTACTATTGATGAATTGCCTGTTGGTGAATCACTAAAAGATACTTATGAACGTGTAATTCCATTTTGGAATGAGGAAATCGTTCCTAAAATAAACAGTGGGGCTGATATCCTTATTGCCGCTCATGGTAATAGTTTACGGGCTTTAATGAAACATCTTAGTAATATTGCTGATGATGAAATAACACAAATAGAAATTCCTACTGGAGTACCGCTAGTCTATGAATTAGACGGCGATTTGAAAGCAATAAAATATTATTATTTATAAGAGTACCTAAGTACTTAATGAGTCAATGTCTATGATCAAACCTCACTTCACATTATCGTTGAAGTGAGGTTTTTTTTATGTATAAATTTAACCGTCATCGTTATTATGATGAACAACTGATTTCAAGATGCTTACCCCAATGTGGCGGCAGTTGAGCTAATATTTCTGCGTCTTCATGCTCATCAAAGGGGCAGGCTAATACCGTCATTAATTGATCTATGAGTTTATAATCACCTTGTTGTGCTTTTTCAATGGCTTGTTGAGCAAGGTAATTACGTAAAATGTACTTAGGATTATGTTGCTGCATAATAGCTAAACGTTGGCTATCATTAGGTTCAAGTAGCACCCGTTGCTGATAACGCTCTAACCATTTATTTAATTCAGTTGTACATTGGAATAATTCGTTAAATAAAGAACTGCTATGGGGCAAGTCTGTAACCGTAATGTATGACAATGTTCGAAAGAATAAAGTGTAATCAACATGATGGTGCTGTAACAATTGAAATAGATCTGCAAATAATGCGCTGTCTACATCATCAGTTAATGTTAATCCTAATTTTTGACGCATATTGTGACTATATTGTTGTTGTAATTGGTGTTGATAATGTTCTAACCCATGATCAATATCAGTTTTATTTATGAGAGACGTGAGGGCGTAACCTAAGGCTGATAAATTCCATAAGGCGATTGAAGGTTGTTGATCAAAAGCATAACGACCGGAATAGTCTGAATGATTACAAATATAATGAGGGTCGTAATCATCAATAAACCCAAATGGACCATAATCAAATGTCAGCCCGAGGATCGACATATTGTCAGTGTTCATCACGCCATGCGCAAATCCTACCGCTTGCCATGCCGCTATCATTGTTGCTGTACGATGACAGATCTGTTTAAACATCTCTGCGTAAGGAGCGCTTGTTGTCGTTAACTCAGAGAAGTGTTGTTCAATAACATAATCCGCTAATTGTTGTAGTTCGGCATGTTGGCCACTATAAAATAGATATTCAAAATGCCCAAAACGGAGATGACTTTCAGCGACTCGAATTAGTGTAGCAGCGGTCTCTATTTTCTCTCGTACAACTTGTGTTTCGCTACCTATAATAGCTAAAGCATGCGTTGTTGAAATGCCAAGACCTTCCATCGCGGCGCTGGCAAGGTATTCACGAATAGAAGATCGTAAAACGGCGCGTCCATCACCCATTCTTGAATAGGGTGTCTTACCCGAGCCTTTTAAATGCAAATCCCACTTAGCTCCATTACTGGTTATGACTTCACCAAGTAATAGTCCTCGTCCATCACCAAGATCGGGGTTATATTGACCAAATTGATGCCCGCAATACTTCATTGCTAAAGGTGAGAATCCTGCCAATGTTGTATTACCACTAAATACATCAACAAAGTTTTGCTCAAGTGCTGTTATGGAAGCTAGCTCAAGTTTTTCTGCTACGAGTGGATTAAAATGCACCAGAAAAGGATTATCTAAAGGCTGTGGAGTAACTCGCGTTCCTAAACTATCAGGAAGATCACCATAGCTATTAGTAAATGTCAGTGTCGATAATGTTTTCATGGGCATACCTAAAACTAAAAGAGCGTTATTTAAGCTTATCGAGTTATGATAAATAAACAAGGGATGAAAAGTAGGGGTATTAGTTAAATCGTGTCAGAGTTTATTTTTTATAAAATTGATAATTCTTTTAATAAAAAACGTAATAAGCATGAATTTATTAACCATTCATATGATGTTCATTGAAAATATATTATAAATAACGCACTTCTATATGTGGGGGGATTATTTTATAGGATTTTACGGCTATATTTTTTGTAATTTTAGATTTAAATAATGCATCTGATAATTTATTAAATCTTATTTTTCAAGAATTAACCTTGTCGCTAACCTTATTTAAAGGCAATTTGTCATACAAATTGTTATATAAGGAATATTCGCGATGAAAAATGAAAAGTTTTTCCAAAACCTATTATCCCATGCTGATGTAACTATTAATGGCTCACGACCTTGGGATATTCAAGTTCATGATGAGCGATTATATGATCGAGTATTAACCGATGGTTCATTAGGCTTTGGTGAAAGCTATATGGATGGCTGGTGGAGTTGTAATGCGATTGATGAAATGATTAACCGTGTTTTACATGCTCGTATTGATGAAAAGCTAGATTTATCGACGAAACTTGCGGTTGGTTTAAAAATTGGCGCATCAAAAGTAAAACACCTTTTTAATCATCAAAGTATTGATCGAGTTACTAAGGATGTACCTTTCCATTATGATTTAGGTAATGATTTATTTGAGTCAATGCTTGATAAGCGAATGACATATACCTGTGGGTATTGGAAAGATGCAATCGATCTTGATAGTGCTCAAGAGGCTAAACTGGATTTAGTATGTCGTAAAATGGGTCTTAAACCAGGCATGCGGTTATTAGATATTGGTTGTGGCTGGGGCAGTTTTATGAATTATGCTGCAGAGAATTATGGTGTAATTTGTGATGGTTTAACACTATCAAAAGAACAATCTGCGCTAGGTCAGCAGCGAGCTGATGCTCTAAATCTTCCTGTGAAATTCATCCTTAAAGATTATCGTTTACATGAGCCAGAGCAGCCTTATGATCGTGTAGTATCTATTGGAATGATGGAACATGTTGGTCCTGACAATTATCCTGATTATTTCAACGCTGCTTACCGTTATCTTGCTGATGATGGAATCTTTTTATTACATACTATTGGTAGCCCAAACTCAAAAACAGAAACAGACGCGTGGATAAACAAATATATTTTTCCAAACGGTGTTGTGCCATCAATGACGCAGATTGGCTCTGCAGCAGAAGGTTATTTTAATATTGAAGATGTGCAAAATATCGGCCCGGATTACGATAAAACATTAGTGGCATGGAATGATAAGTTTGAACAGAATTGGCCTAAAATTTCAGCACATTATGGTGAGAAATTCTATCGTATGTGGCGTTACTATTTATTGTCATGTGCGGGAGCTTTTCGTTGCCGTGACCTCAATGTTTGGCAATTTGGGTTAACGAAAAAAGGTGCTGATTTACCGTTATGCGTACGTTCTAACTGAGATTTTAGCGTAGCTCGTGACCGATAAAAATGCCCTCAAGTTGAGGGCATTTTTGTAGGTTAGTTCTTTATATTGAGTGTTTGTTTAGGTTTCGATTTTTTAGGCTCAGGTGTAATAATAGCTTCAATATCGACAATTTTTGAACGACTCATGATGATTTTCCATCGTTGAATACGTACGGTTTTATCTTCATCTGTTTCTTTGGTGATCAAGTTAATTAGATGTCTTTTCTCTACCGATTCTTTGGTCACTTGGCCATCTTTGAGTTGATAAAGACGCTGTGAGCCTTTTTCCATTAATGTCGCAATCGCTCGCATATCAAGAATAATAGATTCACGCGTTTGCTCGTAACCACTTAAAAACTTTGTGGGTGACATTCTGGTGGTACTTTTGTAATGCAAAATAGTTTCTTCACGATGAGAGACATTATGTTTGCGGGTTTTACGAATAATATCCGGCAAACTGTCATAACTAATGAACTCTAACCATTCCAGTTGTTGTCCTATAACATTACCCGTATTGGCGTCAAAAAATTGCTTTCTCCATCGTGCTTTGCCTTTTCTCATCCATCTCCATAACATAGTTTTTAAGTCATCTTTAAAAACTTCACGTGCCGCATAAATGAATGACAGTACAACAATGAAAGAGGCGGTAATATCACCCAACATACCGCGTGCTTTTATCAAGATTAAAGTCACGAAGATCATCACAATACCCGCGGCAGCACCCGTTACAATCTTACGAGTATTTTTACCCAGTTCGATTGTTTTTTCGTTCATGGTGACAGGGTATTCAATTAAGCGACGTAATAATCGCATTTTATTTGACATCCGCGTTGGATCTTGCATCGCCCTTACTGAGTTATAATTGTTATCAGTACGGTGTTGAGATTCTTTTTGGCAGATTTCTAATAACTGTGGCTTAATTTCATTATACTCAGCTCCACGGGGTAAATGAGCGATAAGCTGTAGAAGTCGTTGTTCTGTAAACCAAGATAAATAGTTATCAATATTCTCGTAATATTTGAGCAGTTTTTTATCTGTTGGAATGTTACGACGCAATCGCTTTAAAATTCGAACCGCTAATTGTGCCGCTTCTTCAATCTCTTCTTGTTTAGACTCACTACTGTCACCTAATAACTGCTGTGTGGTTTTTTCCAAGGCTAACGCATATTGATAGGCATAGAGACTTAAGCTTAAACGGTATTGCTCGATAGACAGCTTACCTCGACTTGCAAGGCGGCTGTGAACTAAAGGTAGATGGTTTATATCACTGAAATAAGTCCGTTTGCCATGAATGGCATTATGATAAAATTCTTCTTCAGAGATGATATTGGCATTTAACCCAAGCTCTCCTGGGATAAATATGTACATATCAAGCTGTCGATTAGTTGTTTCTTGAATCACATGAGATATTTTGAGTTTATGCCCATCTTTTTTATCGACAGTAATCACTTTTAATTAGCCCTCCCAGGCGAATGCTAAATGGCATAAATTGGTTGTCATTGAGAGTATATGAGAATATTTTTTTGTCCATTATTTATAAATCACAATTATTGATGCTAATAGAATGAAAAAACATCAAATAATTGCAGATAGGTTGGGCGAAGGGTCGCAACATCACGTATAATGCCGATATCATAAGCGCAACCCGTTCATTATAACGTATTGCCTAGTCAGTGATAGTGAATTAATTATTGCGGCTAAAAAATTGATTGATAAAGATATTGAACCAACTGCACTCTAAGCGTGTTGTTGCCTATAAAGAGAGTACCTGATACATGATTAAAATTGGACAATACAACACTCTAGAAGTTATCAAATTGGTAGATTTTGGTGTGTTCCTAAATGGTGGTGATGATTTCGGTAATATCTTGTTACCAAAGAACACAGTGCCAGCAGGTACTAAGCTCGGCGACAAGCTTAAAGTTTTTATTTACTTTGACTCTGAAGACGAAGTCATTGCAACGACGGATGAACCATTAGTTGAAGTGGGTGGTTTTGCTAAATTACGTATTGTAGGTGCAACGACAATTGGTGCATTTGCTGATTGGGGTTTACGTAAAGACCTACTGATTCCATTTAGTGAGCAACGTCGTCGCTTAGAAGAAGGCGAAGAAGTGATGGTTCGTGTTTACACGGATCGTGCATCAGGTCGTATTGTTGGCTCGACTAAGTTCAACCGTTTCCTTGATAAAACACCTGCAAACTACAAAGTAGGCCAAGAAGTACAAGTTGTTATCGCTGAAACGACAGAACTTGGCTACAAAGCAGTAATTAACGGTGAGCATTGGGGTCTGTTCTTTAAAACAGAAGCCTTTGGTAAACTGTTTATTGGCAAGCAACTAAAAGCGTATATTCAAGAAATTCGTCCAGATGGCAAAATTAACTTATCACTACAAAAAGTAGGCTTAGGTAAAGTTGACGATTTAGCGGATAAGATCCTTACGTCTTTAGAGATCAAAGGTGGCTTTATTCCAGTAAGTGATAAATCAAGCCCTGAAGATATTTTCCGTGTATTCCGTACCAGTAAAGCAACGTTTAAGAAAACGATTGGTGGTTTATACAAAAAAGGCTTAATTGTGATCGAAAAAGACGGTATTCGTCTGAATGATAACGATTAATCACTACTAGTTTCACGATTAGTGAACAAAAAAACCGACATTTAACTAGAAATAGTAAATAATGTCGGTTTTTTTATGCATTTTTGTTATGGCTATATTAATCGTTGTCGTGCAATAGCTTTTCGAACTTAGTCATATTCCAGCCCATAAGCACGCTATCCCCAACTTTAATGACGGGGACAGAGCGAGCGCCTGTTCGGCTTAATTCTTTTCTGCCTTGTGGACTTGCTACATCGACTAAACGAAAAGGATAACCTTTTGTTTTCATATACTGCTGAGCATCTTTACAATGCGCACAGTTTTTCTGAGTAAACAGGGTAATACGTTTCATCATCATTACTTCGCTATTTGGCTCTATTTGATTAGCTACACACAGAGCAGTTTGGTTGCTTCATCAATTTCATTTCGCGCCAACTCATGCTCATAGCATCGAGCATCAAGATCTTGCCCGTTAATGGTGTGCCAACATTGGTGACCACTTTTATTGCTTCCATGGCTTGTACAGCGCCAACAATACCAACAACGGGTGACATAATGCCAGCTTCAACACAGGTTAATGTTTGCTGACCAAAGAGGGCACTTAAGCACTGGTAGCAAGGTTCACCATCATGGTAGCTATAAACACTGATTTGGCCTTCCATGCGAATAGCAGCCCCTGAAACTAAGGGTATTTTAGTCTTAAAACATAAGCGATTTAATTGATTACGTGTATCAACGTTATCACAGCAATCCAACACTAAATCATGTTGTTCAATGAGTGGTAATAATTCATCATCAGTTAAACGTTTTGCAATTGTTTCAACATGTAAATAAGGATTAATGGCGGTTAATGCTTGCTTCGCTGATTCAACTTTGAGCATGCCAACCGTCGCATCTGTATGCAAAACTTGACGCTGTAAGTTAGAAACTTCAACTTTATCGTCATCAATAAGGGTGATTTTACCCACGCCAGCGGCAGCAAGGTATTGCGATGAAGCACAACCTAAACCGCCAGCACCCAAGATTAACATTGAAGTGGCTTTTAATGCTTCTTGGCCTTCAAAGTCAAATTGGCGCAAAATAATTTGGCGGTTATAGCGCAACATTTCTGCATCTGATAATTCAGCACTGGTGTGTTGTTTTGTTGTCATAAGTGAAATTACCGTTATTAGCTGTTTATTCGTATATTAACGACAAATTAGTACATGGTGTGATTAAACATTTCAATAGTAACGAGCTCGCCCGCTTCCACACGACCACGATCTTGTTCAAGTACCACAAAGCAATTGGCATGGTGCATTGAACTGAACGCGCCAGAGCCTTGGTTGCCAGTTGTTGTTACTTCAAATTGACCATTATTAATGCTGTAAATACCGCGTTGGAAGTCAGTACGGCCTGGGCGTTTCTTAAACATTGACGTTGCCTGTGCTTGTAAACGTACCGGTGGTTGGTATTGGCTATGGCCGGCTAGTTTAGCTAACATCGGTTGCACTAATTGATATAAGGTCAGCATTGCTGAGACTGGATTACCAGGAAGGCCGCAGAACCATGCATTATTGATAGTACCAAAAGCAAAGGGCTTACCCGGTTTCATGGCGATTTTCCAAAAACCGATTTGACCTTCTTGGTCTAAAATATCTTTGGTGTAATCCGCTTCACCTACGCTAACACCGCCAGATGTGATCACAACATCGGCATCGGTTGATGCGGTAAGGAATGCTTGGCGAAGTTGTTCTGGGCAATCTGGGATAATGCCAAGATCTAATACATCACAACCAAACTTCTCTAATAACGCTTTGATACCATAACGGTTGCTATCGTAAATTTGACCTGCTGCAAGAGATTCACCCACTGGGCGTAATTCATCACCGGTTGAGAAAAAGGCAACTTTTGGACGACGATATACTGCAAAAGATGCAATACCTAATGATGCGAGCAGTGGCATTTCACGTGCAGTTAAGCGAGTACCTTTTACTAAAACCGTTTCACCTAAATGAACATCATCACCAATAGGACGAATGTTGTCGTTTGCTTTTGGCTTGATCGTAAACTGAATGCTATTGCCATTTACATGGGTCTCTTCTTGCATGATAACAACATCAGCGCCTGCTGGAATTTCAGCACCTGTCATAATGCGGACACATTGACCTGCTTCACAGGTGCCAGTAAATGGGATCCCTGCAAATGACTTACCAATCATGGTTAAAGTATCAGTATGTTCAAGATCCGCGGCACGAAGGGCATAACCATCCATCGCAGAATTAGCAAAAGGCGGTACATTAATAGGGGAAAGGATATCTTCAGCAAGCACCATACCCATGGCATCAGCAAGTGCTATTGTAGTGATTGTCGTTAGTGGTGAAACTTGCGTCATAATATTATCTAACGCAGTTTCAACAGTCATTAAACCTGGTACGTCGCAGCATCCCATAATCGTATCCATTTTATTTATTCGTGATAATGAAAGTGAGCAGGTCTGAAAAATTCTCAGTTTGAGGTTGTATGTTTTACTCAGTTTCTTACTAAGTATTGTTCAGATTGCTAGTTATTGGGTAGTTTACCCTTTATTGACTACCGCTGTAAGGGATTGAATATACTAAAATACGCTGGAAGAAGGGATTAGGAGGTAATTTGGTGGTGAAATTATTCTCATTTGGAGGTATTCTGCTAAGGATTTTAGCGCTGGCAAGGTCAGAAGGGTATGTCTTTTTTATTCTACCTAGGTCAGCTGGAGGAAAAGAATGACAGCATTAAGTGTATCTGCAATACAAGTACGTGACGCCTTAGCCGCCCGTGATCTAGAAACTCCGATGACGGCTGATGTAGTAAGTCGAGAAGAAAAGAAAGAAAAAATTGAATACCATATGCGTGAGATCCTTTCACTCTTAGCGTTAGATCTTACGGATGATAGCTTGGTTGAAACGCCGCACCGTATTGCAAAAATGTATGTCGATGAAATTTTTTCAGGTTTGGATTACACCAATTTCCCTAAAATCACAGTGATTGAAAATAAAATGAACTGTGATGAAATGGTGCGAGTAAAAGACATTACATTAACCAGTACTTGTGAGCACCATTTAATTACTATCGATGGTAAAGCAACAGTTGCTTATATTCCACGTGGGAAAATTATCGGTTTATCAAAGATTAACCGTATTGTGCGTTTCTTTTCTCAGCGCCCACAAGTGCAAGAGCGTTTAACGCAACAAATTTTAGTCGCGCTACAAACACTACTTGAAAGTGAAGATGTCGCCGTGACTATTGATGCAACCCATTACTGTGTTAAATCTCGCGGTGTAATGGATGCAACCAGTGTAACGACAACGACGGCACTTGGCGGTATTTTTAAACGTAATCCTGCTACCCGTGCTGAATTTTTAAGTGGTATTCGTTAAGCGCAGTGTTAGCTGTAACTGATTGTTATTTAAATGCTAGTCAATGAATGTTGGCTGGCATTTTTTATTTATATTCAAGAGATAGTAAATGGATTTAATTAAACTATCACGCATTAGCATGAAGCACCTTATTACCTTGCACGTAATGTTAGATACCCTCAGTGTGACAGCGTGTGCTCATCGATTATGTGTTAGTCCATCATCCGTTAGTAAAACGCTCACTCAGCTTCGAGATACATTAAATGATGAGCTATTTTATCGTAATGGTAATCGGTTGGTTTCAACGCCATTAGCGCGTCGTTTAGGGCCGACAGTGCATCAAATGATCAATGACATGAATCAAATCATGACTCAGGAACAATTTGATGTTGCGCATTATGCCGGTAGTTTTTCATTATCGATGCGTGAAAGCACTTTTGAGTTAATTGCTGCACCGTTATGTGAGCAAGTATTAAAGTTAGCACCCAATATTCGATTAGATATTTGGTCTAAAGATAATATTGGAGTTAGTGGGCTAGCAAAAGGGGTATTGGATTTTATTATTCTGCCTCATGATCTTAGCCAGCCACCAAATATCGATAATAACTTAGTTTGGGAAACCTTATTTACTGATGAAATGGTGTGTTTAATGTCTAATGAACATCCATTGGCGACTCAGCCACTGACCATTGATGATTATTTACATTATGAGCATATTGGAATTGTTGATAATGATCTCAGTGTGCCATTTTTTGAAATGCAGCTTATTCAGCAACATAGAAAACGTAAAGTTATGGTCAACGTTGCTGATTTTGGTGCAGCAGCGACATTGTGTAAAAATACTAAACTATTGTTTACGTGTTCAAAGAGGTGGGCAGAAGTGGCAGCGCAAGCACAATCGTTGACCATGAAAGAATTACCATTTAATTATGGCCAAGTGGGTTACAGTTTAGTGTGGTATCAGCCAAGTATGAACGATCCTGCGTTACGGTGGCTGTACCAACAAATTACAACTGTTGGCCATAAAATTGGTCGCTATATATAAACGGTTGGCAGTATTAGATTAGTGATATTACGTTCGGTTAGCTGCATTGCTAATGTTTCAATGTCGGTTTGGTTACACGGTGTCCAATTTAATGATTCGCCAGTGACACCATGATGTTGAAATGCATTAAGCTTGATACGAACGTCATTATTTAATGTTGCTAAATACTCTGCAATATCATCGATGTATTGCTCATAATCGGTGATCTCTGGAATATGCAATAAACGTACTTCGTATAATTTTTGGTGTTGACTTAACCAATAAATACTCGTTAATACTCGGTCATTATCACGGCCAGTTAACCATCGGTGAGTGGTGTTATTCCACGCTTTTAAATCAATCATTGCTCCATCAAGGTAAGGGGTGATTGATTGCCACCCTGTAATACTTAAACTCCCGTTACTGTCGATCATACAGCTGAGATGTTGTAAGCCGGGATCGGACTTTATCGCCTTAAAGAGGGCAATTATATATGGTAATTGTAATGTTGCTTCGCCACCCGTTACCGTAATGCCATTAATAAAGAATAAATTATCTCTAATTAATGCCAAGGTTTCAGTGACTGTTAACTGCTGTGTTTTTGGCGTCGATTGTTTACTGCACAGGGTTAAGCAGGTATCGCATTCCGTACAAGTTGACATGTTCCACACGACAAACGGTTTATTGTTTTGTGTGGTGAGTTGTAATGATTGCGTTGGGCAACTTGGTATACAATCACCACATTGATTACACATATCGATAGTTTGTGGATTATGACAGTTTTTGCAGCGGTAGTTACACCCCTGCAAAAACAGCACCATTCGATTACCTGGCCCATCAACACATGAGTAGTTCAATATTTTGCTGATAGTAGCAGAAATCATAATATGGCGTTCTTTATTTATTTTGATGAGTAAACAGGTGACATTTCACGACTAACAACACGCGGTTGACGCTCTAGAATATGTGTATTTTCAGAAGCTTCAGTACCTAACCATGTTGTATTTGTGCGTGAACCTTGTTGTTTGAATTTCGCAATATCAGATAGTTTAACCATGTAACCCGTGACACGTACAAGATCATTGCTGGCAACGTTTGCTGTGAATTCACGGAAACCTAATGCTAATGCACCTTTACATAGTTGCATTAATGCGAGTGGGTTGTTCTTAATGGTTTCTTCAAGAGTTAAAATTTCACTGATACCCGATGTATAGTATTTATGATGAGCAGCTAACGCCTTAATGTGCATTACAGGATCGGGCTCAGTACCGTAAGGAATACGAATGCCAGGTGTGACTTCGTGATCACAACTAATACCACCTTGAGAGTGTAATAATGCTCGACCATTAAAACCATATTTTACTGGGGTTGTTGTTACAATGTCACTTAATGTGGCACTGATTTTTAACCCGATGGCATTAGCATCTTCATTATGACCATATTGTGCCGTTGAGCCTGATTTCGCCATCAGAATATTAACGGCTTCTGCCATGCCATAAATACCAAACATAGGGGCAAAACGATCTTCATTAATTAAACCTTCAGTGGTTAAGAAACCAGTAAAGAAGTTTGATTCTTGATGCAAAAATGTTGAACGTGCGTCAATGAGTTCAAACATCAATTTGCTATAGCGAGGCAAGGTCGATGTCAGAAAATCTTCAATGCTATTACTTTGTAATGCCACTTCTTTTAGATTAAGGCGGACAAGGGTGTTTGCACCACCAGCAAGCGGAAGAGAGTTATAGCAACTTACAATACCGAATCCCTGTTTGCCAAAAGCATCTGAGAACATTGGATAGTTAGCAATATGTGGCTTACTGCATTCACAGATATTATTACAGGCTTGTTGTAACAGGCTGTCAGGCGTGACCGTTGGGTCATACATAAAGGTGAGATTAGGTGCGACTTGCTTAAGTTCTGCATCAATCGTCAAAATCATGCGGCAAACAATATTATCCGTTGGGCCGATATTGACGTGCATAAACGCATCTGGAAGGGTGCGATCTAACATTATCCAAAAGTTTTTCAGTTTATGGTAAAGAGCGTCTTCGCTAATGTCGCTAACAAAAGGCAGTAAGATTTGATCAAGCTGGCCTAGGTAAACAGGAATATTGGTAACAGAAGGCACATGATGGTAAATAATAGTCAGCAGGTTGATGGCTTCATCTAAATTCGTTGCAGGTTTAAGCTCTAAGTATTCAGAACCTTGTTGTAAAAATTTAGCATAATCAGGAAGAACATAACGCGGTTTAAAAGGAGCGTTACCTTCAAACATATCACAAATAATTCCAGCTTCTTTAGCGGCTAAGACTGCGTCAGAAATAGGCATATAATCGACGAGCGCTTCGGCTTCTAATGACAGGAACAACGTTTTTTGTTTTGCACTAAGTGTTGCGTCAGTAATGATGTTTTTGATCTTACTTTGTGATGTCATTGCTATGTTCTTCTTATATCCATAAGTTTTATGGGGCTAATTTATCGTAAGTTTTATTTTTCCAGAAGTGAAAAAGGGAGAATCATATCTTTCTATATTGGAAATCCGTATTGACGTAGACATGCAAAATTGAAGTCGTTAAAAATACACATCAATATTGAATTAAGCTCAAAGCAAACGTAAAGATATGAAATTATAGAAACTATAACGAAAGGTTATTGATTATGGAGATATGTGAAGCGGTGGTGAGGATAATGTTGTATCGATAAACTAACAATAGCGTTCAATTATTGAGCAAAAAAGCGAAAAAGCTATTTTTTTACATTAGATAAAACTTTTAATAAAAAACTGTTTTTTTAGTGTTAAAATAAAACAACCATTTTTAAAATCTTTTAAATCAGTGTGTTATTTTATTGTTTTGTTAGATTTGTAAATAAAAAATTATGATATGGCATAATTAATTTTTAAAGTTTCATTTTTTGAATTGTATCATTTGTCAAAATTTGTCTAAATATACCCTGTTAGTTTTTTATGAACTATGGATTGCCGTCATTGCATATCAATAAGATAAGCTGTAATGCTAGGTATGGTGTTTTTCGTTCTATTTTATAGGTAAACGATGTTTAATCCTCAACGTGTTGTTGCTAAGCGTGTTAGCAAACTTTTAGTGTTGTCACTGATGGTGCCAGGTAGCGTTTTTGCTGCTGAGGTAAGCCCAGTTGTTTCAGACAATGTCGCTGCTGTATCACAAAATAACAATGTGCCCATTGTCGGTTCTAGTACGGTATTGCCTAAAATGCCTTCTGATGCACGAAAAGCACCGCTAACTACTGGCAGTGTTGATTGGTCTTCATTGAATAATATCAACTTGCAAAGTACAAAAATGCTATGCGGTGATACAACGAGTAACGTGTGTTTTGCACTACAAATTGAACAAGCTTATGCGCAAAATAAATTTTATCCGCTCTGGAATACAGTAGCACTACGTAATGAGCTTACACTACAGCTTCAAGTCATTGCTGATAGCAAAATGCTACCTGGCATTGCACAGCGTTTGGCGGAAATGAAGCAACTTGAACAAGAAGGTAATCTACGTGGCTACGATTTATTAGCGACAGATACTTACTATGTTTATCGCGCATTTCAGAATTACATTGCCCAACATCGTAATGTTTTATTCTTATCTAAACCCGTCAATATGACCCATAGCATGATGGAATATGCGAAAGGTGATGACGCATACCCAATGACTCTTGCTAAATTAACAATGTACCGCCCTACATATGTTGATTTTGAGTCAACGATGAAAGTTATTCAAAAGTTTGAAAATTTAGCGCCGCATCATCTCGTAGCATCAAATTTTAAAGGCGTATATCGTCAAGGGGCTGTATTACCAAAAGGGCATGAAATTGTTGAGGTTCTATATAACCTTGGTGATATGTCAGCTGCTAATCGAGATACTTTGTTAGCTCAACCAACAATTACCAACACAGGCATTATGTTTAACAGCCTGAAGACTTTCCAAAAACGCCATGGTTTAAGTGTTGATGGTATTATTGGTGCTGGTACTGTTAAACAGTTAGTGATGCCTTATAGCGATATTGCACGTGTTCTGGCATTGAATACGTTACGTCTATCTGCTTTAAACCGTCATAATGACACTCGTGCGCATATCTGGGTAAATATTCCAAACTATAAGTTAGAAGTGTTCGATAACGGTAAAAAAGTTTTTGAGTCTAAAGTTATTGTCGGCCGTGATACTCGCCCTACAAACCTATTCTCATCAGCTATCACAACGATGGTTGTGAACCCATATTGGAATGTGCCAATTACTATCAAACAAAACGATGTTATTCCAAAAGTGAAGATATCGCGTGATTACCTGAAAGCACATAACATGCAAATACTAAACAGCTGGCGTGATCGTACGGTTATTCCACCAAGTAGCATTGATTGGGCTACAGTGAATCCAAAAACATTCCCTCATGAATTCCAGCAAGGTCCTGGTCCTCATAACTCATTGGGTAATGTAAAGTTCTTAATGCCAAATGACTATGCTATTTTCTTGCATGATACACCTGCTCATGGTTTATTTAGCCGAAATAAGCGTGACTTAAGTTCTGGTTGTGTACGTGTTGAACGTGCTGATGATTTAGCTAATTACGTTATTAATTATCAAAATCGAAGCAGCATTAAGCCATTTAAGACAATGCTAGATACTAAGCAGCACAAAGTTGTGAGCTTATCTAAACGTATTGATGTTGATTTTGTTTACTTAACTGCATGGGTTGATCAAGACGGCCACTTACAAATGCGTAGTGATATTTATGGCTATGACTCACCACAAGCGAAGCCAATTAAAGGTAAATTTATTACCATGAAAGACTTTGTAAACCACTAAATTATTATTGATTACGTAATCTGTTAAAGCCAGCACTTAGATGCTGGCTTTTTTATGTGCGCAATGTGATAACTAAGGGTAGAATTTAGTTATTATTTCAAAACAATATAGTTAGAGTGTCGTCACGTACGGCACAATGGGGACGTAATGTTAAAGGCTATTTTTTTAGATATGGATGAAACATTATGTGCAACATCAGTTGCAGATAAGAAAGCATTGGCAACGTTAAAACGCTATGTAGAATCACAGTTTCCGATGTTGAATGCAGATGTTTTTTGTCAACGCTATATTGCTGGAATTTATAAGCAGCTAAATAACGAATTTCCACAACTAGTGGCGCTATTAGATAATGAATTATTGTTTCGCCAAACATTAATACAAACATTATTTACCCAGCAACAGATAACCCTTTCTTTTGAGCAAGCAGTGACTATTCAAGCGGCATTTGATGATGGACGTATGGCTGGATTTGATTTCTTTCCTGAAGTTAAAGCAATGCTAGCGACGTTACGCCAACACTATAAGCTGGTGGTGATAACTAACGGACCTATCTTTTCTCAACATCCTAAACTTGCTGCCACTGAGATGGATCAATATGTTGATCATATTATTATTGGTGGGGAAGAACCAGAAGAGAAGCCTGCATTAAGTATCTTTAAAAAAGCATTGGATTTGGTGGAGTGTGAGCCTAGTGATGTTCTCCATATGGGAGACTCATTAGCGGCTGATATTGCAGGTGCAAATAGGGCAGGAATTACTAGTGTGTGGGTTGATACCGGTAAAGCAAGTGATCACGACAAGCTTTCGCAAATCACACCATCATATATTGTGACTCAGCCACAACAACTGTTGAATGTGATAGCTCAACATTTTGTTTAGCCAATAGTTAACTATCATAAGTACAGAATAAAAATGCCACTTGTTATCTATTTTAGTTAGCAGTGGCATTTTTTATTTTATCAGAAGTGCTTAGTGCTCAGTGGTTTCTATGTTACGTGTTTTCCATAATGATGCACTGATAGCAATTGTAATAGAAAGAATAATTACACAAAGTGAAATCACTGTTGGAATCGCATATGGCGAACCAACAAGTAACATTTTGATACCAATAAAGCTTAGTATAAATGCTAAGGCTACTCGTAAATAACAGAAACGAGTCAACATGCCTTCTAATACGAAATATAGTGAACGTAAACCAAGTAGGGCAAATACGTTAGCTGTAAAGACTAAGAATGCTTCTTGGGTAACGGCGAAAATTGCAGGAATTGAGTCTAGTGCAAACATCACATCGGTTAGTGAGATAACTGCGACGACAACTAATAGTGGTGTTGCAAGCCAACCTTTGCTGTCTTTAACAAACATTTTATGATCATGATAATCATCAGAGACTCTAAAGAAGCGTTTTACAATACGCACTGGCGCTGAATTTGAGAAATCTTCTTGTTCTTCTTCTCCTTCACGCCAAAGTTTAAAGCCTGTGTAAAGTAAGAAAACAGCGAAGATGTATAGGATCCAGTGATAATCGGCTAACAGCTTTGCACCTACACCAATCATACCCGCACGAAGGAAAAGTGCACCAACAATACCTAACATTAGAATACGAGGACGAAGACGTTCAGGTACGGCAAATTGGCCAAATATTAATGCAAAAACAAATAAATTATCGACACTTAATGATTTCTCTAATAAGTAACCAGTAATAAATGACGTTGCTGCTTGTTTATTTGTATATGTGCTCTCTGGTGCCATTTGAGGCCAATATAGGTAAATAAAGCCCATAAAAACGAAGGCTAAAAAGACCCAAAAGACACTCCAAAGTGCCGCTGTTTTAATCGATATTTTACCACCACGTGTTTGGTACAAATCGAGCGCAAGCATTAATACTGTTAATACAGCAAACCCTTCATAACTAAAAATACTCATAGAGTTCTCTCTTTATCTAAATATCTAATGCGATAATTTATTGCTATTAGTCTTATTGTTTATTTAATGATATTTATAAAAGATCAAATTAAATGAAACAGTAATCATAACAATATGTTATTACACAGAATAAAATACGAAAGGTATGCCATAGGCGAGCCTAAACAAAACCTTCCGCACATTAAAAAAACCCATGCAATTAAGTTGCATAGGTTCGATTACATTTTATGTAAGCGATAATGGCATTGGTCTCGTCAAAATGGTGCTAGCAGTGGCGTCTATTGCAGACAAAAGTTACTGCGAGCAAATCCATTTACGGCTGCCGGAAGTTTATGACTTCGAGATGACGACAGGCGAACAATTGTGACTACTCCCCAAACGAGGCAATTTTAGACTTGTAGCTCATAAGTTTCCAGTCGTTTTTATGGTTAATTTTACATAAAATTTAAAGTCGCCTTAATTTAATACGGAAATGTGGAAATTTGGTGAATAAAATATCGTTTATTGTATTGGTATATGGAATTTATGTTTGGTGTATTGGTATGAATTTTAAAATGAAGTTTATGTTGCAGGATAGAGGTGGTCACTCATTCGTCATATTAGCGAGATATTATTGATTTTGTTTTGGTCTATACCAATAAAAGGATGATTAATGGACACCTCAACGCAACACAAAGAATTTATACCTTACTGGTTTAGTGAAGCTCTTGCACAAGAACCAAACAGTTATCCCACTACACTTGAAGATGATATTCAAACCGATGTTTGTATTGTTGGTGGTGGTTATACTGGCCTATGGACTGCCATTTTATTAAAACAACAGCAACCAGAATTAGATGTTGTTGTTATTGATAAAGGGTTATGTGGTAGTGGTGCATCTGGCCGTAATGGTGGCTGTATGCTGACATGGTCAACTAAATACACCTCAATGAAGAAACTTTATGGTGAGCAAGAAGCGGCACGATTAGTAAAAGCTTCCGAACAAGCTATATATGCAATAGATGATTTTTGTCGTGAAAATAATATTGAGGCAGATTTACGACTAAATGGCACTTTATATACTGCAACAAATAGTGCGCAACAAGGGGCAATGGATGCAGTAATAGCGCAACTGGATAAACACCAAATTAATAGCTGGCAACAATGGCAATATGAACAAGTTCAACAAGCGGCTGGCTCAGCATTACATCGTGAGGGATTTTTTTCACCAGCGGCAGCAAGCGTTCAACCCGCATTACTTGTTCGAGGTTTAAAGCGTGTTGCTGAACAACTTGGAGTGAAAATATACGAAAATACGCCAATGGAATCAATCAGTACAGATTCACCGGTGACAATCTCAACCCCTAATGCAGATATCTTTGCGAATAAAGTTGTATTGGCATTAAATGCATGGATGTTGGAGAAATTTCCACAGTTTAAGCGTAGCGTAGTGCTGGTGTCTTCTGATATGGCTATTACTGATAAAATACCACAACAGCTTGCGGACACAGGTTTAAAAGATGGCAAGACGGTGATCGATTCACGTATCTTCGTGCATTATTACCGTAGTACATCAGATGGCCGCTTAATGTTAGGTAAAGGCGGAAATCATTTTTCTTTTGCAAATAAGATCTCAGCAATTTTTGATCAGCCAAGTCGTTATACGTCATTATTACGTCAATCTTTTGATCGTATTTTTCCATCATTAAAGCAACAGCCTTTTGTCGCGACTTGGACTGGAGCTTCTGATCGTTCTACTACCGGGTTGCCTTTTTTTGGGCAATTAAACAATAATAAAGATATTGTGTATGGATTAGGTTACTCCGGTAATGGTGTTGGACAAACATGGATAGGTGGTCAAATATTAGCATCATTAGTACTAGAGCAGAAAAATCAATGGAGCCAATGTGGGCTCGTTTCTGGTCCTAAAGGTTATTTTCCACCAGAGCCTATACGTTGGATTGGAGCAATGATGGTACGTAATGCAATTCGACGGAAAGAGAAAGCTGAAGATAATGAGCAACCACCATTATGGATTGATAAACAATTAGCGAAATTTGCTAATGCTGCAGGAAAAGCAGATAAAAGCTAATTCTTAATGCCTACCAATAATTTATCAATGAGTTAGTATTTTACTAGCTCATTTTTTAGCGATGTTATTAAAAATTAGCACCATTAATTTAGACTATCTTGTGTGAAACTGCCGATGACAATGTTGCTAGAGATTCAATGCATATAGCATCATGACGCCAATATTCTAAGTCACAATCAATCAAGTTATCGTATTGATCAAAATTAAGTCGCTCAACAAACATTGCGGGGCTACCAGTTGTTGCTCGTAAAGCACTTGCTGTATCGCCGTTAAGGGATGTTGTACTAATACGGAATCGAGTTTTTGTATAAATCCGTTGGTATTGTTCACGATAGGTTACTGTTAATGAATGCGTAATATCGTGTTTAAGTAAATCAGGAAAAAATGCAGGTAAAACATAATTGGTAACCACAACGACGGGACGTTCATCTAGAAATCGTAATCGCTCAATGCGGTAAACACTGTCTTTTTCAGTAATATTTAAAAGGGCTGCAATGCGTGGGTTTGCAAGTTGTTGTTGCGCTGATAATAGTTCGGAGCGTGGTTGACGGCCTTGTGCAATAGCCATTGTTGGAAATTCAGTGGTGTAATTAGGATCATAAATAAGAGCAGGAGGGGAGACAAACCAACCACGACGATCTTCGCGATAAATTTTTCCTTCAGATTCTAATAAAGCCAATGATTCTCTTAAAGTGATACGAGTAGTATTGAATGCTTCTGCAAGCTTTCTTTCTGCCGGAAGTTTATTACCAGGTAAAAGTAATCCCATTGTTATTTGTTGGTTTATGGCATCCTTAATTTTTAAATATTGCACCAGAATTCTCTTTATATTAACGACTCAGCATGGATTGATGAAGAATAAGCCATGATGATTTAAGTTACAATGACATTAATTATCATTAACATAGATATCATGGCTAAAGATTACATTTATAATGGTATTAATGTATTTAAATTTTCTTAGCGTCTACGCCATGCTTGAGTGTATATCTCTAGCAGATGCCCAATTCCGCTATGCCCGACTTTTACGCATGCTGCGGTTAATAAAATCATAACTGCCATTGCTGCCGCTGGACCTGTTTGTCCTGCATCGTCCATATTTAATACCGACACTGAAGCTGGCATGGTATCGGTTCCATATAAAAAGACAACAGCAGATGTTGTTGTCATTGCATTAATAAAAAGATAAACCATGATTTCTAAAATTGCAGGGGAACATACAGGTAAAGTAACTTTAAAAAATGTTTTATATTGGGGAAGATTAATAGATGCTGAAATAGCTTCGATTTCTGCCGGGAGTTGTTTGAGCGCCGTAATTGCAGTCATATGCCCTACAGTATAATAGTGGGTAACAGTGTTAATGACTAAAATAGTTAACGTTCCATATAATATTGAAAGAGGATTATAGTTGGTATTAAAAAAGAAAATATAGCCTAATCCTAATACCATTCCAGGTACCGCCATGGGGATAATAGCTAACATTTGTAATAAGTGACGTAATGGCCCCAGCCAGCGGCCTTTTTCAATACAATAGGCTCCAATAAAAACAGTTAAAGTACCAATAATAGCAACTAAAAAACCTAACTTTAATGAGTTAAAATAAGGTTGCCAGCCGTCAGCGCTAAATTGATTAAAATTATAATTATGTAGGCTGATATTTAAATTCCATGGCCAAAATGTAATTAAAGAACCATAAATCGCCATTCCAATTATAGTAATAATAGCAACACTTATGATGCTGCAAAATAAAAAGCAACATGTATCTCGAAATATATTTTTTTGTGGAATATAAGCAATTGAACGTGAGTCAAATAACCCTTTTTGCTTTTTTTGTACCCAGCGGTCAGCACTAAAAGCAAATAAGGCTGGTATTAATAGCATGACACTTGTCACTGCACCCATAGAAAAATTTTGTTGTCCAACGACTTGTTTAAAAATATCGGTAGCTAAAATATTATAGTTGCCACCAATGACTTTAGGAACCGAAAAATCACACACGACGAGGGTGAATACAATAATTGTAGCGCTAATCAAACCATATTTTGCTCCGGGTAATGTGACAATAAAGAAGGTTTTTATTGGAGATGTGTTTAAAGCTTGTGCTGCCTCATAAAGGCGTGCATCTGAAGTGCGTAATGAGGTTTTTATTATCATTAGAGCGTGAGGGAAACACCAAAATGTTAAACCGATTGTAATGCCTATAGGGCCGTATACCGAATGACCCATTAATATGTCTTTTGCTATGCCTTGATTACCTAATAAATATATAAGACTAATTCCTGGCAATAATGAGGGGGCTAGAATCGGCACTGAGCCTAATATATTAAATATACTTTTAAATGGCATACAGCTACGTGTTAAGGAATAAGCAAATCCAAAAGCTAAAAAGCTAACTAAGCTCGTGACTATTGTTCCTATAAACAATGTGTTTCTTAATGATTGCCACATTGCAGTTGAGGAAAAGTAGTCACTAAAATTGCTTAAGCCAATAAACTGTCCATTATTACTTTGCAGGCTTTTTAGTAACATTGTAAATAATGGAGCAAGAATAAATAAACTCATACCGATCGTTAATAAAATTAAAATAATAGCGAGAATAATATTATCACGACTTAAATTTCGCTGTATTTCTGTTAATTTATCCTTTAGTGCTTTCGCGCGTAATGTATTTATAATTTGGGGTGGGCATGTTGAAGCCATTATATTAATTCCTATTGTCAATAATTAGTATTGAGCATTAAAAATATGAGCAAGCTGATGGGCCATATTTACGTTGATGTAGTGACCTTCTTTTAATGCTAAGCGACGTAATTCTCGAATAGGAACATCGACTTTAATATTTTTGTGATTATGAACGCCACTTATTTTACAATTAGCACGAACGTAAGTTCCTTGGAATTCAAGATCTTCAATTTGAACGGGAAAAGAGGATTCAGAATGTTGGCCATGTTCTATGAAATGCAGGTCTTCAGGGCGTAAACCTAGTTCAAATCTATCGCCACGTTTAAGTGTATTACAAGGTTTTGGCAGTAGTGTTTCACCAATTCGAATATAATTATCACTGACAACAGAACTGTTTATAAAGTTCATGTTACCAACAAATTCGGCAACAAAACGAGAGGCCGGTTGTTGATATATTTGTTGTGGTGTACCAATCTGTTCGATAACGCCATGGTTCATTACTACAATACGATCAGCCATTGCTAGTGCTTCTTCTTGATCATGTGTGACCATGATCGTTGTAATACCTAGCTTGCGTTGTAATTGACATATTTCATCACGCAAATGAGTACGAACTTTCGCATCGAGGGCTGACAAAGGTTCATCTAATAGCAGTAATCCAGGCGATAATGCTAATGCGCGAGCTAGGGCTACACGTTGTTGCTGACCACCAGATAACTGATTGGGATATTTGAAACCAGAATCCGGTAAGCCTATAAGATCCAACCAATATTGAACTACGTCCTCTGTCTGTTTATTTGTTTTTCCTTGGTTTTTTAATCCCAAACCAATATTTTCAGCGACAGTAAGATTAGGAAATAATGCATAAGATTGAAAAACAATACCAAAATCACGTTTTTCAGGCGCTAAAAAGGTTGTTTCTATACCGTTTTGTTCAATATAACCTGAACTGGCTAAATCTATTCCAGCAATGGTACGAAGCAATGTTGTTTTACCGCATCCAGAAGGACCAAGAAAGCAGATAAATTCACCTTTATTAATTTTGAGTGAAATATTATTTAAGGCGGTAAATTGACCGAAATATTTGCATACATTGTCGACTCTAAGATAAGTATCCATATTGTTTAGCTCTGTAATATTGGTATATACCAAATTTAGAGGTAAAGCATGACACTTCAATGACGTAAGTTTGACGATAATAAGACAACCGTGACTCGTTGTATTTGCGATGAATAAGAAAAAACCCATAGCAACTGATTCCTATGGGTGATGGTTTATGAAATGGCTGTCTAGTTACTATTTTGGTTCGGATTTACTATCAAATTTTTGTGACCATAATTTAAGAATAGCGGTACGATTAGACGCCATTTTTGAAAAATCCAGATGGGCCATTGCTTGCTCTACATCAGGGTAGTTTGCAATTGAGTGAGATTCCGATTTGATGCCGACAACGGGGTAAAATTGATTGTAGAGTTTATTTGCATTTGCAGATACTGACCAATCCACTAGACGCTTTGCGGCTTTAGATTGTGTGTTAACCAAACCAACCGCTTCTGCTTCCCAACCGACACCTTCTTTAGGCATTATAATATCAATAGGGGCACCTTGATTTTTCAATGTTGCAGCTCGAATAGCCATTGAAATACCGATTGCAACTTCCCCTTGAGCTGCTTGAACACACGGTTTAGACCCTGAATGAGTATAATAACTAATGTTTTTATTAAGCTTTGTCATGTAATCCCAGCCAGCTTTTTCTCCCATCGCTTGCAGCCAGGCTGACACTTGCATATAGCCTGTACCTGATGAGGCTGGGTTCGGCATCGCAATATGGCCTTGATATTGAGGTTTAAGTAAATCTAGCCATGATGTTGGTTTTTCTAAACCAAGTTGTTTTGCGACTATTTCGTTATAGCAAACCGCTATAAAAAAGGCATCATTACCAAACCATGCTTTATTAGGTTGTGGATCGATAAGATTAGGTCTAATTGCCTCAATACCTTTTGGAATATAAGGCTTTAAAATGCCATTATCTTTTAGTAATGCCATTGATGAACCCGCTAACCCCCATACGACATCTGCTCGAGGATTGTTTTTTTCTGCAAGTAACTTTGCCGTCATAATTCCTGTCGAATCACGAACCCACTTAATCGTAATATCAGGATTCTCTTTTTCAAAGCCTTGCTTAAATTTGGTCAGCATATCTGTTTCAAAGGCACTGTAGACTGTCAATTGCTCTGCTGCAAAAACATGTGGTGTTGATAGAATTGCAATGGCAGTTAAAGGGGCAAGCATCCAGTGGTTATTCATTAAACTCTCTCCATGATATGAAATGTCGCACTATTGATGTTAAATCGTATTGGTATGTACCAGTTTGAATGCTACTGATGCTAGAACTGAAATATGACAGTTCGATTATTAGACGATGGCATTTTTAATGCGTTTTTATTGCTTTTTTCTGACACTTAAAAAATGGAAAAATGGGTTTATGAATATTTTATTAACTCTATCGAGGGGGGATTTACAGGATTAACATGATGCCGTTATAGTTTTGCAATCTGGTATAGTCCAAGCGGAAATTATGATGGAAAACACAACCAACCAATACCTATTATTAACCCCAGGGCCACTGACGACCACAACGACTGTTCGTGCTGCAATGCTGCAAGATTGGTGTACATGGGATGATGATTATAACCATGATATCGTCGAAGTTATTCGTGCTGAACTGGTGAATTTAGCGACACAACATCAAGGTTATACGTCAGTGCTAATGCAAGGTAGTGGTAGTGCAAGCGTTGAAGCAACTATCGGCACTGTAATGACTGATGATGATAAATTATTAGTCATTAGTAATGGTACTTATGGGGAAAGAATGGGGGAGATTGCACGATATTTAAAGATTAATCATCGTGTTATGACTCTTGCCGAAACAGAATGTCCCAAGGCTGTTCAAGTTGCGAATATTTTAGATTCTGATCCTGCTATTACTCATGTTGCGATGGTGCATTGTGAAACAACAACGGGAATATTAAATCCAATTGATGCCATTTGTGATGTTGTTAAGACACGCAATAAAATTATGATCCTTGATGCTATGTCGAGTTTTGGCGGTATTCCGTTTGATATGGGTGCTTTAGGGATTGATTTTATGATCAGTTCAGCCAATAAATGTATTCAAGGTGTACCAGGTTTTGCTTTTGTCATTGCAAAGCAATCACAGCTTGAATTGTGTCAGGGGCGTGCACGTTCGTTAGTATTAGATCTTTATGCACAATGGCAATGTATGCAACAGCAACAGGGGAAATGGCGTTTTACCTCTCCCACACATACAGTACGTGCTTTTCATCAAGCAATGATTGAATTGCAACAAGAAGGTGGAGTAAATGCGCGTTATCAGCGTTATAAAACAAATCAATCTTTATTAGTGAAAGGAATGCAGCAATTAGGCTTTCGTTGTTTATTAAGTAAAAATGTACATTCTCCTATTATCACTTCTTTTCTCTCTCCGATACACAAGCAATACGTCTTTAAACTTTTTTATAATGAACTGAAAAATAAAGGTTTTGTGATATACCCTGGTAAGGTTTCAGATGCTGACTGCTTCCGTATCGGCAATATAGGCGATGTTTACCCCAATGATATTAAACAACTAATTATAGCTATCAAGACATCAATGTATTGGTGTAATGACGATTAAAACTCACGTCCATTTGTTTTTTATTCCATTTAATAGATAAGGAAATATTCATGAAACAAGTTCAAGCGGTTATTTTTGATTTAGCAGGAACGGTGGTTGATTTTGGGTCTTTTGCACCAACGACCATTTTTGTTGAAGCATTTCGACGAGGGTTTGATTTTGATATTACGTTGGCAGAAGCGCGAGTACCGATGGGGCTTGGAAAATGGGACCATATAAAAGCTGTTGGTGAATTACCAGAGGTCGCCGCTCGTTGGCAAAGTCAATTTAATCGTGCAATGACAATCACTGATATTGATACTATTTATCGTACTTTTATGCCTTTACAAATAGCCAAAGTGGCTGATCATGCTGAATTGATTCCGCAGACTGAACGAGTGGTGAGTGAGTTACGTTCACAATTGATTAAAATCGGTGCTTGTACTGGTTATCCACGAGCCGTATTGGATGCGTTATTACCTGCGTTAACGGCCAATGGCTTTACACCAGATTGTATTCTTGCAACGGATGATCTTGCGGCTGGAGGGCGACCGGGTCCTTATATGGCATTAAAGAATGTGATTGAGTTATGTATTGATGATGTAAAAACGTGTGTAAAAATAGATGACTCAGTACCGGGAATTATGGAGGGAAAAAATGCAGGAATGTGGACTGTCGCATTATTGTTATCAGGTAATGAAGCAGGAATGACATTAGCCCAATATGAAAAGGCTGATTTAACCACATTGAAGAAAGTACGACAACGGGCACAAGAGGCATTTCAAGCTTCAAAACCAGATTATATGATTGATACCATAGCAGATTTACCTCGTGTTATTCATGAAATTAATGGCCGATTATTACAGGGAGAAAGGCCATCGTAATATAAAAAATAACGCATGGCTTCAATGTGAATTATTGGCACTAACGATTTTTTGTAAAGATGAAATGATTTTATATATATTGAATTATTTATAAAGCATTCATTGTAGCTTTGTTGTTAAATAATTGTTTTTATTGTGTTTTTATTGTGTTTTGGTTGGTTTTAGCGTAAATAGAATGAGATGTCCATCACAGACTTTAATCGTGAAGCGTACAATTAAAATTGATATCGACGTATAGTAATTACATTAGGTAGTCCTATTCACGATACCTAAATGAATTGTATGTTTCTGACTAAGGATAGCTATGGAAACAGTAGTTGATAAGGTTATAGAAAAGGATGTGATTTTTGATTACACGAAGTTTCTATCTAAATCATGCCAGCAACGTTTATCATTTATGGATGCTTTAACATATTTAATTCCTTTCTTTAAACTAACAATTAACACAATAGGGGACAATCATTTACCCTGTGCTGATCAATTAGAAAAAAAAGCATTAAAAGTATTATCAAGCCATATGAGTGATATTGATAATTTAATTCAGTTGTCATCTTTAGCGAAACTAGAAGGTATTATGCGGCTTATTGTTTATCTTCCATATTCGCTTGAAGAACAACAATTAATTGAATTAAAGAGTGAAATAAAAGGGACGGTTGATTTCGTACAAGGCAATACGGAGCAATTATTATTTACTCTTGATTAAAGTAGTTAATAAAAAGGTGACGCTAGCGTCACCTTTTTAATATCTCAATTTTGTGTAGTTGTTGGCTAGATTACCAAAATAGCCACGTAAATATGGTTAAGAATATGATACAAACAATATTTAAATATAATCCGACCCGCATCATTTCACTTTGTTTGATATAGCCCGTACTAAATACAATTGCATTAGGTGGTGTAGCAACGGGCAACATAAATGCACATGACGCACTAATAGCAATTAAGGCTGATAATACAATAGGTGATACACCTAACGCTTCAGCAACTGTGGCGAAAACAGGAACCAATAAAGCGGCACTTGCTGTATTGCTTGCAAATTCAGTAAGAAAAACAACAAAAATAGCCACAGCGAGAATAGTCAGTAGCAACCCTGCTTGGTGTAACATGTCACTGAGCTCTGTTGCAAGAAAGACACTTGTTCCTGTTGCTTTAAGCACGTTACTTAAACAAATACCGCCACCGAACAATAATAATACGCCCCAATCCGTTGAGTTTTTAATATCTTTCCATTCAACAACTCTAGATACGGCGAGCATGATAATGGCACTTAAGGCAACTAAGGTATCAAATTTAGCATAGCCCCCTAAAAAAGCATTAATGGGTTTACTGAAGATCCATAAAGCTACGGTTACCATGAAAATAGCCATTGTAATTAGCTTACCGTTACTCCATTGAATTGGGCTATGGTCAAGTTCAAATTGGTGGTTTAGATCTGGCTTTAATGTGATATACAATAATGTGACAGTAAGAGGTAATAGAATAATAGTAACTGGAACGCCAAAGGCCATCCATTCAGTGAAGCTTAAACCTACTTCAGCAGCAGCAATGGCGTTCGGTGGGCTTCCAACAATTGTTGCAATACCACCAATACTGGCACAATAAGCTGTGCCTAATAATACAAAGACATAGGTCTTATGGCCACTTTTTGTATTTACCTTACTTAGTACACCGAGCACAAGCGGTAACATCATTGCTGTTGTGGCGGTATTACTGATCCACATGGATAATCCAGCGGTTACACCAAATAACATAAATACTGCCACGGACATTCGTCCTTTGGCTGCAATCAGCACTTTATCCGCAATTACTTGGTCAAGTTGTTGTTTGTGTAGTGCTGCTGCAAGGGCGAATCCCCCTAAGAATAGGAAGATAATAGGATTTGAAAAGCTTGTTAATGCTTTAGATGTATCAAAAACACCAAACCCTACAGCGAGCAGTGGAACGAGTAGGGCCGTAATACTGACATGGATGGCTTCAGTCAACCACATTACAGCAACGAAGAATAATATGCTTAAACCAATCACAACATTACGTTCAAAAGGTAACGTATTGATGAGTATAAACATCATTAAACTATTGCCAATCAGAATTAAACTATTCCTATTGAATAGCCAATGTTTGAGTGTAAGAGCAAGCGTTGTCATAGGTGAATCTTCCATATGTTGAGACTACATTATTTTTATAGTTAGCTTTTAGTAAGCGGAAGCGATCATACGACGGGTTGCGGTAGTATGAATGTGATGAAAGTATATTTATAAGGGGCGGTTGTTTATTTTTTGTGTGTATTGTGATCTTAATGTAACTTTTAAATATGCTGCGTTATTTTTTTTGGTAGCTATTTATTGCGGCAATAATGGCTTTTAGCGTTATAAAATTTGGTAAAAGATAATCAGTGCTGCACAGCCAAGTATATGCTATTATTTCAACTGCAACGGAGTGCTTATCAATAAAAAGACTAGTGGATAATGAAAAAAAAGAAGACCAGCTTAACTAAAAAAATTCATAGAGAAGCGCAAGAGCATATGAAATGTGTTCGGCAGCGAGTTTTTGATAATATGAATAATAAAAACAAAGTTAGTCGAATGATTTAATAAAAGACTAACTAAGAGCCAGACGCTATATTATTATGCGGCTGGCTTTTTTAATGTTCAAATTTTAGTAGTTATGGTTGCGGGATTGTTTTTATAGCAGCAGAAGGTGTAATTATTTTAATTGGCTTTTGCTCTGTTACTGGGGCAATAATATGCTTTTCAGGAGTGGTGATTAATGGATCGATGATAGGTTCTTTAGGACCTAAAAACTTAGGTTGTACATGTAGTATAAATAAATCAATCATTGCTTTTATACGAGCAAATACTTCACGGACTCGAATTTTAAAACTAGCCATTCCACGGCGAGGTTCTTTAACTGCTAAGCAGGTTGCATTGATATCATAGTGATTAGCAATAAATAACGCGCGTTCACAATGAAACTGCTGAGTAATAATAACGAAACGATTAGTATCAAAAACTTCTTTAGCTCGAACAACGGAGTCTAGAGTACGGAAACCGGCATAATCTAGCACGATTTCATTTTTAGCCACTCCGGCCTTTAATAAATCACGCTTCATTGTGCGAGGCTCATTGTAAGAGCGATGTGCATTATCACCACTGACTAAAAAAACATCAACTTTATGCTTGTCATATAAATCAACAGCAGCAGACATGCGGTAGGTATAATAGGGATTAAGTGTTTTAGCGATATATTTACTGGTGCCCAAAACCAATCCAACATTATAAGCCGGTAATTTTGCGGGATCGTGATAAATTTGGCTTTCCGTTTGTGCAGAAACCCAACGATCAAGTAATAATAGCGTTGCAACAAAGATGATAAAGAGAACTGCAGTAATGCGAATAATGTTGAGCAGTTTCATAATTATCCAATTTAAAAATATAATGCTTTATTAATATTTTACCTTAATAAATGATGTTTTTGTTTAAAAAAGCCCAAACAGGAGTGCTAATCACGACAGTTTGTAGATTTTGTGCGCAATGTCATGCATTAAACTGCTTAAAATAAACACTCGAAGTATTATTCAATACTTCGAGTGTTAGTAACAAATTAACGTTTAGTTAAAATGAAGTACGTTTGTAACGGCGGTATTCTGATTTCCAGAAGTTAGCATCGATTTTTTCTCGAATTCGCTCATCAGAATTTTTAGGTGCTTTGTGTTGTTCAACCGCTTTTTTAGCAACCGCAAAAGCAATTTTACGGGATACTTTTTGAATATCTTCAAGCCCCGGTAGTAGTGGGCCTTCGCCATGAATCGCTAATGGTGAGCATTCAGCTAGCGCACGACTACTTTCCATCAGCATTTCACTGGTAACACGGCGCGCATTAACAGCAAGAACGCCTAAACCAATACCAGGGAAAATGTAACTGTTATTACACTGAACGATTGGGTAGGTTTTACCTTCATAAACCACAGGATCAAACGGTGAGCCTGTTGCAACTAATGCATTACCTTCAGTCCAATGAATAAGATCAAATGGCGTTGCTTCAACACGGCTGGTTGGGTTTGATAGTGGGAAAATAATGGGACGTGGACAATGAGCGTACATTTCACGAATAACTTCTTCGCTAAATAGCCCTGGAACGCCTGACACACCAATTAGCACTGTTGGTTTAGCATTGCGCATAACATCTAATAATGAAATATTGGTATCAGATAATTCCCAATCTTCAATATTAGTATTCTTTTGTACTAAGGCTTGTTGGAAGTTGAGTAAGTTAGGCATGTTCTCAACTAATAAGCCCCAACGATCCACCATAAAGACTTGGCTACGTGCTTGAGCATCAGTAATACCATCTGCGACCATTTGGGCAATGATAGCTTCAGCAATACCACAACCGGCAGAACCTGCCCCTAAGAAAGTGACACGTTGATCGGATAATTTCGTTCCCGCGGCTTTACATGCAGCTAATAATGAACCAACAGTGACAGCAGCTGTACCTTGAATATCATCGTTAAAGCAACATACTTTATCTTTATAACGCTCAAGTAATGGCATTGCATTCTTTTGAGCGAAGTCTTCAAATTGGATCAATGCTTCAGGCCAACGGTGTTTTACGGCTTGAATGAAATCATCAACAAAGTTGTCATACTCCGCTCCTGTAATACGCGCGTGTCGCCAACCCATGTACATTGGATCTGAAAGGCGTTGTGGGTTATTGGTACCAACATCTAGTACAACAGGTAATGTGTAAGCAGGGCTAATGCCACCACAAGCGGTGTAAAGAGAAAGTTTACCGATAGGAATACCCATACCACCGATGCCCTGATCGCCTAAACCAAGAATACGTTCGCCATCAGTAACAACAATCACTTTCACGTTTTGGCGAGAAGCGTTGTTTAGCATGTCTTCAATGCGATCGCGGTTTGGGTAAGAAATAAATAAACCACGGCCGCGACGGTAGATATTTGAGAAATCTTCACAAGCAGAACCAACCGTTGGTGTATAAATAATCGGCATCATTTCTGTGATATGGTTTTCTACAAGGCGATAGAAAAGTGTTTCATTGGTGTCTTGGATATTGCGTAAGTAAATATGCTTATCCATATCGTTATCAAATTTTTGATATTGCTGGTAAGCACGATCAGTTTGCTCTTCAATTGATTCGATAGCTTCAGGAAGAAGACCTTCTAGGTTGAAAAACATGCGTTCTTCAATAGAGAATGCACTGCCTTTATTTAGTAATGGCGTCTCAAGTAGAATTGGGCCGGCGTAAGGAATATATAGAGGTCTTTTATTGTTGTTCATACGATAAACTCTGTTGCGATTAAGCCAGAAAATGGATTGAGAATTTCTATGCTGCTAATGCTAGAACTTCATCGTGGATAATTCAAAGGGTAGAGTGATTTATTTCGAGAAAGCGGTCATGTTTCTGATGTTTATTTTATTAATAAGCAAAAATATGACTGTTTTTTATGGTAACTAATAATTTGGGTAAAATAAAAGCCCTTTGATAAGAGCTTTTGTTTATAAGATGAGATATGTATCAGTGTTACTAACGTAATCAGATCGTCTTGTTGCTATTTTTTGCAACGTGTATCAATAATGCCAAGGGAATTTACTGAAATCTTGATCGCGTTTCTCTAGGAAAGCATCACGACCTTCTTGTGCTTCTGCGGTGCCATAAGCTAAGCGAGTTGCTTCACCTGCAAATAACTGCTGACCGACTAGGCCATCGTCTGGTAAGTTAAAGCCGTATTTCAGCATACGCATTGCTGTTGGTGATTTACTGTTAATTTCTTTCGCCCAACGTAGTGCTTCTTCTTCAAGCTCAAAGTGATCAACTACTTTGTTAACCATGCCCATGTCATAAGCTTCTTGAGCACTGTAGTTAAAACCACAGAAGAAGATTTCACGCGCACGTTTTTGGCCGATCATTTTCGCTAGGTATGCAGAGCCATAGCCAGAGTCAAATGATGCCACATCAGGATCGGTTTGTTTAAATACCGCATGTTCTTTTGATGCAAGGGTTAAGTCGCATACCACATGCAGACTATGACCACCGCCAACAGCCCAACCTGGAACAACCGCAATCACAACTTTTGGCATAAAACGAATCAGACGTTGAACTTCAAGGATATGCAATCGACCCATACGAGCAACATCAGCAGTGCCTTCTTCAGCACCTTCGTATTTGTAGCCATCTTTACCACGAATACGTTGATCGCCACCCGATGAGAAAGACCACTGTCCTTTATGAGATGGCCCGTTACCTGTAATTAAAACACAACCTACATCTGACCATTGACGAGCGTGATCAAGCGCAGTGTAAAGTTCATCGACAGTCTTTGGACGAAAGGCATTTAAGCAATCAGGGCGATCAATGGCAATTCGAACTGTTCCATGCGCTTTAGCACGATGGTAGGTGATGTCTTCAAAGTTAAAGCCCGGAACGGCTTCCCATAATTCAGGGTTAAAAATGGTTTTGCTAGTCATACGGCGCAGTCTCCATAAGTTGATGCTGTAAGGCTAGGGAGTTACAGCAAAAAGTCAATTATTGTAGAGGTAAACTGACATATTTACTGAAAATTAGTGTTGATTGTTTATGGAATCAACAACTATCAAGGCTAGTCAATGACAACCTCACTGAATATTGTCACAATAACCACGTCAGAATCAGTAATAGATTGAATTATGTACGCTTCATTGCCTATTGATAGTATTAAGTCCGATTTTTTAGCGGCATTATCTCAACAACACATTGTCGTAGAGGCCGAAACCGGATCAGGAAAATCAACTCGTTTACCTCTGTGGGCTGCTGAATTAGGTCGAGTGCTAGTGGTTCAACCCCGACGGGTCGCTTGTACATCATTAGCTGAATATTTAACAACAGTTGAAGCTAATCCGCAGCATATTTCAGTGGGTTATGCCATTCGGTTTGAACAACATTTTGATGATAATACTCAAGTGGTATTTGCAACGCCTGGGGTGGCACTTCGATGGTTAAGTGACGATCAATTAGCTCAGTTTAAGACTGTCATTATTGATGAGTTTCATGAGCGACGCTGGGACACTGATTTACTGCTTGCTCTTTTAAAACAGCGCCAAAGTCATCGTTTAGTTGCTACTTCGGCGACCATGGATAGCCAGCGATTAGTGACATATCTAGACGCAGTACATTTACATGCAACAGGGCGTAATTTCATGGTGGATATTTATCATCATGCAAGTGATAGCCAAACCATGCCTAGTAATGATCACTTAGAACAACGGATTGTTAAATTAACCAGCCAACATTACCAAAATCATCAAGATATTTTAGTGTTTTTACCAGGAAGAAAGGAAATTACCGCAGTAACTCAATCACTTAGACGTTATTTTGCTGATGCAATTGTCACCGATGGGGTAGATGTGATTCCATTGCATGCTTCAGTAACCGATGATGAACGCCAACGGGCACTGACCGTAAGTGATAAACAACGTATTATTTTGGCGACCAATGTTGCTGAAACATCACTGACTATTCCGGGGGTTACACTCATTATTGACTCAGGGTTAGAGCGTCGAACCCACCAGCGTAATGGTCGTACTGTATTAGCATTACATGCCATTTCAAAAGCAAGTGCTGAGCAACGTAAAGGTCGCGCAGGTCGAGTTAAAGATGGTGTTTGTCTGCGTTTATACGGTAAAGCTGCACCACTTGAGCGATTAACACCCGCAGAGTTACAACGAGAAGAGTTAATTGAACCCTATTTAGCGGCTTTGTGCTGTGATGCTAAATTTTCACAGTTAGCATTTATTGACTCTTTGCCAGAAAAAACCTTGGCAAGTGCCTTTCAAACATTACAAACAATGAAAGCGGTAACAGATGATGAAGTAGTGACCGATTATGGGCGACGTTTGTATCAATTACCCATAGACAGTCTGTTTGCTCATTTGATCACTGCGATGCCAGAACGACGTCATCAAGAAGCGATGGTCGATTTAGCCGCGGCGTTATCTATTCCACAAAAGTTGTGGCAACCGCCTAAATCAGAGCAAGATCAACAGGCATTGTTTTTATGGCTTGGACAACAATATTGTGATGCGACTGCGCTAATTAAAATTGTAAGGGCTGACGTTGTCCCTGAGTGGTTAACTGTAGATGATAATATGCGTGTAGAAGCGCAACTGTTAGCATCTAAAATGCGAGAAATACTGCAATTACCTCAACTTGAAGCTGCTAGTGCCTTTCGTCGTCAACCATGGATTGATGCTGTTATGAGGGCAGTACCAGAGCTTGTTTATGTGCGTCGTGAGCGCCGACGACAAGCTTTGAGTAATGGCTTTAATGAAGTGACGCTTAGCCGTGATACTTTATTTGCAATAGAACATGATCGAGTAACAGAGGCCGCAGTGGTCTTTGATCAATTTGCTTTGCCCGGAAAGGGTATTAAACAAAACCTAGTCTTAGCTACGTGTATTGCACCTGTGACGTTGTCACAAGTTGTGGCACTTGATGTTGGTAAAAATCAGCAAGGGCAAACCGTTGAAACCAGTGTAGGCCACTTTCAAACAGCGATTGAACGGACATATGCAGGACGAGTGATAGATATTCAATGGCAAGATGTCAGCGGCGCAACAGCCAATACTGCTATTGTTGATTTGATTTTAGCGAATGAAGTTTTAGTCGGATTAGCAGCACGTTTAACGATTGATATACACCAATGGAATTTGTATCTAGGGTTAGGGCGTTATCAAGCTGATATTTGTCAGCGAAAGCCTGATACTGTTGATATGACGGTATGGCTATCGCAACAAATTGCAGATCTTGGAATTGAAACAATTGGTGATATTGGCTTATTTAGTGCTGATGATTTTATATTTGACGGTATTCCTACTTGGGAGCGTGAAGAATTTGATAATCAATATCCACATAATGTGAATTTGAATGATTTTGAGCTTCGTATTGAGTATCAGATCAGCCGAAAAACCGTGATAGCACATTATCTTCGTGGAAATCGAAAGCAAGATCCTAAGCGGTGGGAATTACCGCGTTGGCAAGGATGGCGAATTAAATATAAGAAAGCCAGTCGAACTATCGATATTCATTAATATGATAAGATCAATCGGTGTAAAACAACCACGGTAGCGAATATCTACCGTGGTAGTGTTGGATTCATCATAAGCTAGGTAAGATATTGGATGCTGCGTGTAATTGAATTATGACGCTAGTTTGCCCGCATTGAGCTTGGCGCGAATATACTCCGAGTGATCTAAATAGATCAAGTCAGAGACCTGTCTGATCACCACTTCTTCTAAAGGATCAATCACACCGTCAGCATAGGCAACTTGCCACATCGCTTCAATTAATTGATAACGTTGTGGTTGTGATAATTGGCGTAGTTTATTAGTAAATTCATATAAAGAAATAGATTGCTGACTTTGTTGCTGCGCTTGACTTAGTAATACTGTTGCTTGCTCTTTTGTGGTATCAAGCAATTTGATTAACAGTTGCACTTTAGCTTGTTCTTCACGCGGGTCACGATCATGATCAGCATTCGCTACTTCACATAACAATGAAGCCATGGCTAAATTGAGCGTTGGTGTATCTACCGCACCAGCACTGGCACTTTCATTCATAACTTGTCTAAATAAAGTTCGTAATGTTGAAAACATTGTGGCCCTTAATTCTGATGATTATTACGTATAACTCCTACTTAGTTTATATCGATATACGATAAAAATAAAAGCCACTAAAAATACGTTTGCAGTTTTATCGGTTATATCCATTTACGACGATAAAATAATGCCAGTTGTAAAATTAACACGCCAACTAATAATCCGCAAAAAATTGAGAATGACAAATGATTTTCAGCGCCAGGAATACCATCAAGGTTAACCCCAAATAAGCCAGTTAAAAAACCAAGCGGCAAAAATACGGTAGTAATCAACGAAAGAAAGTATAAACGTTGATTTAAGGTTTCAGATTGCAGGCTCATTAGCTCTTCTTGAGTGACATTTGCCCGTTCTCGAATTGCATTAAGATCATCAAGCGCATGACTAATCTTTTCATCAACCTCATGAATTTTTTGACGTTCAGCTAACGATAACAGTGGAGTGTCGATAGTAATTAATTTTGCTAATGCATCACGCTGAGGTGTCATAGAATGGCGTAATTTTACCGTTTCACGACGTAACACAGCGATATTATTGCGTAAATTTATATCACTATCAGTCATGACTTGTTCTTCAAGTTCAGTCAATTGTTCATCCAGATTATCAATAGCCTGCATTTTACGACTGACCAGATGATCACATAAGCTTAAAATAAAGTTACCAATCGTTGTGGGGCCAAAGCCCCCTTCAATGTGTTCCGCAATACGAGAGATCGCAACGACGGGTTGGTCTGAAGTGGTGATAATCAGATTTTTAGTAAAATAACCACGAATCGATAACATTTTATCTGATGGTTTTTTTTGAGTTTCTTTATCAATATCGATACCACGTAAAGCCAAGAAAAAGCCATCTTTAGTTTGGTTTAAACGCGGTCTATCTCTATCGTTGGTGAGTGAGTCTTTTTCTATATCAGGTAACTGGCTTTGCTGGATCCATTGCTGTGCTTGTGGCTGAGTAAAGTCGAGATGTAACCACAGCAGACCATCTTCTGGTTGCCAGTTATTAATTTTATCAAGGGTCAGTGCGGGTTTGGAATGATCGCCATTAAGTCGATAACAGTAAGCAAAACAATTTGGCATGGAGGATCCCTTTAATAGCGCTAAGTACTTAGTCTTATTTATTTTATGTCTATAAGCTTAACCGATATAAGTCATCGATAGAAAATAAAATCATTGAGGGTCATTAATTAAAGATGATGAACGATTAAGATTCATTCTGAAAATGTGATCTGAATTGACGTGGGCTAAAAGAACTCCAGCTTTTAAAGCGGGTACTAAAATTTGTTGGGTTTGGGTACCCACAAAAGTCACTGATATGTTGAATTGGCCATGAGGTCGTCGTTAATAACCCAGCGGCATGTTCCATTCGTATGTGTGTTAAACGTGCCATTGGAGCTTGACTAAAATATTGCTGACACAAGCGGTGTAAGTGAGGCTCAGAGCATGGATATAATGCCGCGAGATCTTTGACTTGCCAAGGGTGGTGTAGTTGCCGTTTTGCATGTTGAAATACTCGCTCTAAACGTTGCAGTGCTAATGGTGAGTGAGGCGAAGTACGGTTAGCTACTAGTAAGCACAGTTGTTCAGTGATATTTGCTGAAAGTTGGTCTGCAAGGGGATAGTTCAAACACAGTGCTTGTTGAAGACAATCGATAGTTTGAAATAATAATGATCCTGATTGGGTTGGGTAGTAGGTTATCTCATGTGGTAAGCGTTGATCCCAATAACTTTGTTGTTCTAACATTACCCATGCCATATCCCAAATAAGCTCAGGATTTTCATTTGGATTGATATCAAATCCATTCTCATTGCCTGGTGGCACATAAATAACATGGTCAGGCTGTAAATCCCATTGTTTGGCTGGAGTGTTAAGTATTCCGCGACCCTTAATGGTAAATAGCAACATATGCATATCAGGATTACGGCGATAAATAGTAAAAGCCTCCCTACCATAATTAGTGCCACATTGAATGATGTGTTTTTGTTCTAAGGCTAAAGATTGAACTTGATCAATAATAATTGATTGGCATCGAGGTGAAATATTTAAATGTTCAAACCACGCCATTATTAGTCCTTATTTAATTAAAGTTGATAGTTTGGCAAACGTTTTTGATTGCTTAGAATAACCGCAAATTAACAACACTAGGTATGATCGTTGTCACAAGCTAAAACAGTTAATGAGTATGTAACTATGACGACATGGCGCACATCAGCAGATAGAAATTTTTGGCAAAAGACATGGCGGTTAGCATTACCGGTTTCAATGCAATCAATGTTGTTTGCATTACTGGGTTTAGTCGATGTGCTGATGGTCTCTAAATTGGGCGAATCACCAGTGGCAGCAGTAGGTATTGGTAATCGTATCTTCTTTTTTAATTTATTGCTGGTGGTCGGTGTCAGTGGCGCGGTTGGTGTTTTAGCAGCGCAATATTTTGGTGCTGGTCGAATGGACGGTGTCCGTCGTACCTTATTGCAATCTTGGGTATGTGCGATTGTTTTTACGTTACCTTTTGCGATTATTTACCGTTTGTATCCACAACAAATTGTAGGGGTGATTAGCGATCAAACCGACTTTGTCATCCATGCCAAAGATTACCTTTATGTGTGTGGATGGAGTATTATTTTTACAGCAATAGTTGTACCACTTGAGGCTGCTTTGCGCGCTGTTGGTGAAGCGAAAATGCCAACCTATGTCGGTTTAGTGGCGGTAATATTAAACGCGACTTTAAATGCACTGTTTATTTTTGGGCTATATGGTTTCCCTGAAATGGGTGTTGCTGGTGCTGCATTGGGAACTACGATTTCACGTGGTATTCAAACCGTAATTTTATTAACAGTGACTTATTACCAACATCGTGAAATTCTGCCGTTAGCGATTGATATCGAAACAGCGAAAACACCTCAAGCACGTAGACGTTATTTAACAATTGCATTGCCGATGATTATTCATGATGCAGGTTGGGCAATGGGGGTCTTGGCCTATAGTGTTATTTTTGCTCAGTTAGGTGTGACAGAGTTAGCCATTATTAGTTTACTTTCTCCAATCGAAGGAGTGCTTATTTCAGCTTTTATTGGTTTTGCTGTTGCCGCTTCTACTATTTTAGGCCATGAATTAGGCGCTGAGAATTACCAACGTGCTTGGCATCAATCTTGGTTTTTTATTGGGCTTAGTGTGTCGATGGCTTTCGTATTAGGAATTTCAATTTGGCTGGCGAGTGATACAGTAAGTTTGTGGCTTCAACGGGCAGATACACCAAACTTAGCCATGTCATTAAACGTTACCATGGTGCTTGCACTTGGGTTATTTTTGAAAGTGTTTAACATGGTGGGTATTGGTGGTGTGTTACGTAGCGGTGGCGATATCAAATTCAGCATTTTCATTGATTTGTTCGGTCAGTGGGGGGTAGGTATTCCCTTGGCTATCTTTACCGGCATTTTTCTGGGGTGGCCTTTACATTGGGTGTTAGTGGCTATTTTAGCTGAGGAAGTAGTGAAAGTTGCACTGACGACTTATCGTATTCGAGGTCGTAAGTGGTTAGCTAATTTGATAAATGATACTGACCAAGTATTAGTATCGGTGTAGTTGTTTGTAAACACATTGTTTATAAATAAGATTTTGCCCATTTGAATGCCAACAAATGGGCTTTTTTTATGGTTGATTAGGCTGTTGTGAGTAATTGTCTTTTAAGCAGATCTCACACCGTTTCATTTGTGATAGAATTGACAAAATTTCGAATCGCCAAGTTATACCGATAGTATTGTTGTATTTGAATGGTCGGTATCATTAGTCATTGAAAAGACAGGAATTACATTGAGTCAGTCGAATCAAACTCAAGCAGACGTGTTAAATAATGAAAAAACATTAAAGTCTGCGATTAAAGATTGCATGATGCGCGATCGTTTTCGTCTACACAAACGTGTACAAGGCGCATCAAGAATTAAAAATGAAAAATCAAAGCATGCAGTATTTGATGAAATTGCGTTAGATATTGCTAAATCAATGCAAACGGTGGAATTACGTCGTAATCACCGCCCTAAAATTATTTATCCTGCTCAGCTACCCGTTAGTCAGAAAAAAGACGACATTGCAGAAGCGATTAAACATAACCAAGTGGTTATTGTGGCAGGTGAAACAGGTTCAGGTAAAACCACTCAGTTACCTAAAATCTGTCTAGAACTTGGTCGTGGTACTCATGGTATGATTGGTCATACTCAGCCACGTCGTCTAGCCGCACGCTCTGTTGCCACGCGTATTGCCGAGGAAATGGAATGTGAACTGGGTTCGCATGTCGGTTATAAAGTACGATTTAATGATCAAGTTTCTGAGCGCAGCCACGTTAAGTTAATGACTGACGGTATTTTATTGGCTGAAATTCAGCATGACCGTTTTTTAAGTCAATATGACACCATCATTATCGATGAAGCACACGAACGTAGTCTTAATATCGACTTTATCATGGGTTACTTACGCGAATTATTGCCTAAGCGTCCAGATTTAAAAGTTATTATTACCTCGGCCACTATTGATCCTGAGCGTTTTTCAAAGCACTTTAATAATGCACCTATTATTGAAGTATCAGGTCGTACCTTCCCGGTGGAAGTGCGCTACCGTCCAGTAGTAGAAGATGGTGATGATACAGATCGCGATCAACTCGATGCTATTTTTGATGCAGTTGATGAACTGTGCGATGAAGGCATGGGCGATATTCTGATTTTCATGAACGGTGAGCGTGAAATTCGTGATACCGCTGATGCGTTGGAAAAGCGTAATTTACGTCATACTGAAATTTTGCCGTTGTATGCGCGATTATCAGCCAATGAACAAAATAGAGTATTCCAATCGCATAATGGTCGTCGAATTGTTCTTTCGACCAACGTAGCGGAAACTTCTTTAACTGTACCGGGCATTAAATACGTTATCGATCCCGGTACTGCGCGTATTAGTCGTTATAGTTACCGCACCAAAGTACAACGTCTACCGATTGAGGCGATTTCACAAGCTAGTGCAAATCAGCGTATGGGTCGTTGTGGTCGTGTGCAAGAAGGTATCTGTATTCGTTTATATTCTGAGGATGATTTCTTATCACGCCCAGAATTTACTGATCCAGAAATTCTACGTACTAACTTAGCGTCAGTTATTCTACAAATGACTGCGATTGGTTTAGGTGATATTCAAGCTTTCCCATTTGTTGAAGCGCCCGATAATCGCAACATTCAAGATGGTATTCGGTTGCTAGAAGAATTAGGGGCAATTAACCCTAAAGCGACCGATCCACGTAAGCGTTTATCAAATCTTGGTCGTCAGTTAGCACGTTTGCCTATCGATCCGCGTTTGGCGCGTATGGTATTAGAAGCACCTAAAACAGGTTCATTACGTGAAGTGATGATCATTGCTTGTGCGTTGTCTATTCAAGATCCTCGTGAGCGTCCATCAGATAAAAAACAACAGTCAGATGAAAAGCACCGTCGTTTTTACGATAAAGATTCTGACTTTGTTACGTTTGTGAACCTATGGGATTACATTCAAGAACAGCAGAAAGAATTATCTAATAACCATTTTCGTCGTTTGTGTAAGAAAGAATACTTAAATTATTTACGCATTCGTGAATGGCAAGATATCTATTACCAAGTTAACCAAGTAGTCAAAGAGCTTGAGTTAAAAATGAACGGTAATGAAGCCAGCTATGACGGTATTCATATCGCACTGTTGAGTGGCTTGCTGTCTCATATTGGTATGAAAGATCAAGAGAAGAACGAATATCAAGGTGCGCGTAATGCTCGCTTTAATATCTTCCCCGGCTCTGGAATTTTCAAGAAACAACCAAAATGGGTAATGGTGGCTGAACTGGTTGAAACCTCACGTTTATGGGGTCGAATCGGTGCAAAAATCCAGCCTGAATGGGTAGAGCCATTAGCTGAGCATTTGATCAAGCGTAGTTACAGTGAACCGCATTGGGAGAAAAAATCAGCCGCAGTACATGCGTTTGAGAAAGTCACGCTTTATGGCATCCCTGTTGTTGGTAAGCGTAAAGTTAACTACGGTAATATTGATCCCGCGTTATCACGTGAAATATTCATTCGTTCAGCGTTAGTTGAAGGTGACTGGGAAACAAAGCATAAGTTCTATCAACAAAACCGTAAGCTATTGCGTGAAGTGGAAGAGCTTGAACATAAATCTCGTCGACGCGATATTTTGATTGATGATGATGAGCTGTTTAATTTCTACGATCAACGTATTGATTTGCAGGTAACTTCTGGACGTCATTTTGATAGCTGGTGGAAAAAAGCCTCAAAAGAAAACCCAGAGCTGCTTAACTTTGAACGTGAAATGCTTTTCCGTGGTGATGCAAGCCATGTAACGGATCTTGATTATCCTAATTTCTGGCATCAAGGAAACTTGAAGCTTAAATTAAGTTATCAGTTTGAGCCGGGTGAAGATAACGATGGTGTGACAGTACATGTGCCGTTAGCAATTTTAAACCAAGTGAAACCAGATGGTTTTGATTGGCAAATTCCGGGTTTACGTCAGGAATTAGTGATTGCATTAATTAAATCACTACCAAAACCGTTACGTCGTAACTTTGTGCCTGCTCCTAACTATGCAGATGCATTTCTTGCACGCGTTAAGCCAATGGAAATGCCGTTACTTGATGCTCTTGAGAAAGAGTTGAAGCGAATGAGTGGCGTCACTTTGGTACGCGAAGATTGGAATTTAGAGCAGATCCCTGATCACCTTAAAATTACTTATCGTGCCGTTGATCATCGCAATCGTAAACTGCGTGAAAGCAAAGATATCTATGGCTTAAAAGAAAACTTGAAAGAAAAGGTACAAGAGACCTTATCACAAGTGGCTGATGATGATATTGAGCAAGAAGGTTTAAAAACATGGAGCTTTGGTGCATTACCTGAGCGTTACCAACAAAAACGTGGTGGGTTTGAAGTTAAAGCGTTCCCTGCGTTAACAGATAACAAAGACTCTGTTGGTATTAAACTGTTTGAAACCGAAGAAGAACAGCACAACGCTATGCAAGCAGGTCAACGTCGTTTGATTTTATTAAACGTACCGTCACCGATTAAATACTTGCATGCAAACCTACCGAATAAATCGAAGTTAGGTTTGTATTTTAACCCATACGGTCGTGTGCTTGATTTGATTGATGACTGCATTGCGTGTGGTATTGATAAGCTCATCGAACAAAAGGGCGGTTTAGCTTGGCAGCCTGAAACGTTTGAAGTATTGAAAGAATATGTTCGTGCAGAACTTGGCGATACCGTGGTTGAGATAGCTAAGCAAGTTGAAGCTATTCTAACAACGGCATTTAATATTTCTAAGCGTTTAAAAGGCCGTATTGATTTACGTATGGCGTTTGCTATGTCAGATATTAAAGCACAAATTGAAAGTTTAATATTTAAAGGCTTTGCGACAGAGTGTGGTTGGAAGCGTTTACCTGATATTTTACGTTACATGCGTGCCATTGAACGTCGCATGGAGAAGCTACCTATTGATCCTAATAAAGATCGGGTTCATATCCTAAAAATTGAATCAGTGGTTAATGACTACAACGAGTTGTTAAACAAGATCTCTAAAGGTCAACCTGTACCTGATAAAGTCAAAGAAATTCGCTGGATGATAGAAGAACTGCGTGTAAGTTTCTTTGCTCAACAACTGGGTACGCCTTATCCGATTTCTGATAAGCGTGTTCGTAATGCGATTAATGAGTGCTAGTCACTTATAGTTTAGCCGCAATATAAACCTTATAAATGAAAAGGCCGATGCGATAACCGCATCGGCCTTTTGTTTTTTGGGGATAGGTCAAATTAGTGCGTTTGTGTGGTAATTTTAGTCTTTACTAATGTTGATGCTTTAGCTGTTTTTTTCTCAAAGCGAGAGATCCATAAGTAAGCCAATCCTGCAAATACTGCAGTCATAAATACATTAATAAAGAATGCTTTAACAAGATCGACACCAGGAGGGAAAGCCGAAGCTGTCATACTTACTATAAAGATGACAATCAATACTGACACCATCCCCATGCCAAATAGGCGCGAGCCCATACGGAAATCACGTGGTGTATCATCATGCTTAAGACGAAATACAAAGTAAGCAACCATGATAAAGATTGGCGGTAACATTGCAGTACCTGCGGTTAAGTTAATTGCTGTACTCATCATTTCTTGAACAGACTCAGAACCAAAACCGTTAGCAATTAACATCACTAATACAAATCCAAATTGCCACCATGCTGCACGAACGGGTACACCATGTTCATTTAGTTGCGTTGTTTTCTCACCATAAACACCTTCAGGGATCTCAGAGAAGTGAATTTTAACCGGTGCAGCTGTCCACATCATCATTGCACCGAACATGGCAATAAAGAGTACGACACCCACAAAACGGCCCACTAATGGTGCCGAGATATCAAAGTAATGTGCCATACCTGTGAAGATCTCAACCATACCGCCTGAATAGGTTAAGTCACCACGAGCCACAAATACGTTAACTAATAATGAACCAATCGCATACATGCTACCAATCAGCACTCCAGCAACAATGATCACTTTAATGAATGATTTTTGGCCACCTTTAACATCGTTTAAATAAGCGGCTGCGGTTTCTGCACCGCCAGCTGCTTGGAAAATCCAGCACATAATGCCCAATGTTGCCCAGTTAATGGTTGGCGTCATGGCTTCAAGTGTAATGGGCTCAGCTGGCGGAGCGTCACCATTTAATGCCATCAAGGCGCCGATAACATAAACAGCAAATAGGGCAAAGACACCGTAAGCTACGATTTCTGAAATTTTACCTAACCATGATGCACCTTTGGTAGAGATATGTGTCGCTGCAGCAAATAAGACAATTGAAATCATCGAGGTTACCATTGGCGAGAACGCATATTCATAACCAAGCATGGCATATGAAGCGTAAGCAATAACGTTTGGTAACAATGAGATAAACCAAAATAGATTTACAAACCAATATAAGAATGAGCCCATGTAAGCCGCTTTGGTACCCAGCGGTTTTTTGATCCAATCATACATACCTGATTCAGAGTTTTTATTGGCAGAGACAAATTCAGCAATAATGAAAACAAAAGGAATGAAATAAACTAATGTAGCAAAAAGAAAAATAGGTGCTGAGCTTAACCCTAATTCAATGTTGTTGTTAACGATATTACGGACATTGAATACAGCTGCAAATGTCATCGACAATAGAGCAAACTTTCCAATCGTACCGCGCATAGATTCAGACATAATATCCTCCATGAATCAGGTCGATGATAACGTAGATAGAAATGGGCTGGTTATCAACGGATGCGAGAAATAAATTACCGACTCAAAACACTCAAGTTATGAAGTCAGTTAACATGGAGTGGATTTTAGTAAAACTTTTACTAAAATGTAGTAATGAAAACGTTTTCCTTTAACTTGATCACAGTTTGTTGTTCATTAAATGTCGACGATGTGATGTAGTTAAAATTTGTTATTTGATGGTAAATATGACAGAAAAGTCACTAAAAATGCTTATAATTAGCCATGTTTTTTGGTCTTTATTATTTATTTCAATATATTACGGAAGGTGAGGTGAATAATTGGTTGCGGGTTATTTATAGCAAAATAGAGATAATAAAAAAGAGCGATAAATCGCTCTTTTTTAGAAAAAGGTAATCAGTATTGATTAACGTTCCCAGTAAGCTTCTTCTAAACAGTCTTCACGCTCAGGTAAACCATGAGAAAGACGAGGAGCATGTTGAATGAGCACTTCATAGCTTACACGGTTTGAGTATTGGCAAATTTGTGAGAACGAAGAGTAAGACAAGAATTGTGCAGTGTGTTTAGCAGAGTTTGGAACATTGATTTTATGGAAACGGTTAGCTGACATATCATGCAGCAGTGCAGATAAAGCGGCATCACCAGCACCATTAGTGTTTTTTATCTCCATCGGGCCACCAAGATAAGGGGCGATATGAGAGTAAACACGAACAGGGTTAACGCAATCAGCTTTCGCCATTGGACGGCTGAATTCATATTTATTAAATTCAGGAATACGACCCGGTAATAGTGGCAGTGTTGATTCGCGTTTTAGCTCCTCATCAGTATAACCCGCCATGTAAAGACCAGCAGGGCCTGCCGTACACAATACCATATCAACCCATTCTAGCGCTTTATCTGCCGCCATTAATGGATCTTTTTCGCCTGTCAGTGCTTCAGCTTCTTCTTCATTCATAGCGATACAAGTCACGTGTTCTTTGATGAATTCAATCCACCATTCACGTTTATCTTCAATCACATATTTAGTGCCAAGCGTCAATACAACCGGTACATTATTCTTTTTCGCAAACTCAATCGCTTTCAGCGCTGCGTCTTTCATTGGGTCGGTTGGCTTACCGCGAACCAAGTAAGAAGAGAGGACTAATGCTGAGGCTTGCTTAAATGCACATTCAGGAATACTTTCAGGACGTAATTGATTCATCTGTCCTTCATTAATTGCAAATGTACGTTCACCATCTTTAGTGATCAACGTGTAGCAACGACCAATAGGACCACAAACAGGTTGTAGATAATCAAGATCAATACGGCTAGATGTATTGCAAAGGTAGCGGTAAGCGTAAGATCCAATTTTTAGATCTTTACTCATTACGCCCAGTAAGATGGATTTATCATCAGCAAGAACAGAGTAGTTATGTAACGTATTACCAATAGTATCGCCAGGATATTCATGGCTGATCAGTTTACGTTCTTTTAACTCTTGGTATAGAAGTTCTGCTTTATCTTCATCAAGGACTAAAGAATGGCCTTTACTTAGAGCATGTCTGGCTAAGAAGTCATCGTCGACGCGCGCTTCAATATCCACAATTGTTTGACCTACGCCAACAAGATGTGATTTAGCTAGTGGGTTCTCTTGTTGAATTTGAACAACCAATGGATCGCGAGCATTGACAGGGAAGTAATGCTTTGACTTACGTTGACCAGGAAATTTCATGTCTAAAGGCTATAGAAATAAGGGATTTTGATTCATTCTATCATAAAAATGAGAGATAAATCTCACTTCTTTGATGTTCTTACATTGAAATTGATTCTTTTGCTGTTTTTTTAAACGACTTGTTCAAAAAGCTACGGTTAGATGCTAATAAAGTAAGTTTAATGGTGTTTTTATTGTTCAATTGGGATTTTTAACTATAAATAAAATACGCAGTCTTTACTGCTATAACTGGCTATAGCGATGAGTATTTATAAAAAAAGCCGCACAAGCGACTTTTTTGTTTAGAAACGATAAATCTAGTTTAAGCGTTTAAGCTCTTGTTGAGCACTGGTTCCACCGACAGGGCGGCTAACTGAAATAGAACGGCCTTTTTTCATGCCTTTTTCATAATCATCAGTCAGTGCTTTCATCGCTTCTTGAAGTTGTTTTTTAAAGGTTTCACGATCTAAATTTTCAAACTGTTTATCAATATAGTTTGCCATACGCTGATCGTGATCATCATCGGTATTTAATACAGGCAGTTTTTCTAATGCCCCTTCAAGCCAACCTGCTAAAAATGATGATACGCGACGGGTAACTTCAGATGTACTCGTTCCTGTTCCTGCAAAGCTATTACGGAATTGGCCTGTTTGCTGGTTCATTTCACGATAAACAATATCAAAGGCAAAAGCTGCAAAAATAGCGCGCTCAGCAGCACCAATAAATTCTGCTTGCTTTAGTCCCTTGTAATTAGTTAGAACGCACTCAACACCAAAACGACGATTAATACCACGAATAATTTTTAGAATTTGCGGGCTAATATCTGATGGCAATAATGTTTTAGACTTAGTTTTGCCCATCTTAATGAATTCGATATCGTCTTTTTCTAGACCATATTTGAGCATGAGGCGGTGAGCCATACGAATGGCTTGGGCTGCTTCGTTTACATTTGCTGAATTACCCAACTCAAGGCATTTTGCAATTTTCTTGAGGGCCTTTCGCTTCTGTTCTGACATTAAACATTCTCATGACTAAAAGAGGGCACATATTTTACCGCTTTATGGCCTCATACTACAAGTACGTAATTGTGATAACAGTACGAATTGGTATTAAATTCGGTAGGAGGTTGATATTTAGCCAGAAGAGACAGAAGAAATGGACAGCCTAATATTGCGCATCAATCATCAGTAACTACACTTAAGCTTCGTGTTGCTTATGGTGGGAAAAATGACAATCTCAAGACGTAAATTGATAGAGCCCCAAATCCCCCTTTTTATCATGTAATTAACCGCTGTGTACGTCGTGCTTACTTGTGTGGGGATAACCCATATAACAGTAAGAACTATCAGCATCGAAGAGATTGGATCGTAAATAAAATCAAACAATTATCGACAATATTTTGCATTGATGTTTGTGCTTATGCGGTGATGAGTAATCATTATCATCTAGTGCTTAAAATATAACACTTACTTAATCGGTATACGGAATATTGGACAAGTTGAATTATCAATGTTAAGTATAGTTATTCTACGATAAGGATGTCGTTTAAGCGTTTTAACTTATTGTTAAGAGTCATTATATGAACAAGAAAGTAATACTTTTTGATATAAATGAAACAGTTTTAAATTTAGGGGTTTTAAAGCCAATATTTAAGGCGACTTTTGATAGCGATGATGCGCTATCTTTATGGTTTTCAAAGCTTCTGCATCTTTCTACGGTCTGTATTACTACAATAGTTAAAAGCAATTTTGCAGAGCTAGCCCGCATTACTCTTGATACGGTTGCTGCTCATTATAAAATTCAGCTAACAGAAGGGCGCCTAATCGAACTACTTGACGCTTTTTCAAATTTATCGCCTTATTCTGATATAAAGCCTGCGCTTAGTCGGTTACGTCAACACGGATTTAAAGTTATCGCTTTATCGAACTCATCATCAATGCTTATTGCGGCACAAATAAAATACGCACAATTAACCGATTATTTTGATGACATTATTTCAGTAGAAGAGACCGGAAGTTTTAAGCCTGATCCTCGTGTTTATGCATTTGCTGCTCAAAAATTACAACAACCAATTGATCAATTATGCTTAGTTGCAACCCATGACTGGGATACACATGGCGCTTTATCTGCAGGTTTAAATGCAGCTTATATTGATAGAACTGGTGTGCCGTATAATCCGTTGTATTTAAAACCAAAAATGTATTCAAATTCAATGATGGATCTTATTGATATGATCATTGCAGATAAACAATAACGTAATCAACTCGACTATTAGTAAACAAATAATAATTGTTAGGAGTTAATATGACAAATCAATACATTCCACCTAAACAATGGCAATTTGATAATAATAATGGTGGTCAATGGGCACAGATCAATCGTCCAGTGTCAGGTGCTACACATAATAAGGCATTGCCTATTGGTAAGCATCCATTACAGCTTTACTCTATGGGGACACCCAACGGCCAAAAAATCACCATCATGCTTGAAGAGTTGTTAGCTGCGGGTAAATCAGATGCTGACTATGACGCACATTTAATTAATATCTCAGCAGGAGATCAGTTCTCTTCTGGTTTTGTTGCTATTAACCCGAACTCTAAAATTCCAGCCTTAGTCGATCATTCACAGGATCTGGCGGTTAACGTTTTTGAGTCGGGTTCAATCTTATTTTATTTAGCTGAAAAATTTGACCTGTTTTTACCTAAGTCAGTTAATGAACGAACACAAGTAATGAATTGGCTCTTTTGGTTACAAGGTTCCGCACCTTATCTAGGTGGTGGCTTTGGTCATTTTTATGCTTATGCTCCTGAAAAATTAGAATACCCAATTAATCGTTTTACGATGGAAGTGAAGCGCCAATTAGATGTGTTAGATAAGCAACTTGCGTCTCATCAGTATATTGCCGGTGATAAGTACACTATTGCGGATATTGCAATGTGGCCATGGTATGGCAATTTAGTTTTAGGACATCTTTATGATGCGAGTGAATTTCTCGATGTGGCAAGCTATGTCTATGTTCAACGCTGGGCAACAATGATACTAAATCGTCCGGCGGTACAAAGAGGGCGAATCGTAAATCGAACCTGGGGAGAAGTGTGGGAACAATTGCCTGAACGTCATGATGCTCAAGAGATTACTGATGTGTTATCACAGAAGCCTTAGCTAATATTTGGGCAGTCATTAAAAATAGTGACTGTCCTAAACTTATAAACTTAGTGTGGAATTTAGTTCGAATTTTTAAGGTTTAGTGTAGTGTCAAACATTATACCCATACCCAGTAAGTAAACGAGGAGTGTATGGCAAAAGAAAACTATCTTAATAGTATTTACCGTGGAAATGTTGAATTTTGCTATGGATTACAAACGGCGATAGATAAGTCTTTAGCTAAAGGTCGTTTATATCTTTCATTTGAAGGACTAGAAGGTGATGAATGCGCAGATTTACGTCATCATGGTGGCGTAGAACGTGCGTTACATCAATATCCTTTAGAGCATTATGCTTATTGGAAACAAAAATATAATATTGATATTGATTGGGTAGCCCCTGGAATGGGGGAAAACCTGAGTTCTAACGGTATGACGGAAGAAACGGTATGTTTGGGGGATCGTTATCAATGGGGGGGAAGCGGTTATTGAAGTAAGCCAACCACGCTCACCATGTTTTAAATTAAATAAACGTTGGGGCATTGATGATTTTTCTATGGATATGCAAGAGATGAGTCGTTGTGGTTGGTTATATCGTGTTATTCAACCTGGAATGGTTAGTGTCGATGATCCTCTGGTATTAATTTCTCAAGAACCTAATGCGATGACGCTACGTGAAGTCTGCGATATTTTCTTTGGTGATCCGTTAAATAAAGAGGGGCTATTAAAATTAAAACAACAACGTAATTTATCTGATAGCTGGGCATCTAAAGTCATTGCCCGTCTTGAAAATAATGAAGTAGAGCGTTGGGATTTTAGATTGCTAGGCCATGATCTCATTGACTCTAATCGTTAAGGTGCTATTGCAATATTATTGTCATAACGCAACACACACCTTAAAGGTATTGAGGAAACATAGGATCATTGAATTTTAGGACTGTCATTAGGCAGATGGCTGTCCTAAATGTCTATCACAGCTTATTTATTGCTGGTTTACCTAATGTTTCTGATACGTTTTTACATAGATAAGCATTAGCAAACATAGTTACAGAGCTTGAAAAATCAAGAGGTTGATAGAGATACACGGTATTTGCACCTAATGCAGCCGCTTTAATGCGCATTTGGTTTATTGCTCCCCAGACCATATCTTTATCTGCATGGAACCAATAGTCATAAAAATGGCCTTCTGAGCCATATACAATACCTAAACGCTCACAGTTCTCTATTGCTTTTACATCATCCCAAACGACATCAACATTGGTTGATTCAGTCGTCGGGAAAGTGACACAGCCACTTAATAGTAGTGTTGAGGCTAACATTGAGCTAACTATCAGTTTTTTCATGTAAAGATCACGGACAAAATAAATGTCGCGCGAGTGTATTTAAAACAAAACCATTAGCAAGAAAATAAAATCAATATTCAGATCGCTGCAACATTAATTAATGAGTATTTTAATATTATGCGCAACTTAGTCTCGGTATTGCTGTTTGTAGCAATTTAAGAACGGTATTTAAGTTAGTGATATTACTTATCAATTAATGATTGCTTGACTGTATTTTTCAACGCCTGCATAAATGTTTTAAAATGAGGCATAAAGTCAGCAAAAAGCGGGTGTTTACGATTCATCATCATAACTGGACCTAATAATCGCAGAGCAACACCAACTCTTGTTGCTTGTGTTGCATCTAATTCACTGCCTTTTTTTAAATTTTCAACGATCTTAAACAGATCTTCTCTATCTTGAAACTCAAATTGCATGCTTTGGTCGGTAGATGATTGAGATTCGATCTCTTCAATAGTGATTCGATAGGTTTTTTTATTAGACATAATTGGACTCTTATTTGAAATAAAGCAAAATGTGATTGATAATGTCAACTATACTTAATTTTGGTTGATTTTGTCAACTATGTATTTATCGACACGAGGGAAATGTAATGGCTAATAACAAAACGCTAGATAACTTATTTCAATTGGTACATGCGTTAAAACGTCAATTGCATGAACAGATTGAACAACTTGATCTCGGTGTGACGCCGATGCATGTTCGAGTGATTAAGATCATTAACAAAATGACACCATGTACAGCTATTGATATAGCAACAATGTTAGAACGCGATAAAGCACAAATCACTCGTTTAGTTAACACATTAATAGAAAAAGAATTTATTACTAAAATAGCGAATCCAACAGACAAGCGCAGTTCATATTTATGTGTTACCGAGCGTGGTATGGAAATTGTTGAAAAGTTGGCTGTGATTGATAATGCTATGCAGGAAACTATCACAAAAAATATTAGTCTAGATGAGATGACTGTATTTCAACAGTTAGCTGATAAAATGACGAATAACCTTCGTCATAAATAACCTTGTTGTTGAGTGACAGTCTTTGCATAATACTCAACGTATTTTAACTTACAAATAGCAGATAAATGACTTCTTCATACCATAATATTGATGTGCCTTTTGACTACCGTCATACCTGCTGGTTTTGCGGTGAACCGTATTTTGATAGTCATGCTTTTATGGCTGTCCCAAATTATGATAATCAATCCTTGCCGATTATGCTGCCGTGTTGCCAAGAATGCTATGCTTTTGCTAACGCGGTAAAGGTCAGTAGCTTAGATTTGCTGCGCGATAAAGTGAAACAACAACTACACAAGAAATACCATAAGCATCTTCAAATTGGCGTTAACTGGACCAAAGAAGAACTTGAATCATCAGAAATGGATGGTAAAGCTTTAGAAGGTTTCCGTCTTAGTGGCTGGAAAATGTTTGAAATAGCTAAAGATCGAGTCAATTATGCAGGATGGCCGATCAATATTGATGGTTTGCCTTGCTATGATGTGACAACGACATTTCAATTTGAATATGATGGCATTATATATACAAGCTTAAACCATGCTGTAACTCAGTTAGCTGCCTTATATGCGATTCCACAGCCTTACCTTGAGCAAGTCATTGAGTTGGTGGGGCGTGAAAAAATGACTTATGCCTTACGTTTTTGTAAAACGACGTATGGTTATTCAACGGCAGAACGTGAATCAAGTTTGGCTAGTCTACGTGCGTTATTGGCAGAAGAACAGGCAAATGCACAAGTATCACACCGCTTAGTGCCAGAACGACGTAAGATTGCATTGGCTAACATTAAACAATTGATGTTGTATCGCACTATTATTGCACCACATGCTATTCAATGGGCATTAGAGCGGGGTATTCAAACGTTAGTTGAGTTGGCTGATTATGAAGATGTGTTTTTTGAACATTTTGGTAAAGATTCAGAGCTGACGGCATTTACTTATTTTAATGGCTTGCAAATTTACTTTGAAAAACGCGAATTAGATCCATTATGGGCAGAAAATGATGATCCTAATCGAGCCTTATTTCAGTAAAAGAAATCAATAAATAAGCCCGTTGATGTGTTAACTCTTTTAGGTGTAAACAAGGTCAACGGGCTTTTTTATTTTACTATTGCTGTTTAATTGGAAGGTAATAGATGCATATGATTAATTGTGTTTAGCCCATACCATTGTTCGACCTTTATCATCAAAAGCGACCACATTATAACTGTCTTTTTGATCGCCATATTCCATGCCAGGTGATCCTACCGGCATTCCACCTACCGCTAGACCTTTCATTCGTGTTGGTTTGCTCGCTAAAAAGCGCTTGATATCAGCTGCAGGAATGTGACCTTCAAAGGTATATCCTTCAATTTGAGCTGTATGACAAGATGCGTATTCAGGCATAACCCCCAGCTTTATTTTGGTTGGCGTGAGGTTTTCTTGATAAACGTTTTCTAACTCAAAGCCATTATCTTTCATATGAGTGACCCACTCTTTACAGCAGCCACAGTAGGGAGATAAGTAATTCGTGCCTTTGATTATTGGTGTCGTTGCCGCAGTTGTTGTTGCTGAAACCAAAAGAGCACAAGCTAAAAGAGTACGTGTGATGATCATAATACAATTCCTAAATAACGCGATGCATGCCATTACGATATAGCTGCAATTAATGAAGTAAGTAACGTGGTGTACGTGGATAAAATACTTACGCCATTGGCGGTTTTAGCAAGGGCTCATGATAATAACGAGGAGAATGGCACAATCCACTAACGAGTGTTTCTGTGCTACGGAGAGATTGGAAACTAAAATTAGAGAGTAATGCTGGCTGATACTGCGATGAACAATCACTATCATTACAGTCATCGCTGCAATTAGCGATAAGTGAGTGGGTTACAACCTTTGTACTATCACAACAGCTAGCCATTTCGATCTCACTACAATGCGTCATTGGCGTTGGAATTATTGTTGTCGTGTGCGCATACACTGTATTGGTTAATACAGTAATGATTAGCACGCTATATACAATAAAAGACAACCAAGAACGTAACATTTCAGTTTCATGATCCTTAAAGATTTTTGTGCATTATAGGTTTAATACGCAATTCAACAATGAATAACTTGTAAAAAAGTATTAAATATACCTATATTACATTGCTTGTATGAATAGCTGACACATATTCTTACAGCTAATTTATGGATGAAAAAAATCAATTCGTTTAAATTCACCTTGCGCAGTGTGATGAATAACGTTGGGTTTATTCAATGTATTAAAGCGCTTTTAGGAAAGAAAATGCAATATACTGAAAAAGATCGTAGAGTTTTGCACGATACATGGATGAGCTACAAAGCCAAAATGCGTATAACTCAAATTGAAATGGCTAAAAAGCTAGAGTTAACGCAACTTGAATTTTCAGACATTCTTCGAGGGGATGCTGTTATTCAACATCAGTTTGTTAATGACTTCTGTGGCATTTTAAATATTGATCCAGTGTTAATACTTCCTTCTTTACGTGAAGCAGTACAAAAAGGATCATTAGCAAATTCTATCGTTAAGAATACTTTTATCTTTGATGGTGAAATTAAGAAAGTAACGTATGTTGGTAATCAACTTGTTGTTGAATACGAGCATAAACCAAGTATTAATGATGTCTGATGTAACGTTTTCTATTCTTTAAAAAACATTTAAAAAAAGGCTCATAGCATAATGCGATGAGCCTTTTTTAATGCATTTGTTTTATTCTATTTATTGTTTTTCTTAGTGTTTTCGTCCCACTCAGGAACTAAGAAATAAAGTACTGCTGCGGCAAGTATTGAGCCCATTACATCTGAGGGGAAGTGCATTCCTAGCCATAAACGGCTAATACCAACTCCTGTTGCCCAAATAATTAATCCTCCCGCTAAAAGATATTTACCACGGCGAATAAAGAATCCGCCCCAGAATAAAACACAGATAGCAGCAAAAATAGTATGGCCCGATGGGAAAGAATAGTTCGTTTCTCCCTCCCAACTGCGTAAACGCCAAGAACTGATGTAAGCAGAGGCTTCTTTTACAACGTTATCTTTAGCTGCTGTATCTAATGCATAGAAAGCTTCAGGGGAGTCGACTAAATGTAGGCGTTGTAATTCATAACTATAAGGACGAGGAATGGCTGTCTCGTGTTTTAGTACTGTTTTAGTTACGAAACTTAAGACTAATAAAATACCAAATTGAATCCATACTTTAGTGATTGTTTTCTTTGGTAAGCGCATAAAGACAGGCGACAGACATAGTAGTGCTGCAGTGATAAGGAAGAATGGACTGCCTGCGCTGTCAGTAAGTAGTGCAAATGTAATGCCAGCTGAATTACTTACCGGTGTTGTGAATGCTGGTATTGGAAAAATATGAATTGCGGTAAAAAGTAATATAGCAAATAAACCTAAGGCACAAAAATTAGGTAATTTTTTAGATATAAAAGTCATCATGGAGAGAATTCAATCTTGTCATTTAATAATAATTAAGTAAGCCATAAAAAAAACTGCCGACTGTCATAAAATTGACAGTTTTTTCATGATTTAAAACGGCTGCCTTTTTCGCATAAATTGTACAAAATGTCATTAAGAAAATTGTTGAATAACAACTTCTATACGTATTTGTCAGGGAAGGTTCATATTTCTGGTCTGTTCAACAATAATACAATAAAACACACTCATAAAATTTACAATTATAGTGGTTGGTTAGATGTTAAATTTGTAAGTTTAGTGAGTGTGTTTTAGTGAACTTTCTTAATTTGTGAAGGTTGTCACGTGAAAATGCGCCAACATTAAGAAAACTTAATGTTTATCTTAAACTAAGTTTAGCTAACTACTGTATGGTTAGCACATGCTTAAACGACATATGTTGTTTATTAATTTTGATGTAATGATATGGAGAAGGGAATGAGTATTCTTGGACATTTCCAAAAGCTCGGAAACGCGATAATGTTTCCAATTGCAGTATTACCTATTGCTGGTATTTTATTGCGTATTGGACAACCCGATCTATTAAATATACCTTTTATTGCAGCAGGTGGTCAGGCGGTTTTCACCAACTTAGCACTTCTATTTGCAATGGGTGTTGCTGGTGGTTTTTCAAAAGATAACTCGGCAGCTGCTGCAATAGCCGCAGCGGTGGGTTATTTCATTATGATGGCTGCGATTAAAACACTTAATGCTGATGTCGATCCAGGTGTTGCCGGTGGTATCATTATTGGTGTGTGTGCTGGTCTACTATATAACCGTTTCCACGCAATCAAATTGCCAGAGTTCCTAGGCTTCTTTGGTGGTAAACGTTTTGTTCCTATCATTACTGGTTTAGTTGCATTGATTCTTGCTTTTGCATTCAGTGTAGTATGGCCTCCAATTCAAGGTGGTATTAACCATTTAGGTCAATGGATCCTGACAAGTGGCGTACCTGGTGAATTTGTATATGGTGTTGCTAACCGTCTATTGATTCCACTTGGTTTGCACCACATTCTTAACAGTATGGTTTGGTTTGTGTTTGGTAACTACACAGATCCTGCTACTGGCCAAGTAGTTACAGGTGAAATCTCACGCTTCTTTGCGGGTGACCCATCTGCGGGACGTATTCTAAGTGGTTTCTTCCCAGTAGTAATGTTTGGTCTTCCAAGTGCTGCATTAGCTTTCTATGTAACAGCTAAGAAAGAGAACAAGAAAGTGGTTGGTGGTATGTTATTGAGTGTGGCATTAACTGCCTTCTTAACAGGTATCACTGAACCAATTGAATTCATGTTCATGTTCCTAGCACCTGGCTTGTATGTTGTTCACGCTATATTGATGGGTCTTAGTATTGTTGTTGCATCAATGCTTAATATCCACATGGCGTTTAGCTTCTCATCTGGCTTGATTGATTACATTCTGAACTTTAACGCTCCAGCAGCACATAATTCATGGGAAATTATTCCAATGGGTCTAGTGGTTGGTGCGCTTTACTTCGTGATCTTTGTTGGTGCAATTAAGATGTTCAATCTTAAAACACCAGGTCGTGAAGATGCACCAGAAGAAAATTCAAACCCAGATTCAGATAGCAAAGCTGATTTAGCAGAACAATACCTAGCAGCGCTAGGTGGTAAAGATAACTTAACCGATATCTCTGCTTGTATCACTCGCCTTCGTCTAGGTATTGTTGACCGTTCAATCATCAATGATGCAAAACTTAAACAGTTAGGCGCTAAGGGTGTTGTTAACGTAGGTTCAAATAACCTTCAAGTTATCTTAGGTCCACAAGCTGAAATTATTGCTAACCAAATGAAAGCACTTTAAGTCATCATTAGTTAAGCAAAATACAGTCTTCGCGATTTCATAACTTCCCCCTATGGTCGCGTAAAACGGTCTACCTTTGGTAGGCCGTTTTTTTATATCTAAAAAATAGAAGTGGACTGTGTATAATACTGACGTGCTACGAATAAAGCATGAATAAGTGATTAGCTCTAGGTTTAGGCATGAAATGAAAATATTAATAATTGAAGATGATCTTACTACTCGAGAATTTGTTGCGAGAGGATTACGAGAGCACGGATTTGTAGTGGATGAAGCTGAGGATGGTCATCAAGGTTTAATGATGGCAACCAGTTGTGAATACCAGCTGATTATTTTAGACCGTATGTTACCTCAATTAGATGGTATAAAAGTGCTTGGTGCATTAAGAGCAACCGAAAATCATACGCCAGTGCTTATATTAAGTGCAATGGATAGCGTTGAAGATCGTGTTGTCGGTTTAACCTCGGGAAGTGATGATTATCTGACGAAGCCTTTTGCTTTAGCTGAGCTTGTTGCTCGTGCCAATATTCTTGTTAAACGTAATCAATTCGTTGCTGCAACGGTGTCGTCTGAATATAGCTATGATGATTTACGATTAGATATTAAATCACACCGTGTATGGCGTGGTTCTAGACTGATTAACTTACAGCAAAAAGAGTTCTTGTTGCTGCAATATTTGATGGAGCACGTTGAAAGTGTTGTATCTCGTATGAGTTTATTTGAATCAGTTTGGAGCTACCATTTTGATCCAAAAACCAATGTTATTGATGTGCATATTGCTAATTTACGGAAAAAATTAGAACAAGAAGGAGAGCCGAGTCTCATTCATACTGTTCGAGGTGCTGGTTATGTCTTACGCCGGGTCTGAAAACCTGTCGAGATCAACTATTTTTAAAGTGTTGATGTATTTTATTACCTGTGTCGCTTTTATTTTTATTCTATTTATCAATCAGGTAGTGGTTAGTTCAGAAACGTTTTATCACCAACAATTAAAACGTGATTTGGTTAATGAAGCGAATTTGTTTTCGATGATTGTTAATAAGGGCGACAGTGGCGCATTATACCGAACAATAGCGCAACGTAAAAAAAGCAATGCAACATTTAGTTATATTGTACAGCCAACGAAACAGCTTGATAAAGAGCTATTAATTTACCCGACAGCTTCTTTTATCTTTGGGCATGGAAGTAAAACATCCCAATTATCTCAAGTAGTGCCATTGCCTTTGGGAATGGAGTTAGTCATAAAGATTAATCCTCAATTTATGCAATCGTACCGGCAAACGGTTATTCCAATGTTACTTTCTGGAATCGCGGTTCCTGTGATTCTTATGCTGGCTGGTGCTTCGCTATTTGCTGTGGTTATATTAAAGAAATTAGCTCGAGTTAATCAGGCAATGAATCGCGTTATATTGGGTGAAAAAGGGGTTAAGTTACCGGTTAGTGCTAATGATGATGAATTTGATGTGTTAGCAATGCATCTTAATTTTATGATTGAGCAAGTAGAGAAAAAAGAAACATCGCTAAAAGCTCTATCCGTTGGTATGGCACATGATTTACGTACCCCAATAGCTCGAATGAAGCTACGCTTAGAACGATTACTGACACAAAATACGGCGCCACATACCAAAGAATTAGAAGCATGCCATGATGACTTGGAAGTATTGTTAAGTATGTTCAATGGCATGCTTGAAATTGCGAATTTAAACAGTGGCAAGCAGCATATAGATAAAGAGTGGGTTGATTTATCTCAAGTTTGTCAAGATGTGGTTGAATTTTTATTACCTATTTCAGATGAAAAACAACAGCAATTGACCTTTAGAGAAGATCAACCATACCGTTTACAAGGTGAACCAAGTTTATTATTTAGAGCAGTATACAACTTGGTTGAAAACGCAATTAAATATACACCGGAGCAAGGTGTGATTGACGTGATTGTTGATCATTTTGGTGTGGTTGTTATTGATAACGGTATGGGGGTTTCTGATGAAGACAAACAACGTATTCGTGAGCCTATGTTCCGTGCAGATCGTAGTCGAACTCATCAAGGTTTTGGGCTAGGGTTATCGTTAGTTGAAGCGGTAGTTATTCGGCATAATGGCGAGTTAGTTTTCAGTGATAATAATCCAGGATTACGGTCGCGACTGTATCTACCGCTTGCCTCCGAATTAGCCACAGAGAACGATGAAATATAACAAAAGATCATGGTATCAAAAAAGCCCAATCGGTTGTCGATTGGGCTTTTTCTTAGTAATACATTCTTGTGTAATAGTGAATGCGGCTGATTAACTATTAATGGCGTTAAATTTGTCTTTGCGTTCATTAAAACGTGAAACTAAATCATCAATACCATCTTGGCAATAAGGTTTTAAGCCACTCATTACCATACGTTTACTGCCTGTACCTACAATTTCACCATTTTCTTTAAAACAGAAATGAAGGGTAACATTGCCTCGTTTGCCTTCTACTTCAATAATAGAATCGGTTAGCTCAACAGTGGGTGCAGTTAGGTCTAAACGAGTGAAATCTAGCTCCATACATTCATAGATCACCAATGGGCGAGTTGGGTTGATCATGATGTCTTTGGACTTCATTAGTGGAACCATGATGTGAGGAAAGTTCATTCCTGAAAATTGCACATAGTTTTTAGTTACTTGTGAAATTAGCACTTCATCTTTTGTTGTTTCGCCACTGCGTGTGACATCCATGTATACTTTGCCCTTACAGTCGATAACTGAGAGCTTCGTAGGGGATTTTATATCTATAAGTAGGCAGCTTGATTCATTGATCATGCCTGCAAATTCGAAGCGCATTTTTTGGCTAAGGCCAACATTTGCTAATAGAACCGAAAATAGCAGATCGCCAGGTACACAAAAACGCTTGTTATCTTCATCGTGAATAGGGTTAAAGTCACCGGCTACGCGTTTTGCAAAATGACTTGCTTGTGCACGAGTAAAAGATAATTCACCGCTGTTATCTGAATAATATGAATCTAAAAACATGTTTACTTATAATACCTAAAAATAAGACTGCTGCTATTCTACAACATAAATATCACTTTAATGGTCTAGCCAGATGATATTAATGTAAATACATATATTGATAAAATACATACTAATAATGGTGAGAATAAAAAAGCCCCTGCAAACAGGCGAGGGCTTCATAAGGTTGAATGTGCTATAAGCGTATATCAAGTGGAATCACAGTGACTTTATCGCCAATATGGGCATGTTCTTGTTGTGGCGGAATTTCTATCAGGCAATTAGCTTCACTCATTGAGCGTAAAATACCAGATCCTTGAGAGCCAATAGTTTTAACGGCAAGTCGACCATTGGCATCCCAGTTATAATAACCACGTAAATATTCAGTGCGCCCAATACGAGAACGTAAAGGCTCAGCGGCTATAGCTGTATATGTTTGCGGTTGCCAATCTTGATAGCCTTGCTGCTTGCGAATAGCGGGCTCAACAAATTGTAAGAATGTCACCATTACTGCAACGGGATTTCCAGGTAACCCAAAGAATGGAATATCATTAATATGACCAAAGGCAAGTGGACGACCTGGACGCATATTTATTCGCCAGAAATTAATTTCCCCTAGTTTATCTAGAATAGTTTTAATGTAGTCAGCATCACCAACAGAGACCCCCCCTGAAGATAGAATCATATCTGCGTGTTGGCTCGCTTGATTCAATGTTGCTTCAAGTGCGGTTTCACTGTCTTCAATAATACCTAAATCGACCACCTCACAACCGAGACGAGTTAGTAGGGCAAACAGGCTATAGCGGTTGGAATCATAAATACAGTTTTGTCGTTGTGCTTCACCGGGAGCTTGTACTTCATCACCGGTTGAGAAAATTGCGACACGAAGAGGAGTATTGATGGTTATTTTATTAAGACCCAGTGAGGCGACCATACCAAGCTCTGGTGATGTGATGGTTTGTCCTTTTGCAACGGCAATTTGATCAATCGCCAGATCTTCACCAGCTAAACGGACATTTTGACCCATTTTGATAGCGCCCATCGACATATCGAACGTGACAATGTCACCATCTTGATGTGCTTGTTCACGCATGATAACCGTGTCAGCACCTTGAGGAACAGGAGCGCCAGTCATGATGCGCACCGCTTCACCTGTTTGTAGTGGGTGAGGGTAATGATGTCCTGCAAGCACTTGACCAACAACGGTATAACTATTTAAACCAATATCTATGCCACGAATAGCGTACCCATCCATCGCCGAGTTAGTGTGCTGTGGTACGTTAACTGGTGAAAGAATATCAGTGTGTACGATATGGCCAAGTGACTGTTTTAGCTCAACTGTTTGTGGGTTATTAATGGTTTTTATTTGTTCAAGAATACATTGTCGGCCTTGTTCAACAGATAACATACCTTGTGGCTGAACATCATCACAACCCGCTGTTGTTATAGGTTGTTGTGATTGAAAACTGTATTGAACTACGAAATCAGTTAATTGCTCAACATCATCAATGCTTATTTGTGGCAAGTGCGTTTCGGTTTTGATATCACTCGCAATGGCAATAATATTGTTATCATTTTGAAATAACCACGGCTTATTGATTGCTTGACGACGTAATTCGATTTTAGGGAAATCGAGACTTTTAAAACCTTCCACTAAAATAAGATCGAGTTTGGTTTGATCTAATTGGTGAATTAAATACGCTAAAGTTGCTTCTGTTGTCGGTGTTTCAGTGATCAATGCGCGGCGGTAACGAGAGGAGATAAGCATTTGGCTTGCGCCTGCTTTGCGTAAGCGGTAGCTATCTTTGCCTTGTTGATCAATATCAAAATCATGATGAGCATGTTTAATAACAGCAACACGTAGATTACGCTCAACTAATTTAGGTAACATCGCTTCAATAAGGGTCGTTTTTCCAGTACCACTAAATGCAGCAAAGCCTAATAATGGCACTGATGCGTTAATTTGAGTCATGGCGTGCTCCAAATTGTGATAATTCCTCAGGGGTGTTGAGATTAATAAAAGCATCAGTTTGATCACTAAAATCAACGGTGATCATATTGCATTGGCGATAAAGCAGAATGATCTTGCGATCGCCATTTGCTAAGAAAGCTTCTAATTTAGGTAAAACTCGGCGATGTAATAGAGTAACAACAGGTTGAATGTAATCGCCATTATGTGCAACAGCAATATCGGTATCAGGCTTACATGCCATTGCCATACGCGAGACTAAATCATGAGGAAGTTGTGGGCAATCACAAGGAACAAAACCAATCCAATCGTTATCTATGTACTGCAGCGCGGCGTGCATACCACCCAAAGGACCTGGGTAGTTTTCAATGCTGTCTCCAAATACATCCCCATATTGACGGTAGATATTTTGGTTACGATTAGCATTAATACTGATATGAGGTGTTTGGAGTCTAAGTGTATCAATAACATGTTGAATAAAAGGTTGACCTGCAAGTTCAATCAGGCCTTTATCGTTGCCTCCCATACGGCTGGCTTGGCCACCCGCTAAAATGACCCAATGGGTTTGTTCAGGCGTAGGCATAATTATCCTTATTGTTTTTGATATCTGTAACGAGTTGAAGATCGGCTCGTTCAATTAATTGGGTGTCATTGATTGTCCATTGACGGCGACAAAGTGCAGTTAGTGCATTTTGTTGGTGGCTAGTAATCACTAAACTGGTGCCACGTGACAATAAATCTTCCGCTAAAATAACTTGGCGATTGATGGATTCTTGATCCATGCTGGCACTGGATTCATCCATTAATAATACGCTGGGTTTAAGCACCCATGCGCGTGCCATTGCGACGCGTTGACGTTCACCACCAGACAATACTGAGACATGTTCATCTGCTAAAGTTTCAAGGCCGACCATTCGTAGCGCATTAATGGCTTCATTTCGACGTTTTTGGCGATCTTTAATCGCAAACCTTAGTCCATAGCATACATTGTTAAATACTGTAGCATCAAACATATACGGTGTTTGGTGTAAATAGATAATACTCCCTTCATAGCGTCCGCTAAAGAGACGTTTAAAAAAAGTATGCTGATGAATATTAACATTGCCTGTCGTGGGTTTTTGTAACCCGGCTAAGACTTTCAATAAGGTTGTTTTACCGACACCATTATCGCCTGTTAAATAAATGGCATCTTTAGGCGCTAAATTTAGTTGAGGAATGTGAAATAGCAACCGACTTTTAAAGCGAACAGAAAGGTCGAGTGCCTGAATTGAAGCATGAACCATAAGAAGGCCTCCCTTAGTTAGTTCGCAAATGGGCTTTGCCACGCGCGATAGATAAAATAAAGTTTAGACCTAAGGCTAAAATAAGTAACACCATTCCTAAGGCGACCCCTTGAGCAAATGCGCCTTTTGAGCTTTCAAGTGCAATAGCAGTCGGAATATTTCGTGTTGAATTTAAAATATTGCCACCGACCATCATTGAACAACCGACTTCGGTGATCACGCGGCTAAAAGAAGCAATAATTGCTGCAAGTAGTGGAAATCGACTCTCCCACATTAAACTAAGTAAAGCTCGCGGATAGCTAGCGCCTAAAGTGATCGCTGTTTCCCATGCACGTCGATCACTGTTTTGAAATGCGGCGTGCATCATCGAAATAAGTAATGGAAAACAAATCAGAACTTGGCCTAAGATCATCGCTTTTTGAGTAAACAGCATTTGCCAATCTCCCAAAGGGCCAGCACGAGAGAGCAACATGTAAAGCAGTAATCCAATCACCACCGTTGGCACTGATTGTAGTGTGTTCATTAATGACAAAGTTAACCAGCGTCCAGGGAATTTGCCATAAGCTAACGCAAAAGCGATCAGTAATGAGGGAATAATCACTAAGGCAATGGCAAAAAGAGACACCGAAAATGACACGCCAACAATACCCCAAAGTGCGCTATCGCCACTAAAAAGGAGTTGGGTCGCTTGTTGCGTTGTCTGCCAAATATTCATGTTAGTGTTTCTTTTAACCTAAAAAAATACGCCGATAGTGTGATCATTCACGTTATTAACAGTAAGTCTAAAACGTTATGTTATAACTGTGATCTCATTATAATTAATGTGTTAAATAAACAGCTATCGGCGAAATGTTACATTAAATTAGAATGTTATCTTTATTGTGTTTGTGCATCAGCAACGAATAATTGCTTACCATGACGCTGGTAGTTATTAATAAGCTTTTGTGCTTTAGGGTTAACTAACCAATCACTGAATGTTTTAGCTCCTTGGTAGTTAAGATCAGGGTAGCGGCTAGGGTTGATTAAAATCACTTGGTAAGGGTTAAATAGGCGTTTATCACCTTCAACCATGATTTCAAGATCAAGTTTGGTTTCGTATGCTAACCATGTGCCACGATCTGTTAATGTGTAGGCTTGTAATTCTGACGCCATATTTAGCGTTGGACCCATACCTTGGCCGACAGCTTTATAACCACCAAAGTTAGGCTCCATTTTTGTTTGAGCCCAAATGTTCAATTCTTTTTTGTTTGTGCCTGAATCATCACCACGAGAGATGAATGTTGCATTGTCAGTAGCAATAGCTTTTAGTGCGTCAGCAACATTTTTATCGCCTTTAATTTCAGCTGGGTCGTTTTTAGGTCCCACTAAAACAAAATCGTTGTACATTAATTTACGAGGTAATACACCAAACCCTTTTTCAACAAACTGTGCTTCTGATTGTGGTGCATGCGTCATGACTAAATCTACATCGCCGTGTTCACCCATGCGCAATGCTTTTCCGGTACCTGCGGCTAACACCTCTACGGTATAACCCGTATCTTTAGTAAATACAGGCAATAAATAATCCAGTAATCCTGAATGATAGGTGCTGGTGGTTGTTGCTAGACGCACAGTTTTATTCATTGCAGTTTCTGTGGTCGCATAAGCTATCGTTGCTGATGCGCAGCCAAGAATAACCAAAGTTGTTTTTAATAAGTTCATCAACGTTCCTGATCGATTGGGTTGCATTAAAAAATGTTGAGATAATGAGTCACGAAGCTTTATTGGCGATAGTTGCGCCAAAATGACCCATACCACCGAAATACATCGCGCAGGTCTGCTAATAAGCAAATAAAGTGCCATCTTTTTAATGTTGATGAAAAGGACTAATTATGTGCTTTTGGTATCAGATATTACTCAAAATAGGTTAAAGGTAACCGAAATTATACTGAATGATAAAACTATTTTGACTTAATGATTAATAGTGAGACAAAATGTCGCAAAATTTAGTTTGGTTAAAATGTCTCGGTATCTATGTCTAATTTTAGTTTGTCTTCCTCTTGGACGGCGGTTTCTGTGTTAGTGGTTGATGATGAACCAGGAATGCGCACGATTTTAAAGAAAGCGTTAAGTAAAAAATTTGCTCAAGTAGATACCGCAGGAAGTATTGAAGAAGCTGAGAAAATTCGAAAACGTTGTCATTTTGATTTGTTAATTGTTGATATTAACTTACCCGGCCGTTCAGGTATTGAATGGCATGAAGCGTTTGATCCGACAACACGTCGTAGTGATGTAATTTTTATGACGGGTTATGCCGATTTAGAAATGGCAATTCAAGCCTTACGGGCTGGCGCATCTGATTTTATTCTAAAGCCCTTCAACCTTGATCAAATGATGCAATCGGTAAATCGATGCATTGAACGTCGATTAGTTGAACGTCAAAATTTTGCATTGCAACGTGATGTTGAGCGTAGTTACCCTGTTAATATCATTGGTGATGCGCCAGCAACACAGCAAATGAAAAAACTCATAGCCCAAGTTGCACCGTCTATTGCCGCAGTTTTAGTGGAAGGCGAGTCGGGAACGGGTAAAGAATTGGTCGCTCGTGCATTACATCAGTTAAGTAAGCGTACAGGACCCTTCGTTCCGATTAACTGTGGTGCTATTGCGCCTGAACTTTTAGAAAGTGAGCTGTTTGGTCATGTCTCCGGTGCATTTACTGGCGCCAAGAAAAGCCGCGAAGGTCTGTTTCGTGTCGCTAATAATGGCACATTGTTTCTAGATGAAATCGGTGAAATGCCATTAGCAATGCAGTCATCATTGTTACGCGCACTAGAACAAAAAGCGATTCGTCCTGTTGGCTCTGAGCGGGAAATTCAAATTGATGTTCGTATTGTTGCCGCAACCAACCGAAATTTAAAACTTGAAGTTGAAGAAGGCCGTTTTCGTCGAGATTTATACTATCGATTAAATGTTTTAACTATTGATTTGCCATCATTACGTGAACGTGTAGAAGATATTCCATCATTAACCCATCATTTTACCGTGCAGCTATCTAAAGATCTTGGTATGAAAGCCATCAGTTGGACTCATGAAGATATTTTGGCCATGCAAGCTTATTCATGGCCCGGAAATATTCGTGAATTACGTAATATGATGGAACGGTGTATTTTATTGGGTAAGCCGCCTGCTGATTATTGGCGTGAATTACAAGGTGATGCATTACCTGTTGCTATTGCAAATGAGCAAGGGGTAACGGGAGAAGAACTTGAACTTAATAACGTCGATTCCCAACGCCCATGTCAATGCCATGAAGATGGTGAAGAACAATATTGTTATCCGGTCACATGGACTTTAAAAGAAGTTGAAAAAGCACATATCATGCAAGTTGTTGATGCTAGTGAAGGTAATAAATCTGCAGCAGCTCGCCAGCTCGGTGTGGCAAGGAAAACATTAGAGCGCAAATATAAAGAATGGACAGAAGAATTACAATGAAACTAATACTATGAAAGTAAAAGCATTTGTTTTGATGTGGTTACGACGATTTCAGACCATGGTGCGCTATCGGTTATTAGTACTGACTTCTGTGCCTATTTTTCTGACATTATTGACCTTAATTGCCATTACTTTTTACTGGACGATTACTTACACCTGGCAAAATGCATTAATGAATGTAAGAGCCGATTTAGCCGTTGCGCACCATAGTATGGTATTGCTTAAAAAAGAGCAGCGAATGGAACTACAAGCCTTTGCTAACTCTTACGACTTTCAACGTCGATTACGTTTTAATGAAGTAACATTACTCGATTGGGTTCGTCAGCAAAATAAACATTATCAATTAGATTTTGTGGTGTTGCATCCTGTGAGTAAATTGAATCTATTTTCAAGCCAAGAGCAGGCGTTGTTATTATCAGGTAAAGAACAGACATTTTTTCAAGTATTAGACAGTGCGGCACTTTATAATTTAAACCCCAATTTGCCAGCCAAAGCACAATTACCTTTACTTACCGAAGGCACGATAGAACAAAAAGGCCTGATCAGTCGTAGTTTGGTACCTATATTTAACCAACAAGGCGATCTAAAGTGGATTTTAGATGGTGGTATTTTATTAAATAATAGTACCTCGCTGGTTGATCGTATTCGTGATTTGGTTTACGCCGAAGGCACTTTGCCAGCTGGCAGCCTTGGCACTGTTACCTTGTTTATGGGGGATGTGCGCATTAGTACTAATGTGCCATTAGACAGTGCTAGCCTTATTGGTCGAGCTGTGGGAACGCGTGTTTCTGAAGAGGTTAGACAACATGTCTTACAGCAAGGAAAAACGTTTGTTGATCGCGCCTTTGTGTATGATAGTTGGTATGTTTCTGCTTATGAGCCGTTACATGCAAATGACGGTAAAGTCGTTGGCATGCTCTATACGGGTTATTTACAGTGGCCCCTCATTTACCGTCATTTAACCAACATTATTGAAATGAGTGTGAGTATCTTATTGGTACTGATATTTACCAGTGTCATTGTGTATCGTGGTTCGCGTGATTTGTTTTTACCGATTGAAAAAATCTATCAGGTTGCTAAAGCTGTGCAGATGGGTCTAAAACGACGAGTAGGTAAGTTAGATCTATCTGAAGGGCATGAATTACAAATATTGGGTAAGCAATTTGATTCAATGTTAGATCAATTAGAACAACGTAACGGACTCATAAAACTGACCGCGATAGAATTAGAAGAAAAGGTCGAACAGCGTACTCAAAGCTTACATCAGAAAACGGAAGAATTAGAGCGCCACATTCAATTATTGCATCAAGCACGATCTAAGCTGGTGGCAACAGAAAAATTAGCCGCATTGGGTGAGTTAACCGCAGGTATTGCGCATGAAATTAATAATCCGACGGCAGTTATTTTGGGTAATATTGAATTAATTCAGCTTGAACTTGGTGATAATACGGCTGATGTTCAAGAAGAGCTGGCTGCCATTCACCTTCAAATTGATCGTATTCGTAATATTACCCGCAGTTTATTGCAATACAGTCGTCAAGGCGGCGTGCAAGATGAAGTGACATGGCATCATCTAAATTTGATCGTCGAAGAGAGTTTAACACTTGTTCGTTCTGGCACTAAAAAAATGGATGTTCAATTTGAGGTTAATCTTGCCGCTAAATGCAGTGTTGAAGTTAATCGTCACCAATTATTACAAGTGCTGGTTAATTTACAGATGAATGGTATCCATGCCATGGATGATAAAGGTTTATTGAAGATAGCCACTAATGATTGGTTAGATGATCAGGGTGAAGTGCTTGGTGCTATGGTCGTTATTACTGATCATGGATGTGGTATATCTGCTCAAAATATGCAGCGTATTTTTGATCCTTTTTTCACTACTCGTCGGTCGGGGACGGGATTAGGTTTATCGGTCAGTCAGAGTATTGTGGCTAATGTCGGTGGAGAAATAACGGTTGATTCTGTAGAAGGTCAAGGTTCCACATTTACCGTATATCTTAAACATAAGAAAGAATCGCCCAGTGAACTAGATCTTCATGTGACAGCGTAACAAAAACCAGATTTATGAATAACAAAAAGCCCCTTGGTAACTGCTTGTTCATAGCAGTTACCAAGGGGCTTTTTTGTCGCATTGTGTTTTAGCTGATTGTAATATAATCCATAATTACATAATGGATAAACCAACGACAAGAAACAGTGAGGCGGTAAGAGATATTCGGCTAATCAGCCCAAATGAGGAAGGAATAATCATTTCGGTGTGCGGCATAGATGCTCCTTTGGTTTGAAGATATATAAAGCATAGCCTATATGTTTGTATCATATTGTTTTAATGTTTAATTTTTTAATGAAATGAGAGTAATGACAATAATCGCGGTCATATTGAATCGAAAAAATAATCAATGACCGCGATATAAGGTTTTAATTAATTAAAGAAATTTCATTTCAGTCCATGGTTCTGACGGACGGCTTAACAAATAGCCTGATTGCCATCCCCATTGCTGGTGGGCTTTAATAAAGGCTTTTGCGTCAAATGGCGCACCGTTAGCTCGACCAAATCGAGCATTGATAGTTAAATTTTTAATGTCGTTACTGTTGGCAATTTTACCATCAACAGAACCTGCTGGTGTAAAAGGAACATTCCATACTGCAGCAGGATCAGAAACATAAGGTTGTGAGTCTTTATCATATTCAGCACAAATATTACGTGATGATGCATCCATTTTGTTTAGATAGACATCATAAGTATCGCCCAACATTTTTTGACCTGTTGCAACGTTAATTTTACCGTTATATTTATGCATCAGTTGGATCCAGCGTAAACGACGAGCACCTTCTTGTTGACGAATATCGTTGTAATCAACATCAGAACCTTCAATATAGCGTAAACGTGGGTCGACAGAGACGTTTTCGCCAGTGAAGTAGCCTGATTTTAATTCATTAAAGTATTGATAAACACGGCCTTGACCAAACTTAGCAATATGGTTGTTATTAATATCACCTATGAGCCATGTATTAGCATAACCACCATTGTTGCCTTTTTCTTCAAGTTTTATCCAATTATCAATGTTATTAGCATATTGACTTGCTTCACGAACTCGAATAAATTCAGGAATGCCACCCGCTTTCCAATCCATCACGTTGGCTAACGTGGTTTCTACAACCGCAAGACCTGCGCTTGTTTCCCAGAAGTCGGTACCAGATTCAATCATGCCTGGTGCTGTTTGGAATGCCATTTTGTAACCTTTCTCTGGTGTGATATCTAAAATGACGTTAGAAAATTGACCAGACCAGAAGTCATTAAAGGTTTCGTGACCAATGACAATACCTTGATTATCAGTCGCTTTACCTGTCGCAATAAAAGCACTGCAATTACCTTTAGCACCTTCAATATTGGCATTGTTTTTACTGAGTTCAACATTATTAGTGTTCATCTCAGCTTTTGTATACGGGGCAGGGAATGCGGATGTATTAATTAAACCAGGATCAACCCACTTGGTATAATTATGCATCCCCACTGAAGGCCACCAGTAACCAGTAAGCTCAATCATGTCATTCCAAGTAATAATATCAGCAAGAGTGACATGTAAACCTGCCGCATTTAAGCCTTTGGCAATACCTTCCATTTCTTGACGAAGTTCTACGGGAATCTTTCCTTTAGTTTGTTCTAATGCGGCTTTTTGCCACGCACTATAAGGAACACCTGTTGTTAGGTAGGTCATGCTCCAACTATCTTGCCACGCTAATTTAAAATCAGGTGCGATAAGGTAGCCATATTGGAAGCCACGATCAAAAGCATTACCTTTAATACCTACATGCCACCAGCCATTCTTTTTCTCTAATTTAGCTTGTTCAACAATTTTTTGTTGTTGGTCGGTTAATTTAGTTTGGTATAACGCGCCAGTTACAGGTGCTGTAATTTGCTCAAGTAATAGTTTAGGGGGGTATTGGGTTAAATTTTGTGTATAAGAAGTTGCTGCGTTGGCATAACTCACAGATGCAAGGGCAATAACACATGCAAGGACTGTCTTTTTGCCAATAACGGGTTTCAAATGCATTTTCATAATTAACGGCTTTGATGAATATTGAATGAACAGGGCTATCATCCGCCTTTTTTATTGTTCAGCAAGAGGGTGAACGAGGGGGAGTGTTTTATAAAATGTAAACGTGAGCTGCCATTTTTCAGGTGATTCTTATCGGTTGAAAATACAGGGAAGGGATGTTAACTTTTAATCATAACCAAATGATTTCGATGGTAATAATAATTAAAATGAGATGTTAGGTTACTAATGTGAATGGATTGGAAGACATCTTCGAATCGGTCATCAAACGTTTTGTCGCTTTATGGTAAATGATAAAAAAAGCCAGCATATTGAATGCTGGCTTTTTACATTATGAATGAACAATAACAATTAATTATTTGGTTAATTCTTTCAATTTTTGCTGTTGGTAGTATTTAGCATCTGCTGTAATTGGTTTGCTTTTACCTGTTTGTAACCATTGCTTAATACGACCTGCGTCACCAATTGGTGTCATTTTACCTTGTGAATCAAGCATCACCATTAGGATCTTCTTACCATCAATCGTTGTAACCATTGCTAAACAACGACCAGCTTCATCAAGAAAGCCTGTTTTACTTAGGTTAACGATCCACTTTTTACCACGTACAAGCGCATTGGTATTGGTGTAGCCTAATTTATAACGTGGATTAGAAAAGTAAGCGGTATGTACGGCGCCATTGGTGCTGTAATTACGAATGGCAGAATACTTATAAGCAGCGCGTACCATCTTAGCAACGTCTGATGCTGTTGAACGGTTTTTAGGGTTAAGACCTGAGCTATCAACAAAGTGAGTATTCGTCATGCCAAGTGCTTTAGCTTTAGCATTCATTGCACGAATAAACGCGTTGTAACCACCTGGGTAATTAGCTGCAAGTGCAGCAGCAGCTAAGTTTTCAGATGACATTAATGCAATGTGCATTGTCTCGCCACGGCTTAATTCTGAGCCAATACGAACACGAGAATATGTATTGTACATATGCTCTTTATCCGTTTTAGTGAACGTAATTTTTTGGTTAAGCGGTAACTTAGCGTCTAATGTCACCATTGCGGTCATTAGCTTGGTTAATGACGCGATAGGCATCACGACATTGGAATTTTTGCGATAAAGCGTTTTCCCTGAGCTTAGATCGATAACATAATTACTCACAGAAGCAGTCTGAAGATTACTTGATTTGAGTTTACTGGTGTTGGTACTTGCGAAAGAAGAAAAGCTGACACTTGCAAGTGTAAAAAATAAAAATAAAGCGTTGCGCACAATGGCTCCTTGGATCCCATTTAAGAGGGTAATAATTATCCTGATATTGTCATCTTTTCAATTGTGGTTAAGCAAGTCATGTTTGTGTAAACCCTACTTATAATAGAGTATAAAAGCAGCAGTTAAACATAAGTTGCTAATGAAACAACATTCAATAAAATAATTGTTCGATATATTGATAGTAAGATTGATTGTGCGGCATTTAATTACTTGTAATGATGATTGTGTCGAGGATGGATTATTTTAAGTACCAGCGTAATAAATAAAAATAGTTGTTATGCATGCATTCTGTTATTTGTCGTTTTTTGATCTAACTGTTAGATGTTATTTTGTAGGGGATTTGTCTTGATGAATTATTTATAATGCAATCATTAATGTGGTAGGGAGGCCATCAAATGATGACCTTGACGAGTAATGCGTAAATTAATTAGCACTCCACACTTGTTGGCCTGTACGAGTAAAATTATATCCCCCCAGTTGATCCCCATGAGCTTGAATTTCACTATTGGTTAATGACTGTAACAGCTGTTGTTGTAGGGTACGAAAGTAAATATTTTTAGGGATCACTAACTCAAACGCTTCAGTGCATAAAGGAATAAACCCTAATCCAAATTCTCCTGCGGTACTTTGACTAGCACAGCCAATATCCGCTTGTTCTCTTGCAATAGCAGATGCTAATTCTCGTTCACTGTTACAACAATCAACTTGATTAAGCATGGCCATGTTATACCCATGACCATGGATCCATTCTTCTAATGCTCGCATACTTCCTGCGCCTTGTTGGCGTAACGCCCAACGCCAACGGGGAGACAGTAACTCATGTAGTTGAATTGAGCGGCTATTAACGGCATCCGCTAGCTCTGAGTTTACGACTAGCCCTTGTTTACGCTCAAAGGCATGGATTAAGACCCAGTTTTTATGACCGGGGTATTGTTGCAGTAATGCTGGATGTCTCAAACTGGCTTCTTCTACATTACCCCAATGGATAGCACAGATATCAACATGACCTTTGCTTAACATCGCCAATCCTTGACGAGTGCCTGTTGAGGTATAACCGACAAGGGCAGTACTACCGAGTTGATTTGCCATTTTTCCCACCACACATTGCAGCAATGGATCGTCAGAGCCTGCAATCAATAATCGGTCGGTTAATACGCCATTATGGCAAGATTCTAATAACCACTTATCTAACATTGCTTTAGGAAAAAGCCATTTACCCGTTACTTTTGTTGCAGGTAATAGTCCGTCATTGGCTAAGGCATAAACCTTCTTTTCATTAAGGTCGAGATATTCAGCGACTAATTTGGCATTCATAAATTCAGGAAAATCAGCCATTATTCTTGGTTACCTTTACTTTTGTGGCCTTTAACATCTAGTTCTATATTGTCGCTACCGTTATAGATTTGAAAACGTAATCCTTTAGCACGAGCAATCATAGTAATACCGAGTTTTTTAGCAAGGTCGTAACCCATTTGTGTCGCCCCAGAACGAGACAACAGCACCGGAATACCCATTTGCGCGACTTTGATGACCATTTCAGAAGTTAAGCGACCTGTGGTATAGAAAATCTTATCTTCACCAGTTTGTTGTTGCAGCCACATTTCACCGGCAAGGGTATCAACTGCATTATGTCGGCCAACATCTTCTACAAACGACAAAATATCAGTGCCTTTACAGACGGCACAACCATGGACAGCGCCTGCGGCTTTATAGGTGTTATTATGATGAGTCAATGCTTCAAGTAAACCATATAACAGCGATTGTTTAATTTTCGGTTGTGGCAGGGTAATACCTTCAAGCTTTTTCATTACATTGCCATACATCGTGCCTTGCCCACAGCCAGAGGTGACGGTTTTCTTTTCTAATTGCTGCGCTAAGTTTTCAGTATTTTCATGAGTTATAACAACCGCAGCATTGGTTTCCCAATCGATCATTACTGATTCAATAGCACTAAGGTCATTAATAAAGCCTTGGTTTTTTAAATAGCCTAATACTAATGCGGATGGACGCTCACCTAGGGTCATCAGTGTTACTACTTCAACCCAATTAAGGTACACAGTTAGTGGATGTTCACAGGCGATCTCTTTTGTTTGTGGATCACCATATTCATCAATAATTTCTACCGACATCGTCTGCTGCACTGTCGTTTTGGTTTTTATAATTTTAGGCAATGTCGCCATTTGAGATCCCTGCATAATAATTGTGGTGTGTTTAATTATGAATACTGAAACCTAAGTTAAGCAAAGATTGTTCCAATATTACTAACATTCACCAATCTATCGTTAATAGGCTGAGATTGATAAAAATGCGCACTTTTAATGTGGTTTCTTGTTATTGGTCTAATATTTGCTTATGTCTGCTTATTAAGTGAAATATCGCTTAACCTAAAAAGTGATTAAATAACAAGATAAAGGCGAAATAGAACCCGCCAGTAGGAGTGAATGTGCCAAAACAAGCAGAACTTGAATTAAAGAAAAATGAACATGTTTGGCCAATTAATTTTCGCTTACAAGCAGAAGAACGCCAAGTAGGTCGTTGGACAACGTATGCATGGACGATTGAAGACATTTGTTTGTATGAAGAAGATCTCGCCGTTGATATGGCATTTTCTGATATAGGGGCTGGTAACTACATGATGCCTCTAGAACTTTTTCGTGATGAGCGAATGGAGTATCGATTTAATTTAAATTCACAGAGTCCACATTTATTCTTTATTTGTGCTGAAGAGAATGAGCAATTAAAGCCTGTTTTAGTTACCGCAGCGCAAGGTGTAGCGGCACGTTATATGGATGGTGACTATGTGGTTTTGCATATTGATGTTCCATTAGCAATTCAAGCATGGATGGAAGCCTTTTTAGGTCGCCATGGGGAATTGTTTGAATTTAAACGTAAACGTGGCGGCGATAAGAAAAAAGGACGTTCAAGTGGCAACTAATTTCTTTCAGCGTTGGTCAAGTCGTAAGTTAACACCTGTTGAAAGCCTCGAGCCTACGACGGAAACGACTGATGATGCAATTAGTGCAGATGGTGAAAAGATTGAATCTACTTCTATAGCGGTAAACGAGGTTACTGACGTTGATGAGAATGAATCAACATCCGCCGTTGTTACACCATGCACTGAAGTCGAAGTTATTGAATTAACCGTCGATGATGCTGATAAAGTGACTTATGACTCAGGTGTTGCGTCATTTATGCAGCAACAAGTAACTAAGTCCGTGAAAAAGGCGGCATTACGTAAATTATTTCATTCTGAAGAATTTAACTATATCAGTGACATGGATGATAGCACTGAAGATTTCAGTAATATGCAAGGTTTAGCTCCTGAAATAGCATCACAAATGCGAGGTTGGATAAATACTATTACAGAAACAGCAACAGAGGCTTTGAAAAATGATGGAATATCAGCATTAACATCAACCACTGAGCTTAATACCACTGACTCTATTATTGAACCTATAAATATAACGCATACCGATAAAGAGGCTCACCCTACAGCTGATTTATCGTTAACACCGATTCTTAATTGTGACAATGAAAGTGATGAACAGAAATCGTAACGCGAAATTTAAAAACTATTCGCACCATTTATAAAAACAGACTGGGACAAAAAGGGAAGATCACCAAAATTATAAACAGAGACAATTTGGCGCGTTAGTTCGCTACAAATAAGACAAAATGTCTCATTGGGTAATTACGCATTATCGTCGTTATGATTTTAGTTCCTTTTAAGTCATTTTATTCCGTGAAAAGTTGGATCGGTTATTGCTCTATAGAGAGTAAAAGAAAAGTCATTATTTTCTAACGATACTGATTAGCGGTAGTGAGCAAACAGGAATAACAATGTTAAAAAGTACATTAAATGCGTTTACTGATATTAATGGTGTCGCTCGTGCAACGGCCATTACAGGAACAGTAGAACTTGCCAATCTTATTCCGCCAACAGTGACGTATGAAAGTCGTGGTAATTTATTGATTATTGGTGAAGCTGAGCAATTACTTCATGTTGCTGATCAATTTGCAGCACTAAACAGTGTGACGCTATTGGCGACAGATGCTAATACGTGCGATACCAAAACATCACATACCTTGTATTACAGTCAAGCTATTACGGTAAAAGGATACCTTGGCGCATTTGATGTTCATTGTCGTATAGGACATGACGCGACAGCCCTTGATATTAATGCACTTGAAACGAACTTAGCCAAAATAGCTATTGGACGTCCATGTTTTGATATTGTGCTTGATATGACAACAACAGGGACTATGAATGTTGAAATTCCTGCCGCTGGTTATTACGCCGTTGGTCAAGCTTCTGCATCTAAAGCATCTGAAAAACTAGCAGCGCTGGTGGATGAATTGCCAGCTATGATTGGTACTTTTGACAAGCCTAAATACTTTCGTTTAAATCCTGATCTTTGTGCGCATTCATCACGAAGTGTCAAAGGCTGTGATCGTTGTATTGATGCGTGTCCTGCGGGAGCATTAAGTTCTGACAGTATCGCTATTGCGATTGATCCTTACCTTTGCCAGGGGGTAGGAACATGTGCCACGGCGTGTCCAACAGAAGCTATCAGTTATGCATTGCCAGATCCTCAAATCACTCAAAATTTTGTTCATAGTGTTTTAGTACGTTATAAGCAAGAAGGTGGTCAATCTCCAACATTACTACTTTATGGTGATCGCGATACCGCTGCTGTAACAAAGGCACTGGCGACATTACCTAGTTCTGTTATTACGATTGCATTAGAAGAACTTGCGACGGTTGGTATTGATACTTGGTTTAGTGCATTAGCTTATGGTGCACATCAAGTTCTATTAGCAACAAATACACAATATATCCCTACTACGATTGATGCTGTTCTGACTAATGAATTAGCCATTGCGCAAAATTTCTTAACTGAATTGGGTTATGACGCTGATCGTATTTGTTTATTTGATTTTGCTAATAGTGCGAATTTTGAAGCTTATGAAACGGCACTTATTACTCCAATTGAAACGGCATTAACCGGCACTAAACGTGAAAAATTATTTACTGTTTTAGAAGCGCTTAATCAGACAAGTCCAGCGCAACCAACGCGTTCGGCTGTAGCGGAAAATGCCCCTTATGGTTCTGTAACATGTAAAACAGATGATTGTACGTTATGCATGAGTTGTGTCGCTGTTTGTCCAACTCGTGCCTTACATGCCATTGGTGATCGCCCTGGATTATTATTTGTAGAACAAGATTGTATTCAATGTGGAATGTGTGAAACCGCATGTCCTGAAAAAGTTATAACACTTGACGCTGGTTTTAATTGGGATTGGCAAGCGCGTAAAGCCGATGCTCTTATTCATGAAGAACCAGCTGCATGTTGTATCAGTTGTGGAAAGCCTTTTGCCCCTGCATCTATGGTGAAAATGTTGACTGAAAAACTTCAACGCCATTCACATTTTCAAGGAGAAGCGATTCGTCGTTTATCTATGTGTGAAGATTGTCGTGTGCGCGATATTTTTGAAAAGATGGAACAAGATCCACAAAATCAGACAAGGGTATAAGGTCATTATATGGAAAACGCAGCTATGAATGCTCACACAAATCTTACTGATCAAGATGATTTGCTACGTATTGAAATTTATAACATGTTGGCACATTTATGTCGTCAAGCCCCTGAAAAATCTGTGCTTGAGTTTCTTGCTAACCTTGATGTTGATACGGCGCAAACATTTCAACGTCAAACCATGGCTTCAGCTTGGCCTTTATTAAAACTAGCAGCTCAGAAAACGACATTATTGAGTGTTGAAGAAGAATATCAAGATGTCTTTATTGGCATTGGTCGTGGGGAAGTTGTTCCATTTGGTTCATGGTATTTAACTGGTTCTTTAATGGAAATGCCTTTGGCTTATTTACGTCAAGACTTAAAACAAATGGGTTTTGAACGTGCTCAATCTGTCATTGAACCCGAAGATCATATATCCGCATTGCTAGAAGTTATGGCTATGCTGGTGGAAGGTGGCGATGAACACCTTCAACAAACATTTTTTAATCGTCATCTTGCACCATGGTGTGAAAAATTTTGTACCGATTTAAAAGCGGCTAAGAGTGCTGTGTTTTACACCGCTGTTGGTGAACTAGCTTGGCAATTTTTGACAATAGAAAAGACCCGTTTTTTAGAGTCCCAGTAAAAAGATACTCGCGATAATAAAAAATCGACATTTGTTCATAAGAATGTCGATAGAGGAGCAAACGCAATGAGTGAGCAAAAAACAAATGATAGCCGTCGCCAATTGTTAAAAAACATTGGTTTAACTGTAGCGGCAGGTGCTGTAGTAGCAGGAACGACAACTGCCGTTCCTGCTTCAACAACCGACACTGAAAAGAAAGATCCTAAAACAAAAAAAGGGTATCACGAAACCCAACATATTCGTGATTACTACAATACCCTATAAGCGGAGCCTGAAATGAAACTGACTAAACGTTCCGATAAAGTGAGCAAAGATGAAAACCAACTAGGTATTTCTCGTCGTTCTTTTATTCGTAATTCTTCTCTTGCTGCCGCTGGTGGTGTTGCTGGTGCAAGCCTTTTTGCGCCTGGTTTTATGCGTAAAGCTGAAGCTTTTCCAGAAGCTGATTACAACGCACCTAAAGTGGTTAAACGTACTATTTGTTCTCACTGTTCTGTTGGCTGTGGTATTTATGCCGAAACGCAAGATGGTGTATGGACCCATCAGGAACCCGCTTTCGATCATCCTTTTAACGCTGGTGGGCATTGTGCCAAAGGGGCAGCATTACGTGAACATGGCCATGGTGCTAAACGCGTAAAATACCCAATGAAGTTGGTTAATGGTAAATGGAAAAAACTAAGCTGGGAGCAAGCATTAGATGAAGTTAGCCAGCAGGTGCTTAAAATTCGTCAAGAATCTGGCCCTGATTCAGTTTACTTTTTAGGTTCAGCGAAACACAACAACGAACAAGCGTATTTGTTCCGTAAAATGGTGTCGCTATGGGGATCAAATAACGTCGATCACCAAGCACGTATTTGTCACTCAACCACGGTTGCCGGTGTTGCAAATACGTGGGGTTACGGCGCAATGACCAACTCACTGAACGACATGCATAACTGTAAGTCAATTCTGTTTATTGGTTCTAACCCAGCCGAAGCTCATCCAGTAGCAATGCAGCATATCCTGATCGCTAAAGAAACTAACAGTTGTAAGATTGTGGTCGTTGATCCACGTCGCACACGTACAGCGGCAAAAGCTGATCACTATGTTTCACTGCGTCCAGGTACTGACGTTGCTTTTGTTTGGGGTGTGCTATATCACATTTTCAATAATGGCTGGGAAGATAAAGAATTTATTCGTCAACGTGTTTATGGCATGGAAGAAGTGCATGAGCAGGTGGCAAAGTGGAACCCGAAAGAAGTTGAACGCGTAACGGGTGTGCCTGAAGAACAAGTTTACCAAACGGCAAAAATGCTGTCTGAAAACCGTCCGGGCTGTGTTGTTTGGTGTATGGGTGGTACTCAACATACAACAGGTAATAACAACACCCGCGCTTACTGTATTCTTGAATTAGCCCTTGGCAACATGGGTAAATCAGGTGGTGGCGCAAACATTTTCCGTGGCCATGACAACGTTCAGGGTGCAACTGACTTTGGCGTGTTATCTGATAACTTACCGGGCTATTACGGTTTATCCGAAGGAGCTTGGAAGCATTGGGCTGAAGTATGGGACATTGATTATTCATGGCTACAAGGCCGTTTTGATCAAAACACCTATAACGGTAAAAAGCCTATGAACAGCGCAGGTATTCCCGTTTCTCGTTGGATCGATGGCGTTTTAGAAAACAAAGATAATATTGAACAACGCGATAATATTCGTGCGATGTTCTATTGGGGTCATGCTGTTAACTCACAGACGCGTGGTCCTGAAATGAAAACGGCAATGGGCAAGCTGGATATGATGGTGATCGTCGATCCATACCCAGGCGTTGCTGCAGTAATGAATGGCCGTACAGATAACGTTTATCTTTTCCCTGCAACCACGCAGTTTGAAACTTATGGTTCAGTAACGGCAACTAACCGTTCGATTCAGTGGCGTGATCAGGTAATTGAACCGTTGTTTGATGCGAAACCAGACCACGAAATCATGTACTTATTGACTAAGCGATTGGGTTTCTCTGATCAATTATTCAAACACATTAAGGTTGAAAATAATAAGCCAAACATTGAAGACATTACTCGTGAATACAACAAGGGTATGTGGACAATTGGTTATACCGGTCAAAGCCCTGAGCGTTTGAAAGAGCATCAGAAAAACTGGGGTACATTTGATTTTACGACGCTTGAAGCGGTTGGCGGACCTGCTAATGGTGAAACCTATGGTTTACCGTGGCCATGTTGGGGGACGCCAGAAATGAAGCACCCAGGTACACACATTCTTTACGATACCTCTAAAACAGTCGCAGAAGGTGGCGGTAATTTCCGTGCTCGTTTCGGCGTTGAGCGTAATGGTGTGAGCTTATTGGCGGATGATAGTTATTCATTAGGCTGTGAGCTTGAAGATGGTTATCCCGAATTTACCGCGAAGATGCTAAAGCAACTGGGATGGTGGGATGATCTAACTGCAACCGAAAAAGTGGCAGCTGAAGGTAAAAATTGGAAGACAGATCTTTCCGGTGGTATTCAGCGCGTTGCGATTAAACACGGTTGTATTCCATTTGGTAACGCGAAAGCTCGTACTGTTGTATGGACCTTCCCTGATGCAGTACCTATTCACCGTGAGCCATTGTATACGCCGCGTCGTGACTTATTACCAGAGTACCAAACATGGGACGACAGCAAAGCGATGTTCCGCTTGCCAACACTATATAAGTCTATTCAAGAGAAAGATGTATCTAAAGAATATCCAATTATTCTAACGTCTGGTCGCCTTGTTGAATATGAAGGTGGTGGTGAAGAAACACGTTCAAACCCATGGTTAGCTGAACTTCAAAAAGAAATGTTCGTTGAGATTAACCTCAAAGATGCTAACGATATTGGCATTAAAGATGGTGAGATGGTGTGGGTAGAAGGTGCAGAAAAAGGCCGAATTAAAGTGAAAGCGATGGTAACGCCACGTGTTCGTGAAGGTCTGGCTTTCTTACCATTCCACTTTGGTGGTGAATTTGAAGGTGTGAGTCTACGTGATCATTACCCTGAAGGTTGTGCACCTTATGTATCTGGTGAAGCGGCCAATACGGCAACAACGTATGGCTATGATCCTGTAACCCAAATGCAAGAAACCAAAGTTACTTTGTGTAAAATCACTAAAGCGTAAGGAGTCACCTGATGGCACGTATGAAATTTCTTTGTGACTCTAAGCGTTGTATTGAGTGCAATGGTTGTGTAACAGCTTGTAAAAATGCCAACTCAGAAGCGGTTGGGTGGGGTATTCAACGCCGTCGTGTTGTAACCTTAAACGACGGTCTTCCGGGAGAGACATCAATCTCTGTTGCTTGTATGCACTGTAGTGATGCGCCTTGTATGGCGGTATGTCCTGCTGATTGCTTTAGCCAAACAGAAGACGGCATTGTGCAGCATGATAAAGACTTATGTATCGGTTGTGGTTATTGCTTATTTGCTTGTCCATTTGGTGCGCCACAATTTCCTAAGCAAGATGCATTTGCTGAACGTGGCAAAATGGATAAGTGTACTTATTGTTCTGGCGGCCCAAATACTGAACCGGGTTCTGAAAAAGAACGTCTGCTTTATGGCGCAAACCGTATAGCAGAAGGTAAGTTACCTATGTGTGCTTCGATGTGTTCGACTAAATCATTGCTTGCTGGTGATGCTGAAAAAATCTCTGAAATTTTCAGCAAGCGTGTTGTAGCTCGTGGTGCAAAAGATGCGGGTTGGGCAAGCACTGATGATTTAGCTTACGACGCAAGTAAAGTACGTAAAGCTTAATCATATTTAAATGGATTTAATGAGGTATGTTAAGTCCATTTATCGACGCGTGTAATAGTTAGGCACACTGTTGTGATAAGTGTGCCAATTAATCTGCTTTTTAAAGTGGATAGGAGCTTTAATGACTAAGCGAATTCAACGCTGGTTAACTATCATAGTTACCGCTTTAATGATGGTGTTTTCAGTATCCACGATGGCAAGTGATAGTGATACAACGACCGCTGGTGAAGCCGTAGTTAAAAAAGAAGTGATCGGATTTGCTGGGGCTGATTACTGGCGCATGGTAAAAGATGGCGAGAAAGGCTACACCACATCGGGTTGGCCTGAGCATGATGTACTAATCAGTGTGCCAGGACAAACGTGGTACATCCTTAAAGAAAAGTGGATGTCACCATTAGGTGCTTTAGCGATTTTTGGTAGTTTGGTGATGGTAACGCTAGCTTATGTGGTTATTGGACCTCTAAAGCTAAGTAAGCCTAAAACTGGCCGTAAAATTAAACGCTGGAGCCGTATTGATCGTGCATTGCACTGGAGCATGGCATTTACCTTCCTTACATTAGGATTCAGTGGCTTAACGTTAGTTTATGGTAAACATTTTATTAAGCCTATTGTGCCTACTGAAATTTGGGGATGGATCATTCTTGCTGCCAAGCAATACCATAACTACATGGGACCTATTTTTGCGATCCTACTACTTGCCGTACTGGTTAAGTGGTGGCGTAAAAGTACCTTTAATAAAGTCGATCTTGAGTGGTTTAAAAAGATGGGCGGCATGGTGGGTAAACATAAAGGATCACATCCATCAGCGGGTTTCTCTAACGGTGGTGAGAAAGTTATCTTTTGGCTATTGATCGTATTTGGTTTCTCGATTGCGGCCAGTGGTTTTGTGCTAGATTTCCCTATTTTTGATCAAACCCGTCGTGATATGGAGCTATCAAATTTACTTCATATGTTATCGGCACTGATTCTAATTTGTGGTTTTATATTCCATATTTATATTGGTTTATTTGGCATGGAAGCGGGTTTAGATGGCATGGTGACTGGCGATGTTGATGAAACATGGGCACGTGAGCACCATAATTTGTGGTTTGATGAAGTAAAAGATTTACCTGAAAACCAACCGGGTTATGAACCTGAAAAACAGGATGCAGGAAAATCAAAACCATCGCTAGATAGTTAACGATTAAGCATCAAAACGAACGCCGATACAGTTTACTGTATCGGCTTTTTTTATGAATATTATTTATGGCTTATAGCAATAAGCGATCTCTCAGACTAACGTCTAATAAAAAACACCGTTTATCCATATAAAATCAGTGGTATAAATGAGGGATAAGTTTAGCCATTATTTTTACTAGAGGGATGTTGTTATGCTATTTCCTTACGAACATATTGTTGTATTAACAGGGGCGGGTATCTCTGCTGAATCAGGGATACGTACCTTTCGTGCAGCTGACGGATTGTGGGAAGAACATCGAGTAGAAGATGTCGCGACTCCTGAAGGCTATCTGCGCGATCCAGAGTTAGTACAAGCGTTTTATAATGCTCGTCGATCGCAGATAGAGAATGGATCTGTTGCTCCTAATGCTGCTCATTATGCATTAGCAAAGCTAGAAGCTGAATTAGACGGTACAGTAACGATTGTGACACAAAATATCGACAATCTTCATGAACGGGCAGGGAGTCACAATGTTATTCATATGCACGGTGAGTTATTAAAAGCACGCTGTTGTGAGTCAGGTCAAACAGTGGAATGGCATGGAGATCTCCATACAAGTGATCATTGTCATTGTTGCCAAATTCCAGCGCCACTGAGACCTGATATTGTGTGGTTTGGGGAAATGCCTATAGATATGGAAAAAATCCATGACGCGATTGTGAGAGCTGATTTGTTCATTGCTATCGGCACATCTGGGAATGTTTATCCAGCAGCAGGTTTTGTTCATGAGGCTGCATTGCAAGGCGCCCATACTGTTGAACTTAATTTAGAACCAAGTAATGTAGGCAATGAATTTGAAGAGAAGCATTACGGGAAAGCATCACAATTAGTTCCTAAATTCGTAGAAGATATTATCAATGCAGTTAAATAGTATCAAAATGAATGCTATTTATTCTATATAAAAAGAGATTAATTCTAAATTTGATGTGGCATATTTTTGATGAGAAGCAATTAAATGCCTGTTAGCACATTTAAATATTCAATAAGTATAATGCTAACACTATAGTTGTCGTAATGAATCTTTAGCTATAGCGCTGCTTAAATATGAAACAGAAACAGTATTTTTTGTTGGTAATCTTATCAATTTTCAGTTCAATGACTTTTGCCGCATCAGTTTCATGGAGTGGTCACGTATTAACTGGTGATCCGATTAATATAACCACTGATGGGAATGTTGTGAATTATGAAGCATGGGGATTACCTCAAGTTGAGTCACTTAAAATAAGTAATCAGTTTGAAGTTAAATCTATTAGTAAAGAAGTGAGTATTCTAAGTGCTAAATTGTGATATTTATTAGCATTAAATAGAATATTTATTTTGCATATAAAAACCGAGCTTTAAAGCTCGGTTTTTTTATTTTCTAACGATAATTATTACTCACCAGCTTTTAGCTTTTGGTAATACTCTTCGTATAGTTCACTTGCAGGGCCAACACTGTTTTGCCATTCGCCCGCATCCATTACTGATTGTGGTGGGTAGATACTTGGATCATTTACGAAATCAGCAGGCAATAATTTCTTCGCTGCTGCAACGGGTGTTGGGTAACCAATTTGCAGTGCAATTTTTGCCGCAATATCAGGGCGAAGTAAGAAATTGATCATCTTGTATGCATTATCAACGTGCTTCGCATTAACAGGAATTGCTAGGCTGTCCATCCAGAAGATAGCGCCTTCTTTTGGCCATACGATATCAATTGGAGCGCCTTCTTTGCGCGCCATGTATGCAGAGCCATTCCACAACATGCCTAGTGATGTCTCACCAGCCATATAAGGGTTAGCAGGGAAGTCAGAGTTAAAAACTAATACGTTAGGCATTAGTTTTTTAAGTTCTTCATAAGCTGCTTTAATTTGCTTAGGATCTTGAGTGTTAGCTGAATAGCCTAGTTTACGTAATGCAATGTGGAACACTTCACGTGCATCATCCATCATCATTAGCTGACCCTGCCATTTAGGGTCCCATAAATCAGCCCAGCTAGTGATTTTTGATTTATCGATGACATCAGTATTTACACCGATACCTGTCGCACCCCAAATATAAGGGATAGAGTAATCATTGTTAGGATCAAAAGGCTTATCTAAATAGTTTTTATCGATACCTGCAAAATTAGGAATTTTTGATTTATCGATTTTCTTAAGCATGCCTTCATTACTCATTTTAGAAACGTAGTAAGTTGAAGGAACGATTAAATCGTAGCCTTTATCATAAGTTTTTAATTTAGCGTACATGGTCTCATTCGACTCGTAAGTCGAATAAATTACTTTAATACCGGTTTCTTTTGTGAACTGTTCTAATACATCATTTGGAATGTATTCAGACCAGTTGTAAAAGTATAATTCATTGCTATCTGAATCTGCAGCAGTAGCAATGTTTGAATACATTGACATTGCACAAACTGTACCGGCCATCATTAAAGACCATTTTTTCATCGTTGTTAGCTCCTAACTAAACAGGATATCGAGAGTGTTCTCTAGCGGCTTTAACCGCCTCTCCTAATTTTATGTCGTTTATAAGCACGTTAAAATAGTGTGCTTTTAAAACAAATATGAATTGGTAAACGTAGCTATTATAGCAGATAAAATCATACTGCCATCACAAATATAAACACATCTATAAGATATTTATTTACAGACTATTGATTAATAACAGGTAGTTAACGTTTAGATAATATTGTTATACAAATTAAACAGCAAATAGAACTTGAATAGTTCTTGTGATATGACCTGTGTGATCTGCTGTCTTAATGCAGCCTGAGATGTCAACGGACATTCAATGTTTAGATGGTGTAATAAAACGCAGATAAAAAAATGGCTAACTTAAATAAGTTAGCCATTTAATAATGCTAAAAGCTGTAATATTACTTCTTTTCTCTTGCAAGTAATTGCGAACAAATTACAAGGAATAATGAAATGATCAGCATGATAGTTGCCAATGCATTAACCTCTGGTGAAATACCGACTTTAACCATCGAGTAAATCTTTAAAGGTAAAATTTCATAACTAGGTCCTGTAACGAACGAACTCACAATTACGTCATCAAGTGATAATGTAAAGCTTAATAACCAACCAGCAGCAACAGCAGGCTTAGCGAGAGGTAGGATAATTTGTTTTAAAATCACCCACTCACTTGCACCTAAGTCACGTGCAGCTTCAAGCATTTTTACATCAAAGCCCTTTAAACGACTGTAGACAGTCACTACAACAAACGGTAGACAAAAAGTAATATGTGATAGTAATAACGTTAAGAAACCTAGATTCGCTCCAATTAATAGGAACAAAGCCAGTAATGAAATTGCCATTACAATATCAGGTGACATCATGACTAAAAAGAGCATACCTGATACAAACTTCTTACCCTTGAAGTTATAACGAAATAGGGCAACAGCGGTTAAGCTACCAATTAGCGATGCTGCTGTTGCTGAAATAACCGCAATCGTAATTGAGTGGCCAGCTGCCTGCATCAAGCTGTCATTATTGATTAGCTCTTCATACCATTTGGTCGTAAAGCCACCCCATTTCATACCAAACTTACTAGCATTAAATGAGTTAATGATCAGAATAACAATCGGAGCATACAAAAAAGTGTATACAACGGACATAAAGCTGAATTTAAAAAAACGACCCATTATTCAAGCTCCACTTTTTTATTCAGTAATTTTCCTGCTCGGTAGTAGGCATATAACATAATTGCCATTGCTAACGTCAGTGCAATACTGGTTGCAGAGCCAAATGGCCAGTCACGAGCGTTGAGTACCTGACTCTTAATCACGTTACCAATTAACAAGTTCTTTGCACCACCAAGTAAATCAGATACGTAGAACATACCTAATGCTGGAAGTAGTACCAATAAACAACCGGCGATAATGCCAGGCATTGTTAATGGGAAAATGACTTTAATAAATGTTTGAACTTTATTCGCACCTAAATCACGAGCCGCTTCAATATAGTTATTATCAAGCTTTTCAATCGCGGAGTACAACGGCAGTACCATGAACGGTAATAGTATATAAACTAAGCCAATCATTACAGCGTACTCGGTGTACATAATACGAATAGGTTTATCTATAATATCTAAGTACATTAACGCATTATTTAGAATACCACGTGTACCGAGCATCAGCTTTAAGCCATACGTACGAATTAACGAGTTAGTCCAAAAGGGTACAATGACCATAAATAACATAAATGGTCGCCATTTTTCAGGCATTTTAGCGATGGCATACGCAAAAGGGTAGCCAATCAACAAACACAATAGCGTTGCTGTAATTGCCATATTAAATGAATGCAAAAGCACTTTTGCATACATTGGATCGAAAAGACGTTCATAGTTATCTAGCGTGAACACCATTTTGATCAAGTTTGCATCATCACGGGTTAAAAAACTCGTGCCGATTATCATAAGGTTTGGTACAAATACAAATAGCAGTAACCAACTTACAACAATCGTTATGATGATGTTTTGGAGATTAAACTTCTTGCTCATCTGCTAGCACCACTTCCCAACTTTCAACCCAAGTAATGGCAACTTTTTGATCAAGAGAGTGGTCTACGTCAGGATCATCTTCGTTGAAGAATTCACTAACCATTACCGATTTTCCTGAATCTAGCTGTACCACAGAATCAAGCGTCATACCTTTATAAGTACGCTCTTTAACCTTACCTAAAATACCCGTAGCTTGTTCACCGTTATGAATTTCTTCAATACGGATGTCTTCTGGGCGTAATAGCACTTTCACTTTGTCGCCAATAGCGACATCAAGCTCACAGTGGATTAAAGAGTGACGACCTTCAACATCTGCCATAATACGTTTACTATCTAAACGCTCTTTAACGATGGCATCAAATACGTTGATTTCGCCGATAAAGTGAGCAACAAATAGGTTCGTCGGTTCTTCATAAATTTCACGAGGGCTACCATCTTGTTCAACACAACCATCACGCATAACGATGATTCGGTCAGACATTGATAGTGCTTCTTCTTGATCGTGAGTAACGAAAATAAAGGTAATACCAAGTTTCCGTTGAAGCTGCTTCAGTTCAAGCTGCATTTGCTTACGTAATTTGTAATCAAGAGCAGAAAGTGATTCATCAAGCAAAAGAACTTTTGGTTTATTAACAACTGCACGGGCAATAGCAACACGTTGTTGCTGGCCACCGGACAATTGATGTGGTTTACGAGGGGCAAACTTATCAAGTTGCACCATACGCAATGCTTCCATAACTCGAGGTTCAATCTCACTCGATGGCACTTTTTGCATGCGTAAACCAAACGCGACGTTCTCAAACACTGTCATATGTGGAAACAGTGCATAACTCTGAAACACCGTATTAACGAGACGCTGTTCAGCTGGAATGTCAGTAACATCTTTATTGGCAATAGTAATCTGACCGTTATCGGCAGTTTCAAAGCCAGCAATAAGACGAAGCACTGTGGTTTTGCCACAGCCTGATGGACCTAAAATGGTTAAAAATTCACCATCGTTTACGTCTAGGTCCAAACCTGTAATGATTTGCTTACCGTCAAAGCTTTTGCTAAGACCCTTCAGCTGAATTACAGGTTTCTTAGATGTTTTTGCAACGTTCAATTCTACGTTATCTCCACCTTGGGACTGATTGGTTAAGCCCCAATATTTTGGCTAAAATTAGGGGCGCATAATAGACCTGTAGTCTTTCAATTTAAAGCATTTTCTCACTAAATTTATAGATTAGACGCTGCTTACTTTAATGATAGCACGTCGATCCGTTGCAATATGGTCGCTATTACAAATAATACTGAAAAAATAAATTACGATTAAAGTAATAATCGAAATGTTTTATTTTTAAGCTCAAAATTTTTTTACTTACGTTCAAAAGACGTTAGTAATGAGGACAAGAAAGTAAAAAAAAGCGGTAGATATCGCCTTGCAAGTAATTTTTTGGCTGTTTTTCAGGCGGTAACGAGGTTTTGAAATAAATTTTTACGTGAATAGTGTTTTTGTACCATGATGAGTGACGTACAATACAAGTACCAAAATAATGATGATATGAGTATGAAAGAGACAACTAAAAAAAGTTTTCACGTTGGCGGTTCAATTGAAAAAGCAATGAAGGGCGATGTTGATCTACAACCTATTGCCGTTCTTCAAGAAGCGTTCAAAATTACAGCAAAGAATTTCACTAAGTTTTTGCCTGCTGTTATTTGTTTGTTTATTGCACAAATCGCATTATTGCTATTAAGTCTAAAAGTTCAGTTAGGTAATCCTAATGTGTTTTTTGACGCTTTTATAACGGGGAAGGGCTTTACCGCTGACATCCTAAAAGCAGGCTTTATGGCTAACTTTTGGTCTGATGTTTTGATTGCTCCATTATATGTTGGGGTTAGCTTAATGGCGCTTAATCATTCAGTAGGGCTGCCAACAAAACCAAGCCAAATCGTTAAAGGATTTTCGTTTACACTCGTATCGATTATTACAATGTTATTAATTTCTTCTATTCAGGGTATTGGCAGCAGCATTTTCCCTTTAGTCGGATTGTTTTTAACAATGGCGCTAAGCATGGCTATCTTACTTGTGTGTGAGAAGCGCGTTACTCCGATTAAAGCGATTCAATATTCTTTTATGGCTACGGTGCGTAAAGTGATGCCAATGACTGCAATTTACTTAATCGTAATGATCTTCTTTTTCATGTCTATTGCAACAGCAGGTATTGGTTTAATTTGGACACTACCATTTTTCTTTAATGTGAAAGCGATTATCTATCGTAATATGTTTGGTATTACATTGCAGGTAACTTCGGTATCTAATCCTAACGATAATAGTAATGAGCCAAGGTCTGATGATAATGTCAGTGATCCACTAAACAACGATACGTTTAATGCGTAATACAATCAGAATAGATACAAAGAGCTCCTTTATTTAGGAGCTTTTTTTTAGACTCGCACCCTAGTGCACTATAACTTTATTTTTTAATCAAGAAATAAACACACCTTTAAATTCATCAATAATCATTAATTTCAAATAAATCATGCTGTTTAATTAAAATTTCATTTAAAAATGGGGACTCATTTTACAAAAAAATAGCCTTAATGATGATGTATCTCAATGTCATTTATTTTCAATATACCCATAATGTAAATAATAATAAATAAGGGCAGTATAAGCTGTCAGCTCAAGCAAGAAAGGCGACTTTATGGATAAGTTAATAGAACGTTTTTTACGATATGTAAGTTTTGACACTCAATCTAACGATGCAGTTTCCTCTTGTCCTAGTACTGCTGGACAACGCGTTTTTGCTGAAGCTCTTCAATCTGAAATGATAGAGTTAGGGCTTAGTGACGTTGCTCTAGATAGCAACGGCTACCTTACCGCACGATTACCTGCAAATATGGATGGCGATATTCCTGCTATTGGTTTTATCGCTCATATGGATACAGCACCCGATGCTTCAGGTAAAGATGTACGGCCACAACTTGTAGAAAGCTACCGCGGTGGTGATATAGCGTTAGGGATAGGGGATGAAATCCTTTCTCCATTCCAATACCCAGATCTTAATAAGTTACATGGTCACAATATCATCACGACAGATGGTACAACGCTACTTGGTGCTGATAATAAGGCGGGTGTTGCAGAGATCATGACAGCTATCGCTTATCTTATTGCTAACCCTAAAATTAAGCATGGCGATATTTGTGTTGGTTTTACGCCCGATGAAGAAATCGGTCGTAGTGCAAACTTATTTGATGTTGAAAAGTTTGGTGCACAATGGGCTTACACTATCGATGGTGGCCCGATTGGTGAGTTGGAATATGAAAATTTCAATGCCACCTCTGCAGATGTCATTTGTTATGGTGTTAACGTTCATCCTGGTACTGCAAAAAATAAAATGGTTAATTCCATGAACATTGCAGCACAATTTCAATTAATGATGCCAGCCGATGAAACCCCTGAATGCACAGAGGGCTACCAAGGCTTTTATCACCTAAAGTCAATGGATGCATCTGTTGCTCGTACTGAATTGGGTTACATCATTCGTGACTTTGATCGTGATGGTCAAGAAAAGCGTAAAGCTTTCATGCAGCAAAAAGTAGATGAACTAAATGGTAAGCTAACACAGGGCCGAGTAGAACTGATCTTAACGGACTCTTACTATAATATGCGTGAAATGGTGGAACCTTTCCCGCATATCATTGAGATTGCTCAGCAAGCGATGCTTGATTGTGATGTTAAGCCGGAAATAAAACCTATTCGTGGTGGCACTGATGGTGCTCGACTATCATTTATGGGTTTACCTTGTCCTAATATCTTTACTGGCGGTTATAATTTCCACGGTATTCATGAGTTTATCACTGTTGAAGGTATGGAACTTGCCGTTAAAGTTATTGTAAAAGTTGCTGAGAATACCGCGAATCGATACGCTTAATTCTGCTAATTAACAGATAAAAGAAAAGCCACTATCATCAATGCTGATAGTGGCTTTTTCATGAAACATTAATAATTTCTAGTTTGTAATTTAAGCGTGATCGTTGCTTAACATTTCATTTAAACGCTTCAAAATCGCATGAACAGCATGACCCTTAGTGATTTCTCCACCTTTTTCAACTTCAATTTCATGCTTACTGTGAAGACCTGTTTCATCTTCAGCAATATGTAGCCAATCAGGATGCCAGTAGAATGATTGACCGCCATCTGTGATCCAGTTATGCACACCACAATTCTCGCCATGGTAATTTAGATCTGCTGCTTTATAAGTCATTCTTAAATCCTTAATGGTAACCGTTATCTTTATTGATTATGAGTATAAAAAACAATGCTGATTAAACTGTGATCTAACCGATATTATCTTGCTAAATATTACAAACTTATCAAATAATTACTGTTTTTCTGTTGATAGTTCATAAAAAAGTGGTGATTAGTTATTTAAATAACGTTGCATTAAATGTTCTCTAAAGTGCTCTGGATTTAGTGTTTCCCCTGTTGCTTTCTCCACCAGCTCATCAGTTGATAATGTTGAGCCTTTGCTCCAAATATTATCATGCAACCACTCAAATATTGGCGTTAGATTACGTTGAGTAACGAGCTGTTCTACGTTCATTTCTTTATTAATGGTCGCCATAAATTGTGCTGCGTACATTGCACCTAGAGTGTAGCTTGGGAAATAGCCAAAACTACCGTCGGTCCAGTGAATGTCTTGCATACAACCATCGGTGAAATTCCCGAGTGTTGACAGCCCAAGGTATTGAGACATTTTCTGATCCCAAATAGCTGGAATATCATCAACTTCAATATTACCTTCAATTAAGTCACGTTCAATTTCATAGCGTAAAATAACATGTGCAGGGTAGGTGACTTCGTCTGCGTCAACACGAATAAATCCAGGTTTAACACGAGTATTAATCAGACAAAGATTTTCAGCCGATAATGATTCTGCCGTTGAATCAAATGATTGTTGTATCATCGGAGCTAATAAACTACTAAATGCAGGACTACGCGCTAATTGCATTTCACAAAATAAACTTTGTGATTCATGAATCCCCATTGAACGTGCTTCACCGACAGGAAGGTCGCGCCATTGTTGTGGTAAGCCTTGTTCATAACGTGCATGACCGGTTTCATGAATAACGCCCATTAATGCTGAGGTGAAATCATTTTCATCATAGCGAGTAGTAATACGGACATCTGTTGGTACGCCTCCACAAAATGGGTGAGTACTGATATCTAGTCGTCCGTGGTCAAAATCAAACCCAAGTAATTTCATGGCATTCAAGCTTAACGATTGTTGTTTTTCGATAGCAAATGGGGTTGATAGCGGTAGTGTTTTTTCTGTCGCTTGTTTGGCTTCGACTTGTTGAATAAGTTGAGGTAACCATGATTTAACTTCAGCAAAAATATCATCAAGTACTGCAGATGTCATTCCTGGCTCATAAATATCCAGTAAAGCATCATAACGGCTTAAGCCTGTTGCTTGCGAGCGAATAGCGGCTTCTTGGCGAGCCAATTCAACCACAGGCTTTAAGTTAGCTTTAAAGCCTTCCCAATCGTTTTCTTTACGTTGTGAGCGCCAAGCATGTTCGCATTGAGAACATGCAAGTGATTGCTGTTCGATAAGATCTGCGGGTAAAATATTATGCATCATCCAATGACGTCTAAGGGCTGTAAGGCTGGCTCGTTGTTCGGCGGTAAGATGTTCTTTTTCTGCTTCTGCAAACCAATTTTCTAAATAAGGAGCAGTGGCTAGTTCATGTGACATAACGGCAAGTTCAGCCATTGCTTCTGAACGCGCTTGTGCACCACCATTAGGCATCATTGCAGCCTGATCCCAACCACAAATAGCACTAAGATGGCCAAGTCGAGATAGCTTTTTAGCATGACGTTCTAATTTATTGTAATTATTCATACTTGTTCCTAATAGATAAACAGCAATAGAATAAATTTAACCTAACCTACGACTATTTAATAGAGATTCTCAGTTAGTGCAGTAATAAAAATGCGAACACAGCAGTATTTATGAATTTAAAATCAAATAAGCAGTAGTTAATTGCTCGCAATGATTTATATTTAAAGCAATTATCGTTATAAATGTAATCAGTGATAGGAATTCGTAAGACAATGTTACCAAGACCTGTTTTATTATATTTTTTCGATATACTGGCAGCCAATCTCAATACCTATTAGGTTTCTGCAAGTCCTTAATAGCTATGTAGATTGATTTTATCGTTTTTTAAAGGAATTTTGCCTAACATGGAAAAGACTACTCGTTTTTTGTCTCTTGTCGGTGCTACTGCGCTTTACTCTTTATCATCTTCAGCGTTTGCAGCAATGCCAACAGTCGTACCTGATGCACCAACATTAAGTGCAAAAGGCTATGTATTGATGGATTACAATACAGGTAAAGTCTTAGTAGAGAAGGATGCAAACGAAAAGTTAAACCCAGCGAGCTTGACCAAATTAATGACAAGCTATGTTGCCGGTCAAGAAATGAAGCAAGGCAATATTAATGAGAAAGATCTTGTTGTTATTAGCCGTAATGCTTGGGCGAAAAACTTCCCTGATTCATCAAAAATGTTTATCGAAGTAGGCAGTGAAGTTCCACTAATGGATCTTTTCCGTGGATTGATTATTCAATCAGGTAATGATGCAAGTGTTGCAATTGCAGAACATGTGGCAGGATCTGAGCAATCATTTGTTAGCTTAATGAACTCATGGGCAAAAAAATTAGGAATGAATAATTCTAATTTTGCTAATCCACATGGCCTTGATAATAATGACTTATATACCACGCCTTATGACATTGCTTTATTAGGTCAGGCTCTTATTCGTGATTTACCAAGTATTTATCCATTGTATAGTGAGAAATCATTCACTTATAACAATATTACTCAGCGTAATCGTAATGGTTTATTAAACGATCCAAGTATGAACGTTGATGGTATGAAGACCGGTTATACCAGTGGTGCAGGTTATAGTTTAACCAGTTCAGCCACAGAAGGTGACATGCGTTTAATCGCAGTTGTTATGGGAACCAAAAGTACTAAAACGCGTGAAATAGAAAGCAAACAATTACTAAACTACGGTTTCCGTTTTTTTGAAACAGTGACACCGCATAAAGCGGGTGATGAGATCATTACTGAACGTGTATGGTTTGGTAATAAAGATCAAGTGAATCTAGGTGTCGATAAAACAAGTTATGTGACATTGTCACGTAACGATACCAAAAAATTAACCGCCAGTGTTGAACTAAACAGCGAACTTGAAGCTCCAATCGCCAAAGGGCAACAAGTTGGCGACATTATTTACTCTGTGAATGATAAACAAGTTGGTACACAACCTCTTGTTGCATTAGAAGCTGTTGATGAAGGTAGTTTCTTTAGCCGTTTAATTGACCAAGTAAAGAAATTTGTGATGGGATTATTTAAGTAATCACTCAATCATTTTGATTAAAAAAGCTCAGCCATTACGTGCTGAGCTTTTTTATTGTGGATAGCTATTTCCAGTCAACAATAAAATACGTATAATTCATGCCCTATAAATTCTTATCCCGCAATTCTACTATCGATGTTGTCGGTAGTTCGAGAAGTAGTAATGAATCAGACAGATAACCGTAAAGAAACACTTGAATATAACAAACTGCAAAAACGTCTTCGCCGCAATATGGGTAACGCCATAATTGATTACAACATGATCGAAGAAGGTGATGTGGTAATGGCATGTATTAGTGGTGGCAAAGATTCATTTGCGATGTTAGATATTCTGCTTAATTTACAAAAAGCAGCGCCAATTAAGTTTGACGTTGTCGCGGTTAACCTAGATCAAAAGCAACCAGGCTTTCCTGAGCATATTTTGCCAGAGTATTTCCAAAGCCTAAATATTCCTTACTACATTGTCGATAAAGATACTTATTCTGTGGTTAAGGAAAAAGTAGAAGAAGGTAAAACGACCTGTGGTTTATGCTCTCGTTTACGTCGTGGTACGCTGTATTCTTTTGCTGAAACAATTGGTGCGACTAAAATTGCACTAGGGCACCATTTAGATGATATCGTTGAAACACTATTCTTAAATATGTTCCATGGTTCTCGTCTAAAAGCAATGCCACCTAAATTACGCTCAGATGATGGCCGTAACGTTGTTATTCGTCCATTGACATATTGTCGTGAAAAAGACCTGATCAAATACGCTGAGTATAAGCAGTTCCCGATTATTCCTTGTAACCTTTGTGGTTCACAAGAAAACCTGCAACGTCAAAGCATTAAAGCAATGTTGATTGATTGGGATAAAAAGACACCTGGTCGTGTTGATGCGATTTTCAAATCAATTCAGAATATCAGTCCAAGCCAATTGGCAGATAAAAACTTGTTTGATTTTGTTAATCTGCCACTAGACCGTGAAGGTGAGAGAGCTGAATATGCTTTCACTGAAGCAAAAGTATCTTCGACAAACATTGATGAAAGCATGTTTATTGATGTTACTAACGTTTAAATATAATAACAATTAGTCACAAAACAGCATCGGGTTCTTTATTGAGCCGGTGCTGTTTTGCTTTATAGGATATGAAGAATGGTAAAATTACGGCTAATTATACTAGTAGGCCTATGCGGCTTAATCGGAGGGTGTAGCTCACATCAAGCTCAGCAGATGGGTATACAAGGAAGCAGTGTAAATAGCTATGCTCGACAGATGTCTAATACTCAGCTTTGTGAAACATATTTAGGTAAACGGGCAACTAACCAAACTCGCGTGTCATTAGCTGCAGAGTGGAAGCACCGTAAATTGAGTCGAGCTTATTGTTCAAAACAAGAAAATGAATGGTATTTAACAAAGTTTGCTAAATGGCTTGCCAATGAAAAAGAAGTCGAACCTAAATAATATAAACGCCTCAGCTGAGGCGTTTATTGTTATACAGATATAGATTGAAACAGTTACTCATCGATAGAATTAGGCGCTAATGGACTAATATAACCATCTGGTTTTAAAGCCAATAAGTCACAATTTAGACTATCAATTGTATTTTCTGCCGTATTACCAATAAAGACCGCAGATAAACCAGTACGTCCAGTTGTACCTAGAATAACTAGCTCAGCTTTAATCTCATCAGCAATTTTAGGGATGACATCTTCAGCTAAGCCTTCAACTACATAGGTTTGCTCTTCATCAATAGCGTATTTTTGGCGTAATGATTTCATCGTCATTAAGTGATGACCGCGGACTGCATCGGTATATGATGCGGGATCAAACTCAGGCAATTCAATTGTGATATTAACTGGTGTTGCAGGGTAGGCATTCACTAAGTTGACGTTTGCGTGTGTGATTGATGAAAAAGCAAGGGCCTCTTTTACAATCTTATCGTTAAGATCATCATGGGTTTCATCTTCAGCAGATAAATTCACACAGGCAAGAACGTTACCATTTGCTGGCCAGTTTTCACCCTTTACTAATAAAACAGGCACAGGACATTTACGTAATAAATGCCAGTCTGTTGGTGTAAAGATAACTGATCCTAATTTTGCATGCTCATGTGTGGCTTTTATGAGTAAATCAATGTCTTGACTAAATACATCAGCAATTATGGATTCGTAAGGACGGTTGTGCCATACGACTTTAATCTCAATGTTAAGACCAAGATCAGCATGTGGTTGTATGATTTCTTTTAGCCATTCTTCGCGCTGCATAACGACACCACGACGCATTGCGTCACGTTCGTCAGAAGAAAGCATTGATGTCATTTCATAAGAAAAATCATAAATAGCTAGGAAAACAATAATTTTCACATCATCACAAGACTTAGCTAAATGAATAGCACGAGATATTGCTGGCTGTTGTTCACGTTCAGGATCAGCGACAACAAGTATGTTTTTATATTTTTGCATAATAATGTCTCCCTACGGCAGAATCTCTTTTCTGAATGAGTACGAACAAAGAAATACATTTACCGTTGTATTTATCAGATACACTTTCAAATCAAGTGATTAAAAAATTAACATAATATTTACTGTACTCTAAACTCATCAAGATGGGGAGTAGTTTGAGCAATAAAATGCAAAAATGGGATAAATGAACAGTTATATGCGGTAGTGATAGATATAAAAACAGGTACTAAAATAGCACCTGCTTATAAATAGATTAGATAGGGTATAGCAGATTATAAATTGTTGTTCTTACTTACACCTGCAAGTTTGGCTAGTTCGTCATGATCTAAGATTGTAATATATTTACCTTTAACACTTAGCATTTCAGACTTTTGGAAACGACCCAATAAACGACTAATAGTTTCAACCGTAAGGCCAAGGTAGTTACCGATATCACCACGAGTCATTGTTAGACGGAACTCACGAGGTGAGAAGCCACGCTGAGAAAAACGCAGTGATAAATTGTAAAGAAATGCAGCTAAACGTTCTTCAGCATTTTTCTTTGATAACAATAAAATCATTTCTTGATCGCCTTTAATTTCACTGCTCATCAAGCGCATGATTTGTTGGCGAAGTTTTGGCATTTTTCCCGCCAAATCATCAAGTATTTCAAACGGTATTTCACAAACCATTGATGTTTCAAGTGATTGTGCAAAGCTAGGATGTTGCATTTCATTAATAGCATCAAAACCAACCAAATCACCAGCTAAATGGAAAGCTGTGATTTGCTCATCACCTTGCTCAGTGATAGTGTAACTTTTGATGGTACCAGAACGAATGGCATACAATGATTTCAGTTCATCACCCGCTTTAAAGAGCTCTTGACCTTTCTGGATTGGTTTTTTACGTTCGATTATTTGATCCAGTTGATCTAACTCCGATTCATTCAACGTGAATGGAATACATAGCTGGCTAATACTGCAATCTTGACAGTGAATAGCACATCCACCTGATTGGATACGTTTTGTGGTAAATTTGTCTGAAATCATATGCCTATCTAACCAATTTGATGTAGGTCAATATTTTAACATATTATGAAGCAATATTACGAGTGTTAAAAACCTTACCATATTTGATTGATTGCAATATAACCAGTATGAATACCGTAAAGGATGATAAATAAACCATTAATTCGTTTAAAGTAGCTGTTGCTCAATAATGATTTTAATTTGTCAGCGATAGACCCAAGAGCAAGCATTGCAGGTAAGGTTCCTAAGCCAAAAGCTAGCATAATCATCATGCCGTCAATGGCACTGCCAGAGACGGCTGCCCAGGTTAATGTTGAGTAAACTAACCCGCAGGGTAACCATCCCCAAAGGAAACCAAAAGGGATTGCTTTAGTCGGTGATGTTAATGGTAAAAAGTGTTTCGTTAACGGTAAAATAAAACGCCAAATGACATGTCCAACACGCTCTATATAAGTAAGGCCTGACCACCATTTTCCAATATACAGCCCTAATATTATCATCATAAGAGAAGCTATTATTCTCATTAAAATCAATATACTAGCCGAATTACTTATGGCTGAAATTTCAACAATAACTTGGCTAACAATCAAACCTGCGATCATGTATGAACTTATTCGACCTAGGTTGTAATAAAGTAAATATATCCAATGATGTTGGGGCTTGTTTGGCATTCCAATAGTTACCGCCGCTGCGATACCACCACACATGCTAATACAATGGCCTGCTCCCGTTAAACCAATGAGTAGCGCAGCAACAAAATTAAGTTCTGTCATCGTCAGAATCAGATAAATGAGGGCTATTTTTTGACGACATTTGAGAAGGATGTGAAGGTTTTTCGACATCATCATCAAACAAAATATTGTGACCTTGGTGTTCCAAATCCTCAAATTGATTATTGTGTACAGCCCATAAAAAAACCATGATTGTAAGGCAAATAAAAATGAGCACTATTGGTATTAATATGTAAAGAATTGCCATTTATCTTAATAACCTTAAAGAATTTGATACAACAATAATTGAACTTACAGACATTCCTATAACTGCAATATAAGGAACAACAAGTCCAGCGATAGCCAGCGGGAGAATAATTAAATTATAGCCTAATGCCCACGCCAAATTTTCTCGAATTATATTTCGAGTGCGTAAAGCTAATTGACGCGCTGCAATAATAGATAACAAATTATTACCCAACAACACGATGTCAGCTGATGATTTTGCAATATCGGCTCCACTATTAAGCGCAATTGATAGATGCGAACCAGCTAGAATAGGGGCATCGTTAATGCCATCACCAATCATTAATGAAACATCCGTTGCGGGTATTTCCTTTAAAAAATTTAATTTACCTATTGGCGTCATATTTGCGTGTAAATGATCAATATTTAATTGTTCAGCGACACGTTGAGCATGAACAGAATTATCTCCTGTTAATATCGTGACTTTCATTCCTTGTAGCTTAAAGCTATCTACCAATTGTTTACTGTCTTGGCGAAGAGGATCCTCAATTTTGAATGCGGCAACTATATGGTTATCACATGAGAGCCATATTGAATAGTCATCGCAATAATCAACATTCGCAAGAGGGGCTAAATTGGATTGACTATCCCTAACGAATTCGTATTTACCAATACGCCATTGTTGGTTGTTTATTTTGCCACTTAAGCCATGGCCAACGATATTTTTAACACTATCAAAAAGTGGTCTTTTCGCTTGGTAAGGAAGAAAAGGCTTAGTTAAAGGGTGATTAGCATAGCGTTCTAATTCGGCTGCGTATGTAAGCACATCAGAGGTTGAATACTGCCCAAAAATAGTGGTACCAACTAACTGAACATTTCCTTCCGTTAACGTTCCTGTTTTATCTATAATGACATGATTTACTTTGCATAAAGTTTCAAGAACATGGCCACGACGAACTAATAACCCTAACTGTCCTAGACTTGATGTCGAACAAGTAAGGGCTGTTGGTGTGGCAAGTGATAATGCACAAGGGCAGGTTGCAACTAATACAGCCAGTGTTATCCATAAAGCATCTTCTGGACGATAAACATGCCAATATAGCCATGTCATGACAGCAATAACCAAAATAGCACCAACAAAATAACGTGCAACATTATCAGCCATTACGGCAATTTTAGGCTTAGAATATAACGCCTGATCTTGTAAGCGTATAATGCTTGAAATGAAGGCATCTTTTCGGTTATGCGTCACTTTGATGGTTATATTGCCATTTCCATTTAATGTCCCTGCAAAAACATGGGCATTTTTAGAACGTTTAACTGCGATTGATTCCCCTGTCAGCATTGATTCGTCGATGGTTGTTAGTCCTTGAATAATAACCCCATCGGCAGGGAGATATTCCCCAGGCAGTATCGTGACAGTGTCACCTTTTTTCAAGGTTTTTGCTGCTACTTGCTCACCAGAAACCAGAGTTGCCATTGCTGGTATGAGTTTTAAGAGGTTTGAACTGATTGCTGTTGCATGGCGTCTTGCTCGCATTTCTAAAAATCGACCTAGAAGCAGGAAAAAAGTAAACATCGAAATTGATTCAAAATATACTTCACCTTGATCTGTGACTGTAGCAAAAATACTCGCACTATAAGCGCATAATAAAGCAATAGAAACAGGAACATCCATTCCTAATGTTAACGCTTTAATATTACGCCATGCATTTCGGTAGAAAGGCAACGCTGAATATAATAGTACAGGCGTTGTAATAAAAAGACTTATCCAGCGTAAATAATTCCGAAAGCTGTTCTCATGTTTATCAAAAACATCAAAATACAAGGCGATGGCAAACATCATAACTTGCATTGTCGCAATGCCAGCAATACCAAGTTTATAAAGATAATGACGCATTGTTTTTTGGTAGTGTTGTTCTTGTGCATCGACTTCAAAAGGTGCCGCTTTATAACCTAATTGATGCATAAGCGTAAGTAAATGGCTTAATTTTACCTGGGAGTCATCCCACACTAATAATGCACGTTGAGTAGTAATATTAACTTCAATAGTAATAACACCACTTTGTTTATATAATTGTTTTTCAATTAGCCATGCACAAGCGGCGCAAGAAACACTATCAACAGAGAGTACTATCTCTTTATGGTGTTGGGCATTTTCCCTTACAAAGTCATCTTGTATATCTTGATGATCATAAAGTAATAATGTCTTTAGATGCTGAGGGACTAATTCTGATTTTTGAGCCGGTTGGGTACGGTATTCATAATAATTGGTTAGGTTATTTTCAACGATCATTGTTGCGACAGCTTCACATCCAGCGCAGCATAGATGGCGAGATTCACCGAGAATCTCAACACTTAAATTACATTTTTCCGGGATTGGTTCACCACAATGATAACAACCTTGAACCATGGGTGGTGTTATACTTGTTGAGGTCATTTATTGCTATACCCATGTAATTAAATAGGAAAATTATTCGCTCCCTATAAGGTTAGCACTTAATATCATATAAAAAGTATTTTTAACTTCAGAACATATTACAATAGTAACCAAGGAATAAATAACCATGGCAGCACAAAAATTAACACGAGGCCGATTAATTCAAATTATTGTTTTAATGATTATATTAATCACGGCTTTTGTTTGGAGAACAGTAACATACCAACCAAAAGTACCAACTCAGGTTCAGGAAACGACGTGCAATTTAAATGTTGGCGATTGTGTATTTACTATTAATAATAAGCAGGCAACAGTAACACTACTATCAAAAGAACCACAAGCTGATGCACCGCTTGAACTACAAATTAGTAATGTTGACATTGCTCCTAGTGCAACTGTTAGTGGTATAACAATGAATATGGGTATATTACCTATTGAATTTACGCAACAAAAGGAAGGTTGGCTTGGTAAGTTTACTGTTCCTGATTGCACCCATGATAAAATGACATGGGTTATTGATATTAAAATGGATAAAGATATTTATTCGTCACAATTTACTGTTAATAAACAGTGATATTCGACCTAAAGTAGCGCCGAATACCTTATATAGAGTAAATAAACTGTCATCATTATTTACTCTGTATAAATCATCTTCTTTGTCATTCCGCCATCAATAACAAAATTTTGCCCCGTAATAAATCCAGATTGGGTACAAATTAAAAGTTCAATGACTTCTGCTATATCATCAGTATGCCCAACACGTCCGGTGAGGTGTTGCTGATGATCTATTTGGCTTAGTGTGTTGTTGGCAGCATTAATCCAACCAGGTGAAATACAATTTACTTTTATTTCAGGCCCTAAACTTACAGCTAATGCATGTGTTAAAGAAACAATTCCTCCTTTCGTTGCACTGTAAGCTTCAGTATTTGCTTCTGATTGCAATGCTCTCGTTGAAGCAATATTAACAACACTTCCATGTGATGCTTTTAATAAAGGTAAACATTGTTGAGTAACCATTAATGGCGCAGTTAAATTCACATCAATAATACGCTGCCATTCATCAAGAGATAATGAATCTAATGGGGTGTTATAAGGATCAGCAATTGCAGCATTATTGACAAGGCCATTGAGTTGACCAAACTGTAATGTTATTTCGTTAATAATCGTTTTGATGTCATTTTTATTGGTTACATCCGCCGGCCAAAAACGAATTTTAGGATCATCTGCAACAAGTTGATGTCCTGCGTCAATATCAATATCGATAGCAATGACGATATTATTCTTATTTGATAAATATTGGCAAATACCTTTCCCAATACCTTTTGCACCACCTGTAACCAAGATAACATTTTGAACAATTGAATGTGACATAATACTCCATGAGTCTATTAACTGTACTATGATAGGAGATAACTGAGTGATTATTAATAATAAGATAAAAAATAACAATTAAAAATGATTTGCTTACTGATCGTATTCAGAAAAATGATTATGATAGGGAAAAATTAAAAAGATATGGCTATGGATATTGCAACAAGTTTTTCTTTGCTAAATAATTCTCGCGACGCAATTATTGAAGCTATCAATAAATTAGATGAGAAAATAGCACCACCATCATTATTATTACTGTATTTTTCGGAAGATTACGATTGCGATATTTTACAATCAATGTTGACTGAACATTACCCAAATACTCCTTTTCTTGCTTGCTCATCTTGTCAGGGGTTTATGACAGAAGATGGGTATATAAAAGGACAAGGCCTAGCACTTTGGGCTATTAATGATATTATTGGTGCTTATGGAACATCAATTGTTTCTTCTAATAGTTCCATCTTTAATATAGCCCGTCAGGCAATACTTAAAGCCATTAATAATAGCGGCCGTATTGGTGAATCGCCGGCATTAATATTACTTCATGCTACACCTGGTAACGAAGAAGAGGTTATTCGTGGTATAGAAGATGTAGTTGGAAAAAATATTGCTATTATTGGCGGTAGCGCAGCAGATAATAATGTAGAAGGTAAGTGGCAGATATTTAATCAAGAACAACAAACACAACAAGGTATAGGTATTACTGTATTTTATCCTAATTGTGAAATAAGTTTTTCTTTTCACTCAGGATATGCCGCAACAGAATATTCAGCTATTGCAACAAAGGTACGTGGACGTGAGGTTATTGAACTAGATCATCAACCTGCAGCAGACGTTTACCAAAAATGGATTCAACAGAAATTTGAAGCTAATAGCAGTATTATAAATGAAAGTAGTTTAAATCCACTTGGTCGTTTAGTTGGCACTATCCATGATTTACCTTATTTTAAATTAGCTCATCCACTAATGGTTACTCAAACGAATGGATTAAAAATGTTTGCCTCAATTATTGAAGGCGAACGGTTATATTTTATGACAGGTACTGATGAACGTTTAATAACACGGGCAGGCCGAGTAATAACTGCAACTAATGGCATTAAATTAAATCCTATTGGTGGTTTAACAATATATTGTGCAGGTTGTATGCTTAAAGTTCAGCAGCGTATGAACGAAGTTGCAGTGTATGTGAATATAGCCATGCATAATAAACCGTTTGTTTGTCCATTTACTTTTGGTGAGCAAGGACAATTTGTTACGGGTGAAAATGCTCATGGCAATTTAATGATTTCCGCTGTTGTTTTTCATAGGGACTAATATTTATGATTAGTAGTGATTCAGAAAAACTACAAGAAACGTTATTAGATCTTCAGCGAACTCAAGAAAGAGAAACACAATTACGTATAGAGAATGCGGCTATTCTTGAGGGTGTCTCAGCAATGGCTGGCGCTAATAATAAGCGACAAGTTTTTAATAGTTTATTAGAAGTATTACGTAAGTTTATTGCTTTTGATAATGCTATTGTTTTAACTCGTGATGACGAAGCATCTGATTTACATGTATTAATGAGCACAGTAACAGCCCTTGATTTAAGTCATTGGCAAGTTAGTAGTACCTTTAATCGGTGTATAAATGGCGAATGTATCGCTTTATATTCACCCAAAGATATAGAAGAATTTAAAAATAAAAGCCCAGATCTATTAAATATTTGTCATTCTAGTTTAATTACTGGTGTGAAGATTAGCTCTGGTGATGCCATGATCATTCTAATGAGTAGTGAAAAAGGGCATTTCACATCCAGTTGCCGTCGAGTGCTAAATAGATTCCGGCCATTACTTGAACGTGCGATTATAGATATTGATTATCGTGAGCGGTTACAGTCTTTAGTGACAGCACGAACCCAAGAATTGATCCATAGTCAGCAACGATTTAAAGACTTTGCTCGTACTGTTGGTGATTGGTTCTGGGAAATCGACACTGACTATAAATTCAGTTATATTTCTGCAGCTCAAATCGCTAACCACTTAATAGATAAAGATAATATCTTAGATTTCTTTGGCGAGCATGAAGATTTCAAACAAAAGTTTCGTACACAATTACAACAAAATAAATCGTTTGAAGATCTAGAATGGCAATTATTCATTGATGGCAAAGAACAATGGTTAAGTTTTAGCGGTACACCTTACTATAGTAAGCACGGGATACTGTTAGGATATCGTGGTACTGTAAAAAATATCACGGTTAGGAAAAAACGACTATTTGATTTACAGCAAGCACGTCAACAATCTGAGGCAGCAAACAAAGCCAAATCACAATTTATTGCAATGATGAGTCATGAAATACGAACGCCATTAAATGCAGTATTAGGCTTAATGGATATGTTGTCTTCATCAGGCTTAGAGAATGGACAGCGACAATGGTTAGGGCAAATGGAGCAATCAGCACATTTACTATTAACTATTATTAATGACATTCTTGATTTATCCCGTATTGAATCAGGTAGTTTTGAACTGTTTAATAGCAATATAAATCTTTCTGACAGTATTGTTTTAGTGAAGAACCAACTTCTACCAGAAGCCAATAAAAAAGGCATACTTCTAGAGTGTGATATTGCTAAATCAATTCCTGAATATATCTTTGCAGATAAGAATCGTATTATTCAAATCATGTTTAACCTCATTGGTAATGCGATTAAATTTACAGATATTGGTTTAGTTAAAATCATTGCTAATAAAGTTGATAACAATATTGAGATTTCCGTTTGTGATACTGGTATCGGTATTGCTGAAGATGCTCAAGATAATCTATTTCATCCTTTTCACCAAGCTGATGGTAGTATTACTCGTAAGTACGGTGGCACAGGATTAGGATTGACGATCAGTCAGTTATTGATCAAAAAAATGCACGGTAATATTACACTTAGCAGTGAGTTAGGTGTGGGGAGTTGTTTTAAAATAACATTTCCCATTAAGCCAGCTGTTGAACAGACCGAAAATTTAACGGCCGATAAGCATTCACACTCAACGCGGTCTTTAGATATATTATTAGCAGAAGACAGTCCAACTAATCAGTTAGTCGCTAAGCTAATGTTAGAGCGCCGAGGTCATAAGGTCACGATAACTAATCATGGGCAAGAGGCGGTTTTAAAACTGTTACAGTGTCACAATATGTTTGATTTAGTGCTTATGGATATATCAATGCCTGTTTTAGATGGATTAGAAGCGACGAAGCATATCAGAAAGCTCAATATAAACATTCCAGTCGTAGCTTTAACGGCAAATGCAATGCAAAGTGATCAATTTCTATATCAACAAGCTGGAATGAATGGGTTTTTAGCTAAACCAATACAACCAGAAGAATTAGATTTAATGCTGGAAAAATACCAAAATCTAAAATCTGTCAGTAAAGTATCGTCATAAATGAACGTTGATTGATGAACCAAACGGACAGCTATTATAGTTGTCCGTTTTTTTGATCTGTGAGTAATTAACACTTAATTTAAGTACCAAGCAAAATGAACATGTGCGGCAGTATTTAAATTAAGTGTTAATTACCTATTTTATGGTAAATAGCTAATACTGTTAAATAGACCGGTTCAACTGATAAAGTACAAGATAAAAGAGGAGTACTTAAAGGTAAGTTCATACAATATAGCAGCAGAGACTCAATACCTTACACCTTATTTAACATAATATACATAATGCGCACTTAGGTTGTAGCTCCCAAGGTAAAGTGTCTCTTTTTTGCAAAGCTAAAATGTCCTGTTTTTCTATAGTGATCAGTATCTGCTGATCAATTTGAGTTAAACAAAATATGTTGGTTACCATGAATGACAAAGAGATATTTCGCTTAGGTACAATTCGTGATGTTTGTGAAAAACGAATCAAACGTAAAGATGCTGCACAGCTTCTTAATGTCAGTGTTCGTCAGGTTCAACGATTAATAACACGCTATCGAGATCTCGGTGCTGTTGGTTTGGTTCATCAGCGTCGTGGCCAATCACCAGGCAATAAAATTAATGCTGATATACGCCATCAATGTTTAAACCTGATCCACGAATATTACGCAGACTTTGGGCCGACATTGGCACGTGAAAAATTGATTGAACGCCACGGCATTAAAATTGGATTAGAAACCTTACGCCAATGGATGATCGCTGATCGCTTTTGGGTACCACATTTCAAACGTAAGCCTTGCGTCTATCAACCGCGTCATCGTCGTGATTGTTATGGCGAGTTAATTCAAATAGATGGTTCACATCACGATTGGTTTGAAGGTCGCAGTGACAAATGTTGTTTGTTGGTTTTCATTGATGATGCCACCGGCAAACTGATGAACTTACGTTTTAGTGAAACAGAATCTGTGTTTGATTATATGGTCGCCACGCGTGAATATGTTGAACACCATGGCAAACCCTCTGCTTTTTATAGTGATCGGCATGCGGTATTTCATGTCAGTAAACGGGATGCAAAAACCAACCGTATGACTCAGTTTGGTCGTGTATTGCATGACTTAAACATTGAATTGATTTGCGCAAATAGCTCTCAAGCTAAAGGTCGTGTTGAGCGTGCTAACAAAACCTTACAAGATCGCTTAGTCAAAGAAATGCGTTTACAACACATTGATAATATTGAACAAGCTAATGCGTGGCTCCCCGACTTTATCACTGTTTTTAACCAACGTTTTGTCAAAGCTGCTCAATATCCTAAAGACATGCATCGGCCATTACGAGAATCAGTAGATGAATTACATGATATTTTCGCATGGCAAGAGCCAAGAAAAGTCTCAAAGTCACTGACATTTCAATACGACAAAGTCATCTATTTAATTGACCCAACTGAAGAAAATCAACGGCTTGTACATCAAGGTGTTAAGGTTCTTGATCGCCAAGATGGCACCATCATCATTCAATATGGTCATTTTTTAAGACGTTTGAAAAATGCCTAACTTCCCTGCTCTATAATCTTAGCTTTATCATTGTAGCTTAATCAATGGATGTTTTTATCGTGATCAACATCCATTGATTAAGCAGAATTCAACAAAATATATCAGTCTCTATGAATAATATCCTCTTTTATTGCCTATTTTTAACCATAATAAACCAGCGTTTTGCTCTTCGTATTTAAATTTTCTGCACTATTAGTACCATAAAATATAAGTTATCTTGCATTAGCCAGGTAGGAAATTAACATTTACGATAAAAATACTTAGATTTAAGACAATAATGTATAGATTATCTTCTAAAGAGAATAAATCATCTCGAAGAGTTATAGGTTTTATGATGGTTATACCCGTTTCACAATTGCATATTTAGCGGTTTTGTATAGAATACTAAGACACTGTCTCTACTTTGATATTGTGTATTTGATGACAATTTAGTTATTGTTTTATAGCTAAAACTGATAGATAAGAATAAAAATGAACGATGAAGTAAACGGCGGTTGTAAACGTCTTGGGCGTTTCGATGTTGATTTTGCACGTAGAACCATAACGCGGATTAGTGATGGTGCTTTTATTAAAGCATCACGATCGGAAACCTTAATTTTCACTCTTCTTGCTGAAGCAGCTAATAATACAATATATAGAGAAGTTTTATTAGCTGAATGCTGGCAAGGTAAAATTGTTACCAATAATTCATTAACGGTTGCAATTAAAAATTTACGTACTGCATTTACTAAAATTGGTGAGCATAAAATAATAACGACTGAGCCTAAATTAGGATATTGTATTCGACAAACAGCACTTATTGATGACGGTTCTCACCCTCCTAAAAATGATGCTGTAAATAGTGAAGCTCAATCCATTGTTAAAAATGAAAAAAAAGAAGATATAAAACATCAAGAATTAGACAACGTAGCTTTTAAAAAAACACGTATCCGTAATATAAAACTGTTTGATATTATCATTGCTCTTGCTTTTTTCTTTACTACATTAATAATTTGTTATCGCTTGTTATTTTTTGTTGATACAACTTCTGTTGAAGGATTACCTGTTATTTATGATGGTGTAGATTTGCCTAAACCGGTGCAGAATGCAATATTACAAAATGATAATAGCAGTATAAGCCAATGGTACGCCTTTCCGATGAGTAAAGGTTGTAATTATTATCAATTATTTAGCATAAGTAATGGCCATTTTGTTGATTACTCATCAACGATCAAACAGGAAATTTGTAGTGTTAAATAAAGCGCTTATTGGCATTATTAGTGCAATTGTTTTTTTATTAGCTCAATCAATAATCAGCTCAGTAAATACGAAAGCTACATATGAGTTTTCTACAAAAAATAATAATGCAGCACAGGATACATTACAGTTAACATTGAATGATGGCCATGCTTCTATGTTGATTTCACGAAAATGTAGTACGAATAATTATTATTCTAGTCGTTTTAATGGTTTATTTTTGAGATTCCAAAACCACTACTATTTATTAGGTATGGAGCATTTAGATAGTAATAATTCACAGTTAATGTTTAGTAACTTTTTTATAGACTCATTACGTTCTGGTGATGCTATTTATATATCACGCTCCCCTTTTTCTTGTCAAAACGGGGCTTTTTCTGAGATTCTAATAGGAAAAAGAACAATAATTTAAAATTTAAAGTCGTCGAGAGATGGCTTTAAAATAAGAGTATAAATAAAGTTATAGTGCATTAGAATAAAAGATTCACTGATTACTATCTTCTTGATATTATTAATAACAAAAGGAGTATCTATGGCTATTACAATTAGAGATATCGATCAACATTATTACATGATTGAAGCATTAAAATCTCTTACAGAAACAAATGTAACAACTAAAGCATTAATTAAAGGTGGTTATTTAGCTGTTGAAATTGGCGAAAAATTAGAAAAAGAAACAATTCTGCGACTAAAAGCAGAAACAGAACTAGCAGAATTAAAAGAAAAGATTGCCTTTTTTATTCAAAGTAAAGAAGCATTACTGAAATCTATTGGATAACAATGACAGCCCAAGAATAAATAACTTGGGCTGATTAGTTATTTTCAAATATAACCAGTTCATCAAAGCCCGTTTTATTATCATACTCACATATAAATTTTAAATTATTATATTCAAGTAAGCAAAGTTCTGCAGTGTAAGACACTATACAACCGGGAACTAAATGGCCGCCGTATACACGCCCCTCACTATCAGCTACAGAAATATGTACATGAACATGCTTAGGTGTTAATGTTCCAGACAACGATATAATTTCTAATGGCCCTTCAAGGTGTAATATTTTTTGCTCATTTGCTAATCTAATTTTAGCTTGAGATAAGCAGCCGATGCCTGTTAATAATGAACCAGCCTGTATCTTCTTTAATTGAATAATTTCTAATAGTGAATAACGTAAATCATCCCCTTTTAATAACCGCTTTGCATAGGGTGTTATCATTTAAAACCTCATTATAATAAAAAACGCTACCGAAATTGATAGCGTTATTTTATTTAAAATCCATATTATGCTCTTTTTCCACGTTTTGATGTCGATATGTTATGAGGAAAAACATTCTTTATACGTTGTTTTACTTTAGGTGGAACGGTATTTGAAAAATCTAATTTAGTCGCAAATCGTGTTTTATATACTTTTACGCGTCCAGAGAATGGGGTTTTATGAGCTATATCTCGACAAGCAGTTTGAAATCCAGTAGGCACTTGCCCTTTTGTCTTAGTAAGCTCACCATCTTTAAACTCTAGTACCATTACTGGTCGATCTTTAAATACAAGAAAAATAACCACAACAGCTAATAAAAGAACATATTCCATTACACACTCCTTAATAATAAAGTTTAGCTTAAAAGAAAAACACCAACGACGTCATCAAAAGTATATTATTCAAAAGAATCTGAATTAAGTAGTTGGTTAAGGTCATTTTTTAAATCTGAAACGGTTTGACTCGCTTGTTCGGTTCGAGAGCTTTCACTGATCAAATATTCAATAGTGTCTGATAATGTTGAGCCTAACTCTTGTGATTTTTCGGCTAATTTTTCCCAAACGCGGTAATCCAAATCAATGGATTTCTTTTTTGTATGCGTCTGTTCAGAATTAAAATGCCGCTTACGCTTGGCTCTAATGGCTTGTTTTAGTTTATTCTCTAAACTATTCGCCATATTGCTATTAATCCACTCGATAACCTTGGTTGGTTCATGTTCAATTGCGAGCAAGGTTTGTATTGCTGCATCAGCTTCACTTTGATCAACAAAGCTTGTTATTGCCTCTCCTTCTTTCCATTTCTTCACCAAATAAGTCCATTTCCAACCTGCTTCAAGGTTCTCAAGTTGCTGATATTTCATAGGATTGATAATTCTCAAACTATTAAAGTTAACTGTTACAGTGTAACTCTGGAACGGTAAAATAACAATCTATTCTCTTAATATTAAGTCGCCTTAATATTGAAATTTAAATATAGACGATAAGTGTCTATTATGAGCCCTTTGATTGCTTTATACTGCACATCTTTATCACAGTAACAATAGAAATCATAAATTTATGCATGAAGAATCTTGGCGTAACATGTTTCCAGATTACAGCCCGTATCAGCACGTATTAGATCAATATGATGATCTAGAACCTACTCTGGTCGGCATCCTTCAGTCTCGCTTGTCAGATGCTATACGCCGCTTCACCGCGATGAATTTACAGCCACGCATTCTACGCATTACAGCTTCCGATAACACGTTATATCGTGATTACATTATTGAATTGCTAAAAAAAAGTATTAATAAATCAAGCGTAAATAATGAAAACACTGTAGAACAACCCATCATCATTGCAGGTGACAACGTCACTCATGAGAAGTTATTTGGCGCAGTTTATCCGGCTAAAGACGGTGAAACACAACCACAATTAAAACACGGTCTACTTCATCAAGCCCATAACGGTTACCTTGTTTTATCTATTACTGCCATTTTAAGCGATCCAAGCTTATGGCCGCAGTTAAAAAATGTTCTAATGGATGGCCAACTTGAGTGGCAACCTATCACGAATAAACGTCTCTATGAAATACCAGTATCAGAAACAGTTAATGTTAAGCTTATAATTATAGGCGAACGTTATTTAATGGCAGAGCTTGATGCTGCCGAGCCTGATTTAAGTGATGGTATGGCAATGTACGGTGAATTTGAGCAAGATCTATTGCTTAATGAAGCAACACTGACCGATTACATCAGTTATGTTAAAGGTATTAGCCAATACTATAACTTACCCGCTTTTGCTGATTCAGACGCGATTCATACTCTATTACTCGCAGGTGCTCGTCACGCAGAAGATCAAACACGCTTACCTTTATGTCCATTATGGCATTTAAATTTGCTCTCAGAAGCGTCAGTTGAGTCAGAAGGTAATCTAATTACTGCGGCTCACATCAAAGCGTCATTAAGAGCAAAAGAATATCGTGAGTCATATTTACCTGAGCGTGCCATTGCAGATATCCATCACGGCCAAGTATTAATTGCGACTGAAGGTGAAGAAATCGGTCAAGTTAATGGCTTAACGGTTGTTGAAATGCCAGGACATCCTAGCGCTTACGGTGAGCCAGCACGTATTTCGTGTGTGGTCCACTTTGGCGATGGTGATATTACTGATGTTGAACGTAAGGTTGAACTTGGCGGTAATATTCACGCGAAAGGTATGATGATCATGCAAGCCTTTGTCGCAACAGCCCTAGATTTAGATCAAGCGCTTCCTTATTCTGCATCGATTGTTTTTGAACAATCCTATTCAGAAGTTGATGGTGATAGCGCATCATTAGCTGAACTTTGTGCATTAATGTCTGCATTATCCTTACAACCTATTAATCAAGAAATTGCAGTGACAGGCGCAGTTGACCAATTTGGCCGTGTGCAGGCGGTTGGTGGCATCAACCAAAAGATTGAAGGCTTCTATAAGGTTTGTGTTCATCGCGGCCTAACGGGTAATCAGGGTGTAATTTTACCGCATACTAATTTATCAAGCCTTTGCTTAAACGATGAAGTGATCGAAGCAATTAAAGCGAAACAATTCCATGTTTGGGCGGTAAATAATGTTGATGAAGCGATCCCTCGCCTTACCAATAAAGCGTTCCGTAGTGAAAACGAGGACGACGAAACTATCCTCTCTTTAATTGAAGAACGCATCGATTATTTCCACCATGGCGACCTTTCAAGTGAGATTGGTATTGTAAATCGACTACGATTAATGATATCCAACTGGTTGGGCCAGAACTGATCCGAGTTGTTTAGCGTACACGTGTAAGCTAAATTGCTTGCATACTTTTGAAGGAGTAAATGATTCTAATGACACGCCAGAATTCTTATACACACGAAGAACTAGTTGCATGTGGTAAAAGCGAGCTATACGGTCCTGAATTTCCATCACTACCAGTAGACAATATGCTGATGATTGACCGTGTTGTGAATATCTCAGCTGAAGGTGGAGACCACGGCAAAGGCTTTATCCATGCGGAATTAGATATCAATCCTGATCTATGGTTCTTTAATTGTCACTTTATTGGTGATCCAGTAATGCCTGGTTGTCTTGGCTTAGATGCTATGTGGCAGCTTGTTGGTTTCTTCCTTGGTTGGTCTGGCGGTGAAGGTAAAGGCCGTGCACTTGGTGTTGGTGAAGTTAAATTTACAGGCCAAGTATTACCAACAGCGAAAAAAGTCACTTACGATATTCAACTTAAACGTGTTATCAACCGTAAGCTTATTATGGGTGTTGCAGATGGCCGCGTTCTTGTTGATGGCAAAGAAATCTATGTTGCTAAAGATCTTAAAGTAGGTCTATTTAAAGATACGGACAACTTCTAATACAACTAGATGCTAAAATATTAAAGCTCTGGGGTTTTCTTCAGAGCTTTTTTTTCGCTTGTTTTATCTATTTAATATTCTATTGTACCCACCAATAATTGCCTCAGACAATACCACCGCCGATCAATCACCTTTGAAATTAATGCTAGCTAATTTAACATCCACCAGCAATAAATTAGAAATAGATAGCTTATTTCGCGAGTGTGATAAACATCGTTCTACAAGAATGATAGCAATAATAAAAAGCCCCTTCTCCTAAGGGGCCTCAGAAAGGTTAACCATGAGGGAGGTTATCTTATTTATAGAGACCTTGTTGCATTTCCTCTCTTGCGTCTCGCCAACCGCCTAACCAATTCGTACGGGCGTCAGTACCGTTGTACGGACAATCATCTGTAGAACGGCCATTCAAACCGGCTTGATAACCTCGAGCTTGTGCGCGTTCTAAACGATCCCGCTTTTGTCTCTTCATAGTTCGATCCTCATCCTTATCTGTTTGGTACTTTTCATTACACTAAAGTAATGACGGAGTGTTATGACTCCTTTATTAAAAATGGGTCAAATTTTGAAATTGATCAAGCTCAAAAACAAAACGGGCTCACAATTTGTGAGCCCGTTGCAATTAAATAATTTAATTAAAAAATTATTTTCTTCTTCTGAAACCAATAAAACCTAGTGCTGTCAAAGCTAAAATGCCTAATGAACCGCCTGAACGCTCCAAAGGTTCATCTTCATCTTTTACACGAGGTTGAATATCGTTAGCTGTTGCATTTGCATTAGGTACTAGCTTAACGATGACACGTTGCTCTGTACTATTACAATGGGCAAGATTACTAAGATTCGCATATCCACCTTGACAGTAATAAGCAGTCGCTGCAATCACACCCGCATTGTTAACACCAGTCGCGTCTAAAATACGGTATGAGTTTGCTACAGAACCCACGCCTGCATTTGGATCATTGGTTAGATCATCAAGCATCCATGCCTTATTTGGAGCAAGAACAACTTCACCATTAGCATTCTTAATAACAGAATTATTTGTCATATAAGTAAATGCGCGATGACGTGCTTCTTTACCTCTACTTGCTTCAATATCAACCCAGCCTACAACTTGATCATTATCATTGACTGCAGCTGCATTACTGTTTGAATCTTTAAAGAAAATAGACGGTGCTAGATCATCAAAAAACTGCGCTTTACTTTGTCCTGCTTTGTAAACGAATGCACGTTGTGGTTTCTCACCATTACCTTTTGCATCACCTACAATAACAGACTTATTGTTAACACCATTTGCCATAGTGTAAGTAAAATCACGATCGTCACCAGGCTTAATATCTAATCCAGGAATTAAAGTACGAGTCCATGAGGTTAAATCAGCAGATTTAGGTGTGAAATATGCTGCTTGTATTGCGTAAAAGTCATCTCTAACATCTGTTGTTGAATAACCAGCAACAATGGGATTACCGTTGGCATCTAATGTAACCGCTTGAGCTGAGGCTTGAAATGATAATGCGTCATTGTCTTTATCAATAACAGCTAAGCCGTCACGATTATCGCCGCTACCCGCAGTAATGGCATGGGATGTTACACTTCCATCAGTATCCACCAGCCAATATGCAGCTTCGTTTGCAAACGTACTAAACTGACATTCCCAATTTGAATAAATATTCTCAGATACGTTGGTTGTACATAACTTCATTGTGTCAAAATGAAGTAAGTCTGAACCATCATTTAAGATATCTTGAGAGCTTGGTAATTTATCATCATCTTCACGATCTTTGCCATCACTATCTTTAGCGAAGAAACTTGGCGCATAAGATGATGAACCAACAACAAGTAACTTACCGTCAGTCATAGCAACAGCATCATTAGCCTGTGTTTGTCCCATATTTGAAACAAGTGCATTTGATGTAGTTACAGGCGCTAATTGAACAGACTGACCGTTAGTATTAACAAAACCACGCTTTTCAAATGCACGCGGCATACCAGAGCCATTCTTAAATAATGACGATGAAGTAATACCGTAAACAAAATTAGTTCCTACAGCGCCCTTTACAAGCGTGTCTGTAGTGTCGGCAATAATATTACCAAGGTTTGATTTTTGAGTACCATCGTATTTTGCCGCATCAGTAGCAAAAGAATCTATAGCTTCACCATTCAATAAGCCTTGAGAATTAGAATGGTAACCGTATACCCAAGCAGCTAACTTTTTCTGTAAGCCACCTAAACCTTGACCATCCCATTCATTATCATCAGTATATTTCAGACCAAAAAATTGATTTTCAGCCCAAACATCACAAGTGCCATAACCTAAGTAATCATCACAATAACGATGTAATTCATATTGGTTAACAATATCTTGGCTATTTTGATTGTATGGTGTGACATCAACAATTGGTGTACCTTCTGTACCACGACGAGCAACACCTGTAACAGTGTAATCATCAACAGCACACTCAGTACCTGTAAAACAGTTCGCATTCTCAGCTGATGGCTTAATACCCGTACTTGATACAGTGATCGGCGTACTGTTTGCGTTAGCTTGAGCTTCTGCAAAATAATCTTGATTAGCGAGTTGCTTAACACCTGCACTATCAGCATTTGCAACAGGTACAACAGTATATACAGCAGCACTCGCTTGTGATGCCCCTGCAATTAAAATAGCAAGTGTAGAAAGCTTTAACATCTTATGTGGCATTAGGATTCCTTTTGCATCGCGTCCAGCTCTTCCCATCGTTCAAAAGCTACTTCAAATTCTTCTTCAAGCTTAGCTAAAGCTGTAAGAGTCGCTTGAGTATCTTTTTTCGGATCCGAGAAAAACGCAGGGTCATTAACTTGTTCCTGCAATTTTGCGATTTCATTCTCTAAGTCTTCAATTTTTTGCGGTAAGCCTGCTAACTCATGTTGAAGCGTAAAAGATAGCTTCTTACCTGCACGTTTAGGTGTTGCTTGTTGCTGCTTTTGTTCTTGATCTGCTTTTTTCTTTTTTGCTAATTCAATTTGAGCTGCCTGCTCTTTCGCTTGATTAGCATAAGAATTAGCACGCTGAGACTGAGCATCATGGTAACCGCCAACGTATTCGTTAACAACGCCATCACCTTCAAAAATCCAGCTTGTAGTCACAGTATTATCAACAAATTGACGATCGTGACTGACTAAAAGTAGTGTCCCTTGATAATTGGCAAGAATATCTTCTAAAAGTTCCAATGTTTCGATATCTAAATCGTTTGTTGGTTCATCGAGAACCAATAAATTATTAGGCTTAAGGAACAATTTTGCGAGTAACAAACGGTTTTTCTCACCACCAGACAATGCTTTAACCGGCGTACGAGCACGACGAGGATGGAATAAGAAATCTTGTAAGTAACCTAAAGCATGACGCGTCTTACCATTAATGGTTACTTCTTGCTTACCGTCAGCAAGGTTATCCATTACCGTTTTCTCTGGATCTAGAATTTCACGGTATTGGTCAAAATAAGCGACTTCAAGTTTAGTACCACAATGGAAGTCACCTTCTGTTGCTTGTAATTTATCAAGCATCACTTTAATCAGCGTACTCTTACCACAACCGTTAGGACCAATTAATGCAATACGATCGCCACGCATAACATTAAAGCTAAAGTCTTTAACGATTTGCTTATCGCCGTAACTATAACCGATATTTTTAGCTTCAAAGACAATCTTACCTGAACGGTTAGCATCTTGTAGCTGCATATCAGCTTTACCAACCACGTCACGACGCTCACTACGCTCGTTACGTAATGCTTTAAGTGCACGAACACGCCCTTCATTACGCGTACGACGTGCTTTAATACCTTGACGGATCCATACTTCTTCTTGCGCTAATTTCTTATCAAATAACGCGTTTTGTTCTTCTTCTACACGTAATAGTTCAGTTTTAGCATCTAAGTAAGCTTCATAGTCACCAGGGAAAGACACTAATTGACCACGATCTAAATCGATAATACGTGTTGCCATTGAACGAATGAATGCACGGTCGTGAGAAATAAAGATAATTGAACCACGGAAATCTTTTAAGAAACCTTCAAGCCATTCAATTGTTGTTACGTCGAGGTGGTTCGTTGGCTCATCCAATAAAAGGATATCAGGATCACATACAAGCGCACGAGCAAGTGCCGCTTTACGTTGCCAACCACCAGAAAGGTCAGTTAACAGTGTATGTGGTTCTAATTTTAAACTTTCTAGAACAGCAGCAATGCGTGTATCAAGCTGCCAACCATTATGGTGATCAACTTGTTCTTGAATACGCGCTAGCTTATTAATATTCGCTTCACTAGGATCTTCTGTCACTAAATCTAACTGGTGGTGATATTCACGTAATACACGACCGGCATCAGCAAGACCTTCAGCAACATAATCAAAGACTGAACCTTCAGCATTACGTGGTGGATCTTGCTCTAAGCGCGAAACCACCAGCTCGTTTTGACGTTGAATGCTACCGTCATCAAGTAATACCTCACCAGCAATCACTTTCATTAATGTTGATTTGCCTGCGCCATTACGACCAACAAGACAAACACGCTCATGAGAATGAAGAAGAAATTCAGCTTTATCGAGTAAAGCATGATCGCCATAGGCTAGTTGGGCGTTACTGATTTTAATTAGTGCCATCTTTTTTTAACCAAGCTCATTAGTAGTTAACCATGCTGTTAACCTATTCCGATCAAACGGCCAATGAAGTTCTGGCTTCGAAATAGTGTGATCATCATGATTTGAAATTGAGAGTACGGGTATTGTTACACCGTAACGAGAGAATAAAGCATCGTCAAAGGCAATATCAACGATGCTTACTTGATGTTGCACACCCATCTCCACCAGCAAACTATAAGCTTGCTCGCAGAGATGACATCCTTGTGTGCTATAAAGTGTGATTAACACTTAGTCTTCCTTGTGAGTGATAATCCAACAGTTATGGATTTGCTTATTCTTAGCGAAATCAAGTGGTAAAGTCTTATCTGAAATATTCTTAGCTTGTAGGCCAAGTTCAGTCAGTTTTTCAAGATCCATCTTGAAGTGACGCTTATTGTTAGAGAATACAATCTGTCCTTCTGGACGCAGCATACGCTTTAAGTTTTCCATCAACATGATGTGATCACGTTCAATGTCAAACGTCTGCTTCATACGCTTAGAGTTTGAGAACGTTGGTGGATCGATAAAAATCAGATCAAACGTATCATCAACTTCTTGTAGCCACTGTAAACAGTCAGCTTGAACAAACTCATGTTGATCACCTACTTGGTTATTAAGCTCCATGTTCTCTTGAGCCCAACGCAAGTAAGTATTCGACATATCAACCGTTGTTGTCGACTTAGCACCGCCGACTGCTGCATGAACCGTTGCAGAACCAGTGTAAGCAAACAAGTTAAGGAAATCTTTACCTGCTGCCATTTTACCTAGCATACGACGCGTAATGCGGTGATCTAAGAATAAACCAGTATCAAGGTAATCATAAAGATTTACTTTAAACTTAATACCGTATTCATCCACTGTCATGTGACGTTCTGCACTTGATAGCTTTTGGTATTGATTACGGCCTTTTTGACGCTCACGCACTTTTAAAATAACTTTATTTGGCTCAACACCTGTTACTTCAATCGTGGCACGTAATACATCCATAATACGACGACGCGCTGTTTCTTCAGAAACCGTCTTGGGTGCCGCGTATTCTTGAATGATCAAATAATCATTGTATTTATCAATAGCGGCATTGTAGTTAGGAAGATCCGCATCGTAAATACGGTAACACTCAACGCCTTCACGTTTAGCCCACTTACCTAACTTAGCAATATTCTTCTTTAAACGGTTGGCAAAATCAGGTGCTACGTCTTCTTGAACAATAACGCCTTCTTTTTCGCCGTCTTCTTTCTTAACACTACCTGCCGTAATTAAGTATGTTTTAAGTACACAATCTAATGCACCGTTACTTAATTTAAATTGTTTGTCAGCACGCATACGCATACAGCTTAACAATTCATTTGAACCTGAGTAGATAGCCGCAACTGAACCTTCAAAAGCCAGCTTTAAGCGATTACCAAACTCTTTGTACAATGAGATAAGTTCAGATGTTGTACCTAAACGCTCACCGTAAGGAGGGTTACAAAGAATGATGCCAGTATCAAAACCTTCTGGGCGAATCAGTTGTGTTGCATCACCATAGGCAAAATCAATCAAACTCTTCACACCAGCACGACCTGCGTTATCACGAGCAATCGCTAATACACGTTGATCCATTTCACGACCAAAGAACTTAGTCGTTACTTTTGATGGTCCACGACGCGCTTTTACTGTCGCTTCAGCATGAATTTCTAACCATGCTTCTTTGTCAAAGTCTTTAATTGACTCAAAACCCCAACGCTTACGTTTAAGGCCTGGTGCAATTTCAGCAGCCATCATAGCGGCTTCAATGACTAACGTACCAGAACCACACATTGGATCTAACAATGCTATTTCTGGTGTCCAACCGCTTTTCATAACTAAAGCTGCAGCATGAGTTTCACGAAGAGGAGCACGACCAGCTTCGCTACGGTAACCACGTTGGTGTAAACCGCTGCCTGCCATATCTAGGCCAAGGATACCTTTCTCACCAGACAGACGCATATGAATACGTAAATCTGGATTTTCACGATCGATATTAGGGCGACGAAGATCCGCTTTAGTAAAACGGTCAACAATCGCATCTTTGATTTTCATCGCACCGTATTGGCTATTACGGATTTCACGGTTAGTACCATTGAAATCAACCACAATACGGGTATTGCTATCAAAGTGGCTCATCCAATTAATCGCCGTTGCACCTAAGTATAAGTCCATATCATCACGGACATTAAACTCACTCAACACTTGGATGATTCGAGAGGAAATACGTGTCCATAGACAGCAACGATAAGCCATTGCTTGATCTGCTTTAAAACGGACACCGGCATGCACAACTTGAATGTTTTGTGCACCTAATTGTTCTAGTTCATCCGCAAGCAAGTTTTCTAGGCCGCGGGAAGTAATCGCTAAATATTGATTCATGGCGTTCTTTTCACACTAATATTGCGTCGAATTATAACTGAAATCACATTAAATACCTCGCTTTTACCTCAATCAATTTCCTTATTAGATGAAAAAAACAACCTTTGTTAACTGATAAGCCTTTCCACCTCACTTTTTGAACATAAATTCAGCGCATATTTTTACTAGCAAGTCATTTGTCTTATGATAAGCATCATTGAATACGTATAGAAACAATATAGCCAAATATTGCTACCTGTCATCACCAAAACCAAGGTTGAATCCATTGTTTTCAAATATAAACAATAGATAAACCATTAATTAATAATAAAAAAATATAGATAAACTCTTAACTTTACAATGAGTGTCGCGCAAAACAAAAACCAAACACTAACCTTTTAACTGGTATTTGGAATAATTGGAATAACCAAATGCACTATTTTATAATCAGGGTATTGGTGCCTTCAAAATAAGGAAATTAGCAGATAATAAGTGAGGTTATTAGCTGTAATATTGGTAAGATTATTCGTATTTAAGTGTGCCTGATTTGCTTATTATTTAGGCTGCAATGTTTATTTTTTTGAGATTGATCACATAGTTAATGATACCCATATCACTTTTTTGTCGCAATTTACTTAAAACCACCAGCACAATAACAAGACAAAAGGTCAAATGTAGACAAGACTATTTAAGCAGATAGATAAGTCTATATAGGTCGATTAAGGAATATTGGTTGTGATGGTACTAAATTGATTACAATGATAAGCAGACAGAAAGGCACTAGTACGATAGAAATAAAGCGAAAGTGTAATCGAGATTTGTTCGTATGGAAGAAGGAAGTATATTACGCGCAAGGGTAATGCTTAAAGATTAGGGACTGGTGATGAATAAACCTAAACACCATTTACGAACCTAAATGGAGAAGAATGGAAAACTATTCCCTACCCTACTAAAGCAAAGTTCATTGGTTTAGCGTCTAAATAAGATGTCATTCGATTATTCATTACGCGGATCGTATCAGAAAAGTTCATTACCTTATTATTATCTAATGCCATTGGTGTTACATCAGCTAACATACAAAGGCTTGAATTGCCGTCATTTTCAACCACAATAAATCGAGCACACCCATGATCCGTTTGTAGTATAACCACTTCTCCCCAATGAGGATCAGCTCCTATTTGCGGCGTAAAAAACCAACTTTTAGCCATTATAGGTTTTTGAAAACGATACGTTGCTACGGCATTTAATGCTAATTCAGATTTACGCGCTTCAGAAAGTGTTAGCTCATCCATGCCTTCTTTAAACGCTTGATAAGCCGCTACATCGGTTACCGTAAAGACTTGCTTTGATGTTGATCTGGCCTCTTCAACTAATTTTTTGGTTGGTATAGAAACACAAAATAATAATTCATTGCCAAGATCAAGTATCAGCGTATTACGTTGCATATCAAACCGCCAGTGCCAAGAATTGTTTGGAGTTAGCATGATTCCCTCACTCTCTTACTCTATATCAACGATTGTAGACAAAATTTTACGTCACAGATGAAAAATTAAAAGGGGAAAAATAATGACAATAATTCCCCTGAAATTATGCAGTTTTATTATTTTTTTTATTCGTAGATACAAAAAAGCCAAATTGAATGCATGATCCAATTTGGCTCCAATAATAATCTTATGATAGATGAACGATGGCTAGCTATTTATATTAAAGACCGTTAACAATGTCTTTTACTAAACGTGGGCCATGGTAAATAAAGCCAGTATAAACTTGAACCAATTGCGCACCTGCTTGAATTTTTTCACGAGCAGCCATTGCAGAGTCAATACCACCGACACCAATAATCGGCAATGCGCCATTCAACGCAATAGCCATTTTACGAATAACTTCAGTACTCTTATTTTGCAATGGGCGACCACTTAGCCCTCCCATTTCATCGCAATGATCCATACCTTCAACTAAGGTACGATCTAATGTAGTGTTAGTACCAATAACACCATCGATATTGTTACGAATGAGTGATTCACAAACTTGAACTATTTCTTGATCATCAAGATCAGGCGCGATCTTAAGTGCTAACGGTACATACTTGCCATGTAATTCAGCTAGCTCAGTTTGTGTTTGTTTTAGTTGTGATAATAAATCATCTAATGCTTCGCCATATTGTAGCGAACGTAATCCTGGTGTATTTGGCGATGAGATGTTGACTGCAATATAACCTGCATACTGATAAACTTTTTCCATACAGATTAAATAGTCTTCAGCACCCTTTTCAATCGGTGTATCTTTATTCTTACCGATGTTAATGCCAATCACACCGTCGTAATTTGATTTCTTTACATTTTCAACCAAATTATCAACGCCTAGGTTATTAAAACCAAAACGGTTAATAATGCCTTCAGCTGGAATTAAACGAAATAAACGTGGTTTATCATTACCCGACTGAGGGCGAGGTGTTACTGTACCAACTTCAACAAAACCAAATCCCATTGCGCCAAATGCATCAATACATTCGCCATTCTTATCTAGGCCAGCCGCTAAACCGACAGGATTTCTAAACGTAATACCCATAACTTCAACAGGACGCTCAGGAACATGTTGACGATAGAAGAGATCAAGTGGAGTGCCAGTAAAGCGAGAAAAATTCTGAATAGCGAGGTCGTGTGCTTTTTCTGCATCCAACTGGAAAATAGCGGATCGTGCGATGCGATATAACATTATAACTCCATTAAAAATCCCGTATAAACGGGGTGGTATTATTCACAGTTATAAGGCTAAATACAATCCCTATTCTTTTGATTATTATCAATAAAACATGGACTTATATTTTATATCAATATTTACAATAGCTTATAAGCGGCATTAGTTTCAAATAATTACCCTTAAAAGCAAACGTTTTCGTGATGTGAGGTAAAACAAACCACATAAGAACATTTACCTTACATAACAATCACTAATTAATACATTTCATTTACGATAAACCTGTTATTTAAGGCCGTCATTTTTTATATATAACCACAACTCAGTATTTTCTTATTAGTCATTATTGCTATCATTTCACCTTATTTAATAGAAAAACAGCCATCAATGATGGTATTTCAGGTGTAGTAAATAATGCCAACGTTGTAAAATAGCATGCAATAACATTATTATTGTCCATTATGAGTAACCGCTGAAAATAAATTTAAAAACACAGCTAAAGGCGTTCGATAGTCTCAAGTTTATTATCATTGGTAACCACTACACGAAATTTCCCGGTAATACCAGCATGAGTTAAAAAACGCCGTAACCTTATCGCAGGTAGTTGAAGCTTTAAGCCAGTATCCGTTAAAACCACCACACTACTGGCGGCACCTGAATAATGTTGCTGAAAAAGGGTGTAACTCATATCAATCGTAAATGTAAAGCTGCGCATAGCTAATTATCCATTCGTTGTGATATCAAATCGGTTAAAACAATAAGATAAAATAAAAGCCAGTGACTATTATCAATCAGTCACTGGCTTTCGCTTACCATCATATTAGATCATCAATAACTTATTTTTGATCTAACGCTTTCTGTACTTTTTCAAATAGGTCTTTAGCTAGATTATCCATCGCTGCTAATTTTTCTAGTTGCTCGCGCATCAATTGTTGGCGGCTAGCATCATATTGACGCAGTTTAAGTAAAGGCTCAATCAAACGAGCCGCTACTTGTGGGTTACTGGTGTTTAGAATCGTTAATATTTCAGTTAAAAACGCATAACCAGAACCATCTTTAGCATGGAAATGGACTGGGTTATTAGCACTAAAACCAGCAACTAAACTACGAGTACGGTTAGGGTTTTTCAAGCTAAATGTCGGATGGTTCATTGTCTGACGTACATTTTCTAATGCATCTGCCGCAGGATTGGTGCCTTGCAACATAAACCATTTATCCATCACTAAGCCATCATGGCTCCATTTATCACTGAAATCAGCCACTTGCTCTGCACGACAATCAAGTTGCGCATTATTGGCTGCCGACATTGCGGCCATCGTATCTGTCATATTGTCAGCAACTTTATATTGCGCAGCTACTAATGCATTACCTTGTGCGGTAAATGCTAAATATGACAAACATTTATTACGCAGTGCGCGTTGTGCCATTGCGGTATGATCTAAGCTATAACTACCTTGCGTTAAGCTGTGATAAATCGCACTAAACTCATCTTCCATTTCAGACGCAAGTAACTGGGTAAATGCACCCACAACTTGATTGATCGCATCAACGTCAACAGTTGTATACCAGCCTGCAATTTCATTTTCACTTGGCAGTGTTAGCATCTCAGCAATAAAAGCAGGATCAAGGTTTTCATCCAGTAATGCGCCACGGAACGCATCAATAACAGCATCAGGTAACGTTACACTGTGACCTTGTTGTACTTGGGCTACATTTTGACGAATATATTTAGCTAATAGCATTTGTCCTGCATCCCAACGAGCAAATTCATTCGATGCATTAACCATTAAGAAAATTAACTCATCATCAGTGTAATCATATTCTAAGATCACTGGTGCTGAGAATTCACGTAGCATCGAAATCACTGGCTGCTCTGTCACATTTTCAAATACAAATGTTTGCTCAGCTTCTTTTACATCAAGTACGTTATGTACTATTTCACCATTGATTTGTAAGGCAATCACTTCACCTTTGCTATTGTATAGCTCAATATCAAACGGAATATGCAGTGGCTGCTTTTCTACTTGCTCTGCGGTTGCGGGGGTTTGCTGCTTAATAGTGACAGCGTAACTCTTCGCTGATGCATCATACGCAGTTGAAACACTAACAACTGGTGTACCTGCTTGGCTATACCAGCGACGGAAACTACTTAAATCAATCCCAGAAGCATCTTCCATCGCTTGTGCAAAATCATCACAGGTTGCTGCTGTACCATCATGGCGGTCAAAGTATAGCTTCATGCCCGCTTGGAAATTTGCTTCACCCAATAAAGTATGTAGCATACGGATCACTTCACTGCCCTTTTCATACACAGTTAATGTGTAGAAGTTATTCATTTGAATGACTTTTTCAGGACGAATTGGATGAGACATTGGGCCACGATCTTCAGCAAATTGTGGACCACGAACAATACGCACATTAGCAATACGGTTAACAGGTCGAGAGCCTAAATCTGAAGAAAACTCTTGATCACGGAAAACGGTTAGGCCTTCTTTTAAACTTAATTGAAACCAATCACGACAAGTAACACGGTTACCTGTCCAGTTATGAAAATACTCATGACCAATGACAGCTTCAATACCTTGATAGTCAGTATCTGTTGCGGTATTTGGATTTGCTAATACAAACTTAGAGTTAAAGACATTGAGACCTTTATTCTCCATTGCACCCATATTAAAGAAATCAACCGCCACAATCATGTAAATATCTAGATCGTATTCAAGACCGAAACGTTCTTCATCCCACTTCATGGAATTCTTCAATGATGTCATTGCATAATCAGCACGATCAAGATTGCCTTTATCGACAAAAATTTCTAGTGCAACATCACGTCCACTCATAGTGGTGAATGTGTCACGCAATACATCAAAATCACCAGCAACAAGTGCAAATAAGTACGATGGTTTAGGGAATGGGTCTTGCCACTGTACCCAATGACGGCCATTATCAAGCTCACCTTCCGCAATTCGATTACCATTACTTAGCATGTAAGGAAAAGCGGCTTTGTCTGCAATAATTTTAGTAGTAAAACGTGCTAAAACATCAGGGCGATCTAAATAGAACGTAATGCGGCGGAAACCTTCAGCTTCACACTGAGTACAAAAACCACCGCCAGACTTATATAGACCTTCAAGTAGCGTATTCGCTTCAGGATTAATTTCAGTCGTAATTGCCAATTCAAAATCAGCAGGAAGATTAGTTAACGTCAAATGCCCTGATTGCTGGTGGTAATCCTGCCAATCTTGGCCATTAATAGCTACGCTAATCAATGTTAAATCATCGCCATCTAACACTAAATCTGCATTCGCTTCGTCACTAAGACGTACAACATGACTAATAGCAACAACGGTTGTTTTAGTATCATGAAGGTCAAATGTCAGATCGATATCAGTAATGGTGTAGTCAGGCGAGCGATAGTCTGAACGATATTTTGCCGCAGGTTGAGTCACTGTAGAATGTTCTGTCATTATTTTTATATCCTTTATGATTGCTCAGAGCGCTAGCCACGAGCGACCGATTAATGTTGACTGTTATATTTTAATATTGTGTCACCAATAACACTTTTCAAGCATGACTTAACCGACAATATTTATAATTTTAAACGTAATCGTTTCCGTGTTTTACTCGTGATACACGTTGAGATGATTAATGCAACAGTCACAATGAGTAAACTTGATATTCCTTGACGTAGTTCACCTCTTAGGTCACAATCTCACACCAGTTAAATAGTTTAGTTATTTATTTACTAAACCTTATAAACCATGTCCAAGACATTGAATTTAAAGATCCTATAATTATAAAAATAAATTCTTTAAGTTTATTAATTTGAGTATCTACTACCAGGTATGAATAATAACAGACACAATATTGGGGTTATCGACTCCCTGCTTGATACTGATGCTTATAAATTGCATATGCAACAAGCAGTTTTTCATCAATACCCAGGCGTTGAAGCTGTGGCTGAGTTTCATTGCCGTAGCGAAGAAGATTTACGTCCTTACGCTGCTGAAATTCAAGCACAAATTGATCACATTGCGACCTTATCTTTCACCCAAGGTGAACTCGATTTCTTATCGACTCTGACTTTTTTCCATACTGATTACCTTGCATTTTTAAAAAATTTCAAACTAAATGCTAATGATGTTGAAATTGATACTTCAGGTGATCAACTCGCGATTACGATTCGTGGCACGTGGCTTGATGTCATTTTATGGGAAGTACCACTACTTGCCATTATCTGCGAAACGCGCTGTAAACATCTTTATCCACAAGCAACAGCAGCCGTTGCTATTGAACAATTAAAAACTAAAATTGACCGTTTTTATCATGATGCGAAAGACTGTGATTTAAGCCAATTTGCATTAGTTGATTTTGGTACGCGTCGTCGTTTTTCAAAAGATGTTCATCACCATGTCGTTGATTATCTTAAAGATAATATGCCTGAATTCAAAGGTACGTCAAATTACTACTTAGCCTACACTCGTGGATTAACTCCTGTAGGCACTCAAGCACATGAATGGTTCCAAGCACATCAACAACTGTCTGGTGAATTGGCTGATTCTCAACAATTAGCACTTAACCGTTGGTTACAAGAATATCCATATGATTTAGGTATAGCATTAACAGACTGTATCAATATGGATGCTTTCTTACGTGATTTCGATCAGCGTCTTTCTGAGCGTTTTATTGGTTTGCGTCATGACAGTGGCGACCCTATTTCTTGGGGTGAAAAAGCCATTGCACACTATCAAGATTTAGGTATTGATCCAAAAACAAAGTCATTAGTATTTTCTGATAGCCTCACTCTTGATAAGGCATTAGTTATTTACAAACATTTTAATGATCGTATTAATGTTAGCTTTGGTATTGGTACACAACTTACTTGTGATCTGCCTAATGTAAAAACACTGAATGTCGTGTTAAAACTAACAGAATGTGAAGGTCGCCCTGTCGCTAAGATATCGGACGAACCTGGTAAAAGTATTTGTCGTGATGAAAACTACCTTGATCAATTGCGCACAGCATTCCAGTTAGTTAACGAATAATAATCGACTGACGATTCTTAATAATATTCAATAAAAAGAGCGAACAAGTAATTGTCCGCTCTTTTTTTTCATAATAATAATAATTAATGCTTTTCACTATTTACATCAGTCTCGATTTAATACCGCTTCCATTCCAAAATGTTTATTCGTTAACGTTAAGGTATTATGGCCATTCAGTACAAACCGACTATCATGTTGCCCTTCTTCATATAACAATACAATTTGATCATCTTCTAAATAATATACACCACGGTGTTCTTTCTTTTTACCTGCAAGATTGGAGATCTCAGCAGAGAATAAAAAGTCTGGTCGTAGAGATAATGTAAACTCAGAAATATTGTCAGCAACATCTTGGCCTGAAATATCTTTTGTGCTCCAATTTCCAGCTAAATGCTCAGGTGCTAATTTAGTAAACTGAGCTCCATCAAGAACAAACCGATTATAACTTAGTAAATAAGTATGAATCTGATCATCTTCACCCGCGGAAATAAAAGTGATATTAGTATCATCAATATCATATCCACCAGTCCATTGTTCAACTTGACCATCTATACGTAATAAGCGCATTGCAAATTGATAATCTGATTTGAACATGACATGCATTGCACGATACCGTTCGCCATCACTTTCAATACCTTCTTGTTTATCACTAAACCAATACCAATTACCTAATAAAAAAGGATAGTCAAATTCAGTAATATCATCAGCAACAGAATGAAAACTAAACAAGCTCAAGATAAATAACCAGAAAAAATAAAACGTCTTCATCATACGCATTTCCCCTTGATGAATATTTTAGCTTTTGTATTGCCTCTTCAAGCTGCAGAGGTCATATACTAAAGCTAGTTGGGAAACCTAATTTTCGATGAAAAATATGCGCAATATCACACTTTGTGATTTAATTTATCTCAATAATAAGACACAAAAACTACGATCAAAAAAAAGCGCTCCTAAGGAGCGCTTTAATAATAGAGACATCAACACGATAATGTCGTTCCGTTAATCATTATTACGATTGTTTTTGATCACTAAAATCAGCCGTTATCGCGACAGCTTCATCAAGATAAACATCTGGCGCTTCATAATCTTTTGGCACCGCATCCAAATCAGCAAAAGGCTTTTTACCTAATACTTTTTGACGTTTATTTAAGCGGGCTAAACGATCTGAATCTTCTTTATCTTGCTCGGCTACACGTGTCTTTTCATTCAATGAAATCGTATTGATATCTTTTTCCTTTTTATAGGTCAAAATATCTTCATTGATAAAACCAAACTCCATATTATTTTTGATACGGGCTTGGTGATCAGCTGTTAGTATCGGTACAAGCGTATTGTAATTATGTAACTTCTTATAACCTGCAGGCTTTATACTATCCCAAGGTAATGCATTATCTTCAACACTCTCTCCTGTTTCAGCAGGATCAATAGCTGAAGGAAAAGAAATATCAGGCACAACACCTAGATTCTGAGTACTTCCACCATTAATACGGTAGAATTTTTGAATAGTATATTGAACATGGCCTAATGGTTTATCGAATAAATCATACAGATGATTTAATGACCGGTGTTGTTGCACCGTACCTTTACCAAAAGATTGTTCACCTAAAACAATAGCACGTCCGTAATCTTGCATAGCAGCCGCAAAAATTTCTGAAGCTGATGCGCTATAACGGTTAATTAATACGGTTAATGGTCCATCAAAAGAAATTTGATCGTCTGAATCACCATTAACTTTAATTCGACCATAACTATCACGCACTTGCACTACAGGCCCACTTGTAATAAAGAGTCCTGTCAATGCTGTCGCTTCAGTTAATGCGCCACCGCCATTATTACGTAAGTCGATCACAACACCATCAACTTTCTGATCGTTTAATTTAACCAGTTCTTTTTTGGTGTCTTCTGATAGTCCCACATAAAAGCTTGGAATTTCAAGCACACCAATTTTTTTACCATCGACAGTTTTCACTTCCGACTTCGCTGCACGATCTTCAAGACGAATCTTGTCGCGTACAATAGTTACGGTGTAACTCTTTGCATTATTGCCTTCAGGTAGTATATCCAGAATAACCTTACTGCCTTTAGGCCCTTTGATTAACTGAACAACATCGTCAAGACGCCAACCAATAACATCAACAACTTTCTTGCCTTCTTGACCTACGCCAATAATGCGATCACCTGCTGTGATTTTTTTCGAGCTCGCCGCTGGTCCACCAGCAACTAAAGAACGAATTTTGGTATAGTCATCTTCAACCTGCAATACTGCACCAATTCCTTCTAATGACAGATTCATCTCTGCCTGAAATTGTTCAGCATTACGCGGCGATAAGTAACTTGTATGTGGATCGACCTCACGTGAAAAAGCATTCATATATAGCTGAAATACATCTTCACTGTGTGTTTGTGTTAAACGTTTAATCGCATTGTTATAGCGTTTAGTTAACGTCTTTTGAATTTCAGGCCACTTCTTTCCTGTAAGCTTAAGATTTAGCGCATCATATTTAACGCGCTGTCGCCAAATCTCATTCAGTTCAGTATTGTCTTTTGGCCATTCAAGCTCTGAACGATCAATAACAAAATCATCTTTACCATCGAATTTGATTTCTGTATTTAATTGCGTAAGTGCAAATTGATACCGTTCAAAACGACGTTGAAGGACTTTATTAAAAATATCAAACGCAGCTGATGTATTCCCTGATTTCAGTTGATCATCTAACTGGCTTTTCCATTTACCAAACTGTTTGACATCTGTTGCGTTAAGAAAGCTTTTATTATAATCAAGCATTTCAATATAACGATTGAATACTTGTCCAGAAAACTGATCATCAAGTGTAAAATGCTTATAGTGAGAACGCATATAACGCGAAGCCACTCTAGTGCTCGCCGTTGCATGCTGCTTTTCAGAAGCAAGATGCGGCACATCACTTAATGAATACTTAGCCTCAGCGGCTTGAACCGAAGCTGCTAGTACCATGCCAGCAGCTATCAGTGAGAAACGGAATCGACAATTCATGTGTCGCGCATTCTCCTTTATGAACGCAAGTGCTCCGCTTTAACAGCCATTACTAGGCCATTATTTAAACGAACTCGCACATCGTCCTTGTTAATTTCAACAATAGTCGCAGGCATGTTACCTGAACCCATGTTCACTTGAACATTTTTGCCTACAATTACTTCATCAGCATTAAGCGCACGTGTTGTCTCTACAGGCTTCTTTTTAATAGTAGCTGTTTTTGGCTTAGTGTTGTTAGATTTAACTGTTTTTGCTCGTGTTTTTTTAGCATCGCCTTCTTTAGCCGCTTTTGCAATTGCTTGCTCTTTACGACGAGTACGGACTTTAGCTTTACTTTCTTCTAAAGCTTTAAGCGCATGATCAACGTGCTCTTGCTCTAGAACATCGCAATCATTACCATCTAGATCAACACGGTTCACACCCGCTTTAACACCGTGAAGGTAACGCCAAGAAGATGTGTATTGACGTAAAGCTGTACGTAACTGAGTCTTGCTTACTTTTGGATCTTCATTAAGACGCTCTGCAAGGTCTTGGAAGATGCCAATTTTAAGTGGCTTAGCTTCACCTTCAACAGTGAAACATTTTGGGAAACGCTCAGCGATGTATGCAATAACTTCTTTACTGTTCGTTAACTTTTCAGAGTTTTCCATGGAGTTTCCTGACATAAACGAGGATTGCTCGTTATTTGTGCTTTGTTCAAAAAGAAATAGTGCTGCTATTATAATTACCTAACGCGGAAAAACCACCGAAAGCATGAAATTAGAGTACTTTTTGTAGTGCTTCTACGAAAGAAACTAGACCTTGTTCATCATTTTGGTCAAATCTTGACAAATTTGGGCTATCAATATCCAGCACACCGATTAATTTTCCTTTCACTGTAAGCGGAATAACGATTTCTGAATTACTTGTAGCATCACAAGCAATATGCCCAGGGAAAGTATGTACATCAGCAATACGTTGTACTTTATTCTCAGAAATCGCGGTACCGCACACACCTCGCCCAACCGGAATGCGAACACACGCGGGATTTCCTTGGAATGGACCTAAGACTAATTGGTCTTGTTTAAGTAAATAAAACCCAACCCAATTAATTTGTTCTAACTCCATATTTAATAACGCACTAATATTAGACATATTAGCAATAAGATCTGTTTCACCTTCAATCAACGCCAATGCCTGTTGGGTGAGACGATTATAAAAAGCGGTTGTATTTTCCATAGCTTACTCCGTATATAGCCGTTAGAATAGCAAGAATAAAATTGATAATAGGAATTATTCTCACAGTGAAAGATAAGAACCATCTTATGATTAATTGGTCCTGGTTGCTACAACAAGCGACATTACATAAACCAAGATTAGTTGTTGCGAACATTATTGCGGTTATCGCCACCTTAATCAGTGTGCCTATTCCACTTTTAATGCCACTGATGGTGGATGAAGTTTTATTGAATAAACCAGGAGAAGGCATCACTTATCTTAACGCCCTTCTACCTTCGGCTTGGCACAATGCAACGGGATATATTTTACTAGTACTAGTCTTAGTTGTATTAATGCGCACAGCTAGTCAGGCGTTGAATATACTGCAAAGTAGACAATTTACATTAGTATCAAAAGATATAACCTATAACTTACGCCAACATTTATTGGATAAATTAGGCCGTATAAGTATGCGTCAGTATGAAGAACGTGGTAGTGGCGGTATTAGTTCCCACCTCATTACTGATGTCGAGACGATTGATAAATTCGTTGGTGATACATTAAGCCGCTTTATTATTGGGCTACTTACCGTTGTCGGTACTGCTGGCGTTCTATTATGGCTAGATTGGAAGCTTGGGCTTTTCATTTTGATCATCAACCCTATTGTTGTCTATGCATCCAAGCTAATGGGAAGCCGCGTTAAAAACTTAAAACGCAAAGAAAATCAATCTTACGAAAAATTTCAACACCACTTAATTGAAGTTTTAGATGGCTTGTACCAATTACGTGCCTCTAATCGTGAACGTGATTTCTTAGACCAATTAAAAGGTAATGCCAGTGATATTCGTCACAGTGCAGATAAATATGCATGGCAATCAGAAGCTGCTGGCCGTATTTCCTTCCTATTATTCTTAATCGGATTTGAAATATTTCGTGCTGCCGCCATGCTGATGGTGTTATTTAGTAATTTAACCATTGGTGAAATGTTAGCTGTCTTTAGTTATCTATGGTTTATGTTAGGACCAATTCAAGAATTATTGGGTATTCAATTCGCTTGGTATGGTGCAGCAGCTGCTATGCAACGTCTCAATACCTTATTAGCCTTGGAAGAAGAAGTTCGTCCCCCCGCTACGGTTTACCCTTTTAATAGCGAGGAAACTATTGCAATTAACATTCGTGACTTACATTTTTCTTATGATAACGATAAAGAAGTGCTGTGCGGTTTGAATCTTGATATTCCAGCAGGGAAACGGGTGGCTTTGGTGGGTGCCTCTGGCGGTGGTAAATCAACCTTAATTCAGCTGCTATTAGGTATTTATCAAAAAAGCAGTGGTGATATTTTAATAAACAATCATCCTATTGAAGCCGTTAGCTATGAAGCCTTACGTGAAAAAATGGCAGTGGTGTTACAGCAGCCCGTGTTATTTAATGAAACGTTACGTCATAACTTAACCCTTGGCGCATCATTTAGTGATGAAGAACTATGGCAAGCGTTAGATATTGCTCAGCTTACTGATGTAACAGAACGTTTGACCCACGGTTTAGAGACTGAAATTGGTCGTCAAGGTATTCGCTTATCAGGAGGACAACGCCAACGATTAGCTATTGCCCGTATGGTATTGACCAATCCTGAATTTGTTATTCTTGATGAAGCAACATCAGCGTTAGACACTGCCACAGAAGCGGCACTACATACAGCGCTTAATGGCTTTTTGAAAAACAAAACCACGCTTATTGTTGCTCATCGTTTATCTGCAGTAAAACAAGCTGACATTATTTATGTGCTGGAAGATGGTTTAGTCAGTCAATCAGGAACGCACTTAGAGTTAGTCAATACACAAGGACTATATCAGACACTTTATGGCTCAATTCAGTCAGCAGAAGGCCCGTCTCATCATATCGATTCTCACGAAGCAGTAGCCAGCATCAGCGCAAAATAATATAGTGTGCATCAATCGGCGTTCATTGAGAGTATTCAACGTTTGTATAAACAAGGGATAACTCGTCACTCAATGAGCGCTTTTGTGCACCTAATTACAAAAGGAAGAAACGCACCATGTCGAAGGCTCGACGCTGCCCAGGCTGCGATTTACTTGTGCTGCCCGAAACGGCAACGCAAGGACACAGTGCCTATTGCCCACGTTGTCATACTCGACTCTATCGCGGTGGTATTGCACATTTTAATGCAGAATTAGCGCTTGCGGTTGCTTGTCTTATTATTTATATCCCCACTATTAGTTTACCGCTAATTACCATTCGGCTGGTTGGCCAAATGATTCCAGCAACACTCGCATCTGGAACACTCGCCCTTGCACCAACGTTTCCTGCGGTTGCGATATTAATTCTTTTTTGTAGTGCCATTGCTCCATTATTACTGATCAGCGCTGTGTTAAGTGCGCAGTTCTCATTACGGTTTCGACACTTTCGTATTTTTAAAGTATCACTATGGATTCTGTCCCATTTAAAACAATGGACAATGCTAGAAGTCTTTTTAGTGAGTTTGGCTATTTCATGTTTTAAAGTACAAGAGGTAGCAGAAATTTATGTTGGCGTGGGCTTATACTGCTTAATCAGTATGCAAATACTATTATCAGTATTACTAACTAAGATCAGCGTTCGTCGTTATTGGGATGCATGGCAACCAGAAGATGAACATATCAGTGATAAGCTTGATACCGTTTGTCACTGTTGCCAATTAACCCAAGAAGCATTACCTAATTGCCGCCGTTGCAACAGCCATTTAGATCATCGAATTCCTAAGTCATTGCAAAAAACATGGGCTTACCTAATTACAGCAAGTATTTTCATTTTGCCAGCAAACCTTTACCCTATTTCTATCTTTATGAATAATGGTAAGCGTATTGAAGATACTATTTTTTCGGGAGTCGCTGGGCTAGTAAAAACAGGAATGACAGGCATTGCCATCATAATCTTTGTGGCTAGTATTGTTGTTCCCGTCGCTAAAATCATTGGACTAGCATATATATTGTTATGCATTCAATTTAAACAGCAACGCCACCGCTTACAACGAATGCGTATTTTTAGAATAGTGCATTGGATTGGCAAATGGTCGGTCATGGATCTTTTTGTTATCGCGATTATGGTTGCGTTAATCGATCGTGGACAAATTCTTGATTTTACACCAGGACCTGGCGCAATCGCTTTTGCCATGGTCGTTATCTTAACAATGTTAGCTGCTGAGAGCTTAGATTCTCGTCTAATCTGGGACAAATATGAACAACGAACCAAATAATACTCAACCACAACAGGTTAATATTCGCCGTGATCGCGGCTTATCTCCTCTGTGGTTATTACCTCTTCTCGCCATTATTGTTGCCGGCTGGTTATTATATAAAGCCATTAATGAAGGTGGTGAGCGTATTCAAATTCATTTTAATGATGCTGTCGGTTTAGTTGCTGGCCGTACAACCATTCGCTATCAAGGCTTAGAAGTGGGCATCGTTCGCGATGTAACATTGTCAAAAGATCTTAAAAGCATTTATGTTTCCGCTGATATTTATCCTGAAGCGGTCAAAACATTGCACACACATACTCAATTTTGGCTCGTTAAACCCAAAGCATCCATTACAGGTATTTCAGGGTTAGATGCCCTTGTATCGGGTAATTATATTGCCCTTCAACCCGGCGCAGGTGAATTTGCAACCAAGTTTACTGCACTAGAAAACCAACCCGCGAACTTACCTGCACACAATGGCTTAACACTACAATTAAAAGCCCCTAATTTAGGCTCATTGAGTATTGGATCTCAAATCTTCTATAAAAAAATCCCAGTTGGTGAAATCTATAACTACACATTAAGTGCCAATAAAAAAGAAGTATTAATAGACGCACTCATCAAGCCTCGTTACGCCAACCTCGTAACGAATAAAAGCCGCTTTTGGAATGTCAGTGGCGTCAATGCCAACATTGGTTTTAATGGTGTTGATGTTCAATTTGAAAGTCTATCGGCACTCATTGCAGGGGCTATTGCCTTTGATTCACCAGATGAAGGCAAACCTATTGATGAAGGACATTTATTTAATCTCTACCCTGACATTAATACCGCAGGCCGAGGTATTGCGATCACAGTTACTTTGCCAGATAACAATGATGTGAGCAATTCCAGTGCACCTATCATGTATCGAGGCCTTCAAATAGGTAAAATTTCTGATTTAAAATTGGATGAGAAAACCAATAAAATTGTCGCCCACGCTGCAATTGAACCGAGCATGAGTGATTTACTCAACAGTGGATCTCGACTATTACTTGAAGAAGCACAAGTCTCACTGTCTGGTGTTAAAAATATTGGCAACCTTGTACGTGGTAACTACCTACGCTTAATTCCCGGAGAAGGTAAAAAAACCCGTCACTTTACGGCTATCACCCAAAACACACTTGAAGAACAACAGCCTGGCGTTGCTGTATTCTCTCTTTTTGCAGACAAGAGTTATGGCATCAAGTCAGGAACAACCTTGCGTTATCGTGGCATTGATGTTGGCCATATTACTGCCGTAAAACTTGATGGTGATCAGGTTAGATTTGATGCTTTAGTTCAACCTCAATATACCCATTTAGTTCGCTCTCATAGTCGTTTCTTTATTGATGGTGGCATTGAAGCTAATATCAGTAACAAAGGTGTTGATGTTTCCATTCCCGCAGCAGATCAACTAATAAGCAGTGCAATAAGCTTTACTGCTAGTGGTAAACCTGGCATTAAAAAGCATTATTCACTATTTAAAAATAGACACTTAGCTAAGCTTGCAGATGAAAAATTAAAAGGATTTACGACGCTTACATTAGTCGCGAAAGACTTACCTCCTATTTCTGAAGGTAGCCCTGTACTTTATCGTAATCTACAAGTGGGTGAAATCACCAGTTTTTCACTTACGACATCAGGGGTTGAAATTAAACTCAACATTCAGAAGCAATACCGCCATTTAATCGACAATAACACCGTCTTTTGGAACCGTTCAGGGGTTGAAGTTGAAGCTGGACTTAACGGCGTAAAGATCAAAGCTGACCCACTCTCAACCCTCTTAAAAGGTGGCATTGCCTTTGATTCAATCAAAGGAGTGGTTAATCGTTCAGGAAATGATTATAAGCTTTACTCAAGTTTGAATGATGCTCAACATTTTGGCGTTATGATCACATTAACCGCTGATGATGCTCGTTCAATCTCATCATCAACCGCAATAAAATACCAAGGCGTAATCATTGGTAAAGTAGATAACATCAAACCAAATTTTGATCATAATAATGTAACCGTTGAAGCGCGCTTATTCCCTCAATATGCCAATATCGTTGCGCGTAAAGATAGCTATTTTTGGGTAGTTAAGCCAAAAATCAGTTTAAGTGGCAGTGAAAACTTAGACTCGTTATTAAGCTCATATATTGCCGTACAACCCGGTAACGGTGTTAGTGCTCATCGCTTTAAATTAGGCTCAGCTGAATTATTTGATGCAGGAAAAACATTTATTCTTGAAAGCGAAGAACGCGGCTCGGTCAGTGAAGGGACACCGCTACTTTACCGCGACATTCAAGTTGGACAAGTTATTAATGTCGCTTTAGGTGCGTTAGCAGATCGCGTTTTAATCACAGTTCAAATCGAACAAAAATATCGTCATCTTGTTCGTACTAATAGCGTCTTCTGGAATGCTTCAGGTCTAAATGTCGATGTAGGCATTACAGGCGCCAAAGTAAAAGCAGGAACATTTGATAGCTTATTACGCGGTGGAATTTCATTTGCAACGCCAGCAACACAACCCTTGGCTCCACAAGCCAAACAGGGCAAGCACTTTTTGCTTAATAAAGAAGTGAATCCACAATGGGTAAACTGGCGTACGGCTATTCCAGCTAAATAATCATATAGGCCGCTAATAAAAAGGAGCATCTAATGCTCCTTTTTTGATCGCTTAACGCAAATAAATACGGTTTTTGTTCACAATATAAAAATGACAATCCTTCCTTACCTATAACAGACTTAGAAGCATAGATAGCTGATATATATTTGTTCCTATTTAGTATAGAATCCCGATATTGCTAGTTTGACAGAGAGTGCTACCTTGCATCCAAATATCTATATCCCTGACGCTTTTATTGATCTCATCAAGCATACAATGCCAGAAAACCTGAGTATTGATGAATTTATTAGCTGTTGTAAAACGCCGTTACGTCGTAGCATTCGCGTTAATACACTTAAAATAAGTGTGGCCGATTTTCTTACTCGCGTTGCTGATAAAGATTGGACGTTAACCCCTGTTCCTTGGTGTGATACGGGCTTTTGGATCAAACGTGAGGATGAAGAAAGCGTTTCATTAGGTAATACTGCCGAACATATGGCTGGACTGTTTTATATTCAAGAAGCCAGTTCAATGATGCCGGTTACTGCTTTACTTGATAACAATGATGCCCTTGATTGCGTGCTTGATATGGCATCAGCGCCAGGTTCTAAAACAACTCAAATAGCGTGTGCAATGCAAAACCAAGGCGCATTAGTGGCAAATGAACTTGCTGCAAGCCGTATTAAAGTATTACATGCAAACCTACAGCGTTGTGGCGTCCATAACGTGGCTTTAACGCATTTTGATGGCTGTGTATTCGGTACGTGGGCACCAGAAGCATTTGACTCTATCTTGCTCGATGCACCCTGTTCAGGTGAAGGGGCAATTCGCAAAGACGATGATGCTATGGCTAACTGGAGTCTTGAATCCATCGATGAAATTGCCGCAGTACAACGCAAATTAATTGTTAGTGCATTCCAAGCATTAAAACCAGGCGGCGTTATGGTGTATTCAACCTGTACCCTTAACCAGCGTGAAAACCAAGAAGTCTGTCATTACCTAAAAGAAACCTTTGGTGATGCCGTTGAATTTGAGTCTTTAGAACATTTATTTGAAGGCGCACCCAAAGCATTAACGACTGAAGGCTTCTTACACGTTTATCCTCAGGTTTTTGACAGTGAAGGCTTCTTTGTTGCACGGATTCGTAAACATGCTTCCGTTGACACCGATCCAGTTAAAAAACGGATGGGCAAATTCCCATTTACTCAAGTTAAAGCCGATGAACAACAACTGATTGCTGAACAACTCAATACCGATCTTAATATCACGTTATCAACCAACAGTGATATTTGGCTACGTGATAAAGAAGTGTGGCTATTCCCGTCACAAATTAAACCATTAATTGGTGAAATTCGCTTCCAACGTATCGGTATTAAGCTTGCTGAACAACATAAGAAAGGTTATCGCTGGCAGCATGAAGCGATCATGACACTGGCGACAGGTCAAGAATCCGTTGTTATCGCATTAACCGCAGCACAAGCTAAAGAGTGGTTTATGGGACGAGATATTCGCCCTGAAGACTTAACAGGTAAAGGTGAAGTTATTGTCACTTACCGTGATTACCCTATTGGCATCGGTAAATGGGTTGGAAATCGAATTAAAAATGGTTTACCTCGCGAATTAGTACGCGATACTAACTTGTTTGATATCTAATTTTATTCAATGCGCCAAAGTTAACCACCCGTTTATTGATGAAATAAGCAATAGCTCGTTATAAAAACTGGAAAATCGTCAAAGCTAAACTAATATTGATAGTGTAATCAAATTCCAGACATAACCAGTTAGCGCAAGGCTCATTAGTGAGCCATTCCCCTAAGCCCGACACAGGAATCGTTTCGGGCTCTTTTTATGCCTTGTCATTATTCGCTTACTCTTACCTAAACATTGCCATAAAAAATAAACAAAAAAAACCTGAGCATAATAGCCCAGGTCTTTATTAGCCTACATACATAAAATTAGTTATGTTTGTGTGCTGTAATTTCTGCTTTTTTAAGGTCTTTAACGTTTTTGCTAACGTCACGACGCTCTTTAGATAGCTCAGCACTGATGATGATATGATCATCAACACGATCTTCGTAATCACCTTTCATGTTTTCGATGATTTCTAAAATTTGATCGTGACTCATATCTGGTTTGATATAATCCAGCATGTTTTCTAGTAATTCTACACGCTTACGGTTATCACGAATTTTACGATCGTTATCTAGAATCTCGCGTTTAAGTTTATTTTTACGGCGAGTCTGACGAACAAGTTCAAGGATGTTGTTCATGTTTTGTCCTTAGTCTGAAAATAAAGCCTTGTGAAACTGATTTAATGCTAATAATTAGGAAAAATGCACTTCCTAGTACATAACCGTCGAGTCTCAGTTTTTTTCTAAAATCGTTATAACAGAAAATCTGCTGTAAACTCAAGTAATACCCGCAGATTATCATCTAGATGGTGCGTTAACATACGCTCAAAGATTTTTCCTTGTCTAAATTATGCCCTTTATTATTTAAGTGTGCTTTGATTTCGTTCAAGAAACATTTGAGATAATTACCAATAAAGAAGACATAGAGATGAACAACCGAAGAAATAATGATGACACTTTAATAATTACGTTTTCTTTATAAAAAATAACCAATTTGATTTGCAAATCACCGATCTCCACCTAATCTTCATAGTAGACCAGTACTTATTTACAATTAAAGCAATCTGAACAAGGATATCTTCGCTGTCATCTTCATGATCAGCAACAGAGTTCAACACTCAAATCGCTCCGTAATCAAATATTGGCTATAACGTGTGATGAATAGATTGATCAGGAGACAACATGTCAAAAGCAACAGGTACCGTTAAGTGGTTTAACGAAGAGAAAGGGTTTGGTTTTATCACTCAAGATGACGGCGGTGCTGATGTATTTGTACACTTCCGTGCGATTAGTGGTGATGGCTTTAAAACCCTAGCTGAAGGCCAGAAAGTATCTTACGAAACAGAACAAGGTCCTAAAGGTCTTCAAGCGGCAAACGTTGAAAGAGTCTAGTAAAGTAACCTTGAACAATATTAAACAAAGGGCTCATTGGGCCCTTTTTCTATTTCAGTTATATTATACAACTTCGAAAAACCATAAAGATCTTCGATACCACCGTATAAATGCAAGCTTAGTAAACGCTAATACTGTTTGATATATAATAAAAAACGAATTTGATTTCTATTCTGTACCCCCTACCACAATAAGCAATCAACAGCATAAAAATTCAACAAGCTATTTTGTTAAAGGGGTCACATTATTGGTTTGTTCTTACAAGAGAAACTTGCCCTTTTAAAGTGAAAATGGCCTAATACTCATGGTTTTATTAAAGGCCTATTTATGCAACAAATTGAAAGAGAAAACTTCGATACACTGTTCAAATATTCACAGTTGTCCTGAAGCGCTTCATTATTCTTTTGTACATAAGTAAAACAGCGTAATGTGCGCTACTAATTTATTTTTTCAGGAGACATAACATGTCTAAAGCAACTGGTATCGTTAAGTGGTTCAACGATGAGAAAGGTTTCGGTTTTATCACTCAAGACAATGGCGGCGCTGACGTATTCGTTCACTTCCGTGCTATTACTGGTGAAGGCTTCAAATCTCTAGCTGAAGGTCAAAAAGTTTCTTTTGACGTTGAGCAAGGCCAAAAAGGTCCTCAAGCTGCTAACGTTGAGCGCGTTTAATTTTTCAACGAACAGTTGAAAGAAGTAAAGGGTATCTAAGATACCCTTTTTTATAACTATTTTTTATACCTGCAGATCACACAGCCACGCACACCATTTTCACTCGAGGTTGATCAAAACCAAAATAATCGCTTTCTTGTTCTACATCCGTAAAACCGAGCTGTTGATACAGTTTTTTAGCATGATTATTCGGATGTACCGTTAGCCACAACTTTTCACATCCAGTTAGTGCCACCATCGCTTCTTGCATTAGTTTCTTACCCACCCCACGTCCCTGTACGCTAGCATCGACAGCTAATGCTAATATCCACCCTTCTGTCATCTTTAACGACATACTATTAAACTGAGGCGCACACAGCACATAGCCAACAACATTATCTTGTTCGCGAGCAACTAATAAGCCAGCCGGCCAACAATCATAAGCTTGACGAATAAAAAAATCAGGATAGCAATTATCACCAAATAGCCGCTGTTCTAGCTGATACACTGCGTGTATTTCTTCTTTTTTAGCAACGCCTATTGTCATTGTCTTAGCCACATTATTCCCTATGCATTATGTTTGTAGTGAGTATAAAAAAGCCAGCGTCGAATAAACGACACTGGCTTTATAAAGTAATAATAACTAAATATTATTTATCAGCACGGCTCATGAACTTATGTTCAGCTGTGTTAATTTTAATTTTTTCGCCATTTGCAATGTACTCAGGAACTTGAACTACAAGACCTGTAGATAATGTTGCAGGCTTAGTACGAGCACTTGCAGATGCGCCTTTAATTGACGGATCTGTTTCAACAATTGTTAGTTCTACTGTTGCTGGTAGTTCTAATGCAACAGGTGCACCATCTACAGTCAATACTTCAATACCTTTAGTATCTTCATTGATGAACAATAACTCTTCAGCAATTGCTTCTTTAGTGAAAGTGTATGGAGTGTAATCTTCATCATCCATAAACACATATTCTTCACCATCGATGTATGAAAAAGATGCTTTTTGACGACGGAAATCAGCCAATGTAATCATTTCATCAGCTTTAAAGCTAACATCTGATTTTGAGCCCGTTGCAACATCATAAATACGCATACGGTACAGACTTGCGCCTGCACGACCACTAGGCGTTAGCTTAGTAATTTCTTTAACTAAAGCTACTTTACCGTTAAGTTCAATAGCAGCAAATTTTTTAATATCACTAGCCTTTGGCATGATCATTATTCCAAAAATAAATAGTGGTGAGAAATTACACCAAGATACAGATTTATAGCAAGTAATATGATAGTCCAATCTCTATTTTTTTACATTGATCTACTAACATGGTCAATAGATAGACAAGACAATAATCAGATCTTCTTATTACTCACTTATTATGACTTTATATAGCGTACACCGCATAACAATCAATAGAACCGTTATTTTAAGGTAAGACTAACTCACTTATATCGGTTAATACCCACGTACTACTCTGTTCCTTAAAACCAATTTTAGAATAATACCCTGCGGCTTCTGACGCGGATGATGAAACAATCTTACAGCTCTCAGCCACAGATTCTGCTGTTACTAAAACAAGATATTTACCAATACCCATCGATTGCACACTTTCATCAACCGCAAGGTCAGATAAATAGCAGCAAGCATAGAAATCTGTCATTGAACGCGCTAAACCTACAAGTTGCCCATCAACCCATGCCGTCACAATTAAATTACTATTGCTTAATAGACCCTGCACAACCGCTTCATTAACCGGTAAAGGTGCAATAAATGTGGTTTTATTCATTAACTCGATGTATTGATCTACTGTGATTGGATGATTAACTTTATAATCGATTTCCATTTTAACCCTTTAACGCTGACGCTATCTATAGCAAGAATACTACACTAGATTATGATTATGGCGCGTGAATATCAGCAATTTATTTAACGCTGCACGCTTAAAGGTTCAATGTGGGTAATAAATTGCAGACAAAAAATAGCGACGCAATCTGTATTATTACGCCGCTAGTAATATTTTACTTACTTTCAGATGTATAGCTGGAATATGAGCAGTAATAGCAACCATTTGATTGAGGATATATCTTTTTAGCCGCCTCTAATGCTGTACTACAAGCCGTGTGATAACCAAGTGCATCACAATTTTTCAAACCAGGGCTATGGCTACATGTTGCTGTATGAATTTCATGATCGCCGTTATCTTGCGCATTTTTATCAACATAAAACAAACTCATAATCACCTCTGAATATTAGTATTCTTGAATAAAGACATTACTCCTATCAAATTAAAGGAGATACTCAATAATCCTAATAGTTAGATTTGTATCACTTTCAGTTAACGACATTCACCCCTAAATAATAATACTGTGACTAATTCGTTTTATTTAGCAATTACCCTCTGGTTTTCTATCACGTTATTTCAAGCGACTTTTACTCAGAATCAAACTCAACTTCATCAGATAATGGACGTTTCTTTAATGCGAACGCTGCTAAAATAAGCGCAATAACTGCGACAACAGCCATCATAAGATACGTTGAATTAAACCCTGATGCTAACAATTGACTATCTACACCAGCTAACCCATTGCTACTGCTTGCCAACACATTGTCAGGCAATTGAAAATGAAAAATCGCAGAACATACTGCGACCCCAATAGCACCACCCAACTCACGCCCAAAATTAAACAACGACATACCAATACCACGATCTCGTGGCGGTAATACGTTTTGTACAACCACACTTAAAGCTGGCAAGGTAAAGCCAAGTCCAAGGCCGGCAAAAATAAGCGCTATTTTCACTTCAAAATCAAAATGTAATTGCCATAAAGCCAATGACGCCATTAAAAATCCGAGCATCACGAAAATCTTATAATTACCCCACCGTGCAATTAACTTACCGCCAATAAATGCACCAGTCGTAATACTAAACATAAAGATCATCATAAATAATCCGCTCTCTGATGCCGTCAGCCCTTTTTGCCATTGAAGCTGCAAAGGAAAATACACTAACACTGCAAACATCAATAACTGTGAACATAAAATCAAACTCACACTAACTAAATAACCAGGTAAACGTGCTAGACGAGCAGGAAGAATCGGATCTTTCGCAAATTTTTCAACAATGTAAAGTAAGATAAATGATAATAATAACGCACCTGACAACCAATCTATAGGCAGTTGTGACTCAGGAGATAACAGTAACAACACCAATGTCGTCACACAGATAAGTAACGCAGCCCCTTTCCAGTCAAAGGGTGACTTTCGACCTTTACTTAAATGAGATAAAGTACGATTAACCATCAATAAAGCCAGTAAACCTAATGGTAAATTGACCCAAAAGATCCAGCGCCAGTTAAGATGCTCAGCAAAAAAGCCCCCCAATAGCGGTCCGGCAATACTAGATACGGCATAAACAATGGATATATAGCCTTGATATTTACCCACAATACGAGCAGGAATACTGTCTGCTATCACCGTAAATGCTAATGCTATTAGGCCACCACCACCAAGACCTTGTAAAACACGACTTGCAATTAATTGACCTAACGTCTCAGATAAACCACATGCAGTTGATCCCAACATGAATAAAACAATACTCACATTGAGCATTTTAACACGACCAAAAATATCGCTTAATTTACCGTATACAGGAAGAACGGCAGTCGCCGCTAATAAATAGGCGGTAACCACCCACGTTAATGCTTGTCCTGCGTTAAGATCCTGACCAATAATGGATAACGGTGTAGTAACAATACTTTTTTCTAACGATCCTAAAGCAATAACAAGTGCGACACTGGCAAATATGCGTTGGGGTGACATTCCTTTCCCTTTATTTAAGTATAAAAATACAACTCACAGCGTTGCTTTATTATATTTAAAAACATCATCATCAAAATGATTTGAATAATTTGTTAATATCCATATAAAATCAACACCCTGTGAAAATTTTAGCTTAATACTCTCTCTTTAATAACGGTCATTACACCTTGGTCATTATTACTTGGTGCATGAAAGCGTGCTAGTTGTTTAATTTCTGGATGCGCATTATCCATCGCATAACTAAAATAAGTTTCTTTCAGCATTTCCACATCATTTAAGAAATCACCAAAACTCATACTTTCTTCAAATGTAAAATCGAAAATACGTTGTAATTCTTTAATTGCTGCACCTTTAGAGGCCGTTTTGTGCATCACATCAAGCCATACTTTAGCACTGATCACGACCTGGTGAGTTTGAGCATATAATGGTGCAATAATTGGGTATACCAGCGGCTCTGTGCCGTTAAAATTAAGTACCGCAATCTTAATGAATTCATCATCTACAGCTAATAAATCATCTACAAATTCAAGATTATGGTAATATTTTTTAATTTCTTCTAACGCATGTGCATCGGTTGTTTCAGTATAAGCAGAGTTTTTACCGCAGAGGACAATGAAGGTATTATCAATCGTTTTAATGCTATTAATAATAGTATGAATTTCAGGGGTAGGAATGGTAGAACTGTAGAGTTCTTTTCCTTGATACATCACTAATGTGCCGTTTTCAGCAATAAATAACATCTTATTCTTAATCGGCTCAAACGTATTTGCTAAGCTCTGATACTGGCGACCAGATGCAGCAGCAAAGAGAATGTTTTTAGCATCAAGTTGATTAAACACATCATAAAAATCAGCAGGAAGTACTTTCTCATCGCTCAGTAACGTGCCATCCATGTCTGTTGCGATAAATTTGATTGGAGATGTCATAAACAGTAATTATTCCAACATTTTATTAATGATGAATATTCTACCTGTTAATGACGTTAATTTTAATCAAAAAGCCAATGCCTCGAGCTGTAAAAGCTGATCTACATTAAATAATGTGCTCATAACTTATCGTAAAGTGAACACATAATATCAACTTTCTTCCGTTAAATGCAAAAAACACCATTACATTACATAATGGTGTTTTCAACAAAACGATTAGTGATGGTTGGTGTTCCTTTTTTTATTTGATGTTGGTTTTACTTCTGCAATACAACAGCCCCCGATATTTTCTTTTTTTGCTTTTAGGTATAACTGGATAAATAAAAAGAACATAAAGAATAAAAAAACAGCAACAGAAATAATGACATATAAAGGAAATAGTTCATCAGTATTCATTAAATGCTCCTTAGCTATGCAACATATAACAACCTAAATAAGAATGTAATTCATTATCAATATTTGTCAATGGAATTTACTGTCTTATTTAGATTATCAATACATACTAACTATTCTTTTTCGTTACAACGTAACACCTGTTGCTTAATGACAGTAATAACCCCCTGTTGGTTGTTACTTGGCGCAATAAATCGAGCTAATTTCTTGATTTCAGGATGAGCATTGCCCATAGCGTAACTAAAATAAGTTTCATTAAGCATCTCTACATCATTAAAGAAATCACCAAAACTCATACTATTTTCAAACGTAAATCCAAATTGATCACGCATAGCTTTAATAGCTTGCCCTTTTGATGCTTGCTTATCCATAAAGTCTAACCATGTTTTACCACTCACAACTACTTGGTGTGTTGACGCAAATAAAGGGGCAACACAAGGATAAACATGCTCTTCAGTACCGTTAAAGTTCAATACTGATATTTTAATCACTTCATCATCAACATCTAATAAATCATCAACAAACATAATATGATGACAATACTTCATGATTTCTTGCTGAGCTTGCTTATCTTTGGTCTCTGTATAAGCTGATTTTTTACCACATAAAACAATATGACTATTTTCGACAGCACGGACGGTATTTATAATAATATCAGTTTCATTTTTAGGGATCGTTGCACTGTAAAGCTCTTTACCTTGATACATCACCAAAGTGCCATTTTCGGCAATAAAAAGTATGCGATCCTTAATAGACTCAAACATTTTTAATAAAGTGAAATATTGTCGCCCAGACGCAGCCGCAAATAAAATATTTTTTTCATCTAGTGCATTAAAAACACTCAGAAAATCATGCGGTAACTCATTCATATCATTGAGTAAAGTACCATCCATATCAGTTGCAATAAATTGTATAGGTAACACCATTACTATTATGACTCCGATTATATTTACATTAATTGAATGACTATATATTACCTCTAAATTTGCTATGGTCATATAACTGCGACACTCCTAATATTCAAAGAGTGCCGCTTTATATTATAGAATAGTCTTATTTTTATAATTACTTATCTGCTGCTGATAGTAGTTTTTCTTGAAAACTAAGCATTGTCACCTTCTGCTTTATTAATACTCCAGAATGTGATTTATCAATTGATGATTTCTTCATGTATCTTTGTAACATAATAGTATTAGTAGTCGGTTTATCAAAACTAATGGTTCCCATAAAATCACCATCTTTTGCTGATGCAGTATAAGAAACTAAACTAATAACCGTAATTAAAAAAGCATTTATAACGTATTTCATAATAATCTCCTATTGTGATTTATGAGCTAATAATTTTTTATTGTGTTCGACAACCATTATTGCTATGGCTAAAAAGAGAATGTCTTTGACTAAAAAGAAGTTCGCTACAGGAACACTATCCACTATTTTCCAAGTATTGGGTGTCGTAAATAAGAAACTAAGTGTCACTATAAAAATAGCGCTAGCGATAAGGCCAGAAAAATAACCTACTCTAGGATTAAAGAAACCATAAATAAGGCCAATTGCCACTACTATCTCACTTAAACCAACCAGATTAGACACGGTTTGAACCGAAAAAAAGTGATATGTCCAACCCATTAAAGGGTGGTTTTTAATAAGCGGCTCAATTGCTGCAGCTTCTGTTGGCGTAAATTTAAAAATGCCAATCCACAATAAAACTAACACAACACCGAAAACCCCCAATTTATACCCTAAAGTTGTTGCTGGTGGCGATACTGTACTTGTCCTTAAACTATCCATAATTATCCTACCTATCTAAATTGAACTGAACCGTTTAGTTCAATTTAGTGAGTAAGTTAGCATCTGTCAAGAGTTTTGAACTAAACAGTTTATTTTGTTATGATCAATAGAACGACAACAGAGGTGAAAGTTTATGAGTAAACAACAAGAAAAACGATTGAATATTATTAATAAAACAATCACTTTATGCGCGCAATATGGCTTCCATGGCACGAGTATGGATACGATTACGACGGCAACAGGAGTATCAAAAGCAACCATCTATAAGTATTTCACTTCAAAAGAAAACCTTATAAAAGAAGCATTAAATTTATTTAGCGAACGCGCGCTAAATCATCTTAATCTTACTTTCGCAGATCCAACATTAACACTTGAACAAAAACTATCAGAACGATTTGATCTATTAGTCGCATTGGTAAAAGATGATTTATTTAATGGGTGTTATTTTCAATTAGCCTATAGTGAATTTAATCATACTGACGATAACATTGCTGAGATATGCAGTGGCTATAAAAATATGCGTGTCGACATGATCAAAAGATTGTTAATTGAAAATAATATTAAAAATGCAGAACTTAAATCACAGCAAGCAGAATTGATTTTTAATGGCCTACTAGCATCGTTGCAAATAACTAAAAACACTAATCTCATTCCTATGGCAAAAGAAATGTATCTCAATGTTATTTTTAACGATAATTAATAATTTGATTGCTGTTATAAATGCATAATGGCTATCAAAAATCTTTCCATAACAGCATAATCTGATTTATTTCACGTTTGATGTCGATCACATATCAGTAATAATTGTCTTTGATAAATATCATTACAATGGCATAACGATAGGTATAAGTTTATTCGCATACTTGTATAACATCGACAGCCTGATATAGCTATAACGTATAAAATTATAAGTATGCACATGAAAAAAGGACAATTCATATGAAACTTTCTTTTATTTTCTGTTTATTATTTGTTTCAAGTTCGGCTTTCTCTAGCACTGATATTATAAATTCGAAATTCCATAACCCAAATAACAAAAAGATCAGTCAAAAAATAGAAACGCCAATTGTTGTTAACAATAGAGTGCTCAACTCAAAATTTCATCATCCTGGAAATAAAGAACATCATGTTATAAAGAACAGTAAAAATAACTCATTATAAGACTGTTATAAAAAGGAGCCGCGGCAATTACTCACAACACTACGTATAATTGCCCTGCGGCTCCAGCTCTATCACATTACTTTTGGGCACTCACACCCATTAAATGATCAATTTTCTGCACATTTTTAAAGCCAACTGCTTTTAATCGACGAATAACTCCATCAACAAAACCACTGCCTTTCTTCATGATATGCGGATTACCCGTATAATGGAAAAGACGTCCATCTTGACGTAACACACGGTAAATCTCACTATAGAACTCTTCACTGTAAAGTTCACCAGCAAGAGAAAAACGTGGTGGATCGTGAATAACTGCATCAAAAGATATGGAAGGCATTGTCTCAATCAACTCAAAGCTGCTGCCCTGACGTTGTTCAATGCCATCATTGTTCAAATCACGTGACCAAGGATTCTGCGCACGTAAACCCATTACCGATTCACTTAATTCAATCGTTAATACTTTTTTAGCACCTAAACGGTGAGCAGCAATCGCGGCATAACCTAAACCACTACAACAATCGAGAACATTGTCGCCACAGCGAACTGCTTGTTTGGCCATTTCTGACGCACTTTTAAAAGGATCAGTGCCTTTTGAAATGTGCATTTTAACACCACTGATCTCAAGTAGTGGCGCACCTTCTGTTGGTGCTAATTTGTAATAACCCACACTGCGATCTTCTAATGGATCCATATAACCATCATTACAAAGATAAATTCTTTGTGTTTTTTTAACGATTTTTTTCAGATCAGCAATAGAAAGATGATTCTCTTCATCAAGAATTAAGCCTTGATCGTTCACTACAAAGTCTTGCTCAGTAAGATTAAGATCTGTCGATATTCGAACGCTAGAGAGTCCTTTTTTGATGGCATCTAATGCCTGTTGTGCATTTTTTGTATGGAGGTAATAGCCAAGCATAGTTCATTTATCTAATTGGAAACACTGACGGTATTATAACATAAAACACAACCGGCATATCTCCATCGTAACTCACCAAATCACTCCGCTTTACATTAACAATATCATTACCATTTAATAATGCATTTCTACAGATTCATCATCTGTAATGACAATCATAGCTATCATAACAAAACACTTTTTACAGACATTCTTTATTGAAATATCAGTATTCCATTAGATTTAAATCATTCACCATAAGAATATGCAGCAACTGGAACGTTCAGATGTAGATACTATATGACTGATAATCAATACAAATAAAGCTAAAATAATCAATTTATTAGAAGAGTATCCCACTATGGAATATAAAACCTGACTCTTATCAATAGCTCTATTAATGTAACCAAACAATGCAATTATTTACATTGTTTCTATGTGTTAATTATCTCGGTTATTAAAACCCTCGTTAATACAACTCTTAAAATAAAGGACGGTCATGAACAAGGCATATTTACTATTAACGTTATTATTCCCTTTTGCTGCAACTGCTTCTAATAACGTTCAACATATTAAAAACCATTCACCACAGCAAAATTTTGTTCCCTATGCTAACAATACTTACACCTATGTAAAATGTTGGTATCGCACCAGTATTAGCCACGATGAACCAGCAACAGATTGGGTGTGGGCTAAAAATAGTGATAATAGTTATTATAAGCTACCAGGTTATTGGTGGTCGTCTATCTCATTTAAAAATATGTTTTATACTGATGTGTCAAATAAGGCTATAGCACAACGCTGTGCGGCATCTATTGATTCTGATAATAAAAATGCTGATATTACATTCTATGCTTCAGATATAAAGGCATCTTATAGCCACACCATTTGGAGTAATGATACTGCAAATCAAGCTAATACAATCAATAGAATCGTTGCTTTTGGTGATAGTCTTTCAGATACAGGTAATACTTTCAATGGCTCACAATGGCTATTTCCAAATAGTAATAGTTGGTTCCTAGGTCACTTCAGTAACGGTCTTGTTTGGACTGAATATCTCGCCAACGCTAAGCAGCTACCATTATATAACTGGGCCGTCGGTGGTGCCGCAGGTGTAAATGAATATGGTATTCTTACCGGTATTTATGATCAAATTTCATCGTTCAACACATACATGAAATCTGCAAAAAATTATCACATTAAAAATACGTTATTTACTCTAGAATTTGGCCTTAATGATTTTATGAATTACGACCGTAATGTGACTGAAGTAAAAAGTGATTATAGTACAGCTTTGATTCGTTTAACCGATGCGGGTGCCAAAAATATTTTACTAATGACGTTACCAGATGCGAGTAAAGCACCTCAATTTAAATACGCCACCGCAGATAGAGTTGCTTTAGTTAGTCAGCAAATTAAACAATTCAATCTCTTTATAAAAGAACAAGCTGCTTATTATAAACAACAAGGCTTCAATATTACGTTTGTCGACGCATACCAAATATTTGAAAATGTCACTTCTGAGCCAAAAAAATACGGCTTTGTGAATGCAAAAGATGCTTGTATGGATATCAATCGCAGTTCTTCTAAAGATTACCTAATAAGTCATGCGCTTACTAATGATTGCGCGAAACATGGCTCAGACAAATATGTTTTTTGGGGGGTTACTCACCCGACGACAGCAATGCACAAATACATTGCACAACAAATTATTAAAAGTATTTCAATAAACTAAATTGACCAAATAACATTGGCACTAACTCTCGGTTAGTGCCAATTATTTAAACGATTACCCGCAATCAAAAAGTACTTAATATTTTAATAGAACTCACCTGATTATCGAATCCGATTGCGTTAGCATCACCACTATTACGTGTATAAAAACCACCACTATAATTAACACCTTCGTAGAACCGTACTGTCCATCCAATAGGAATATCATAAGATGACATTCGGTTATCAAAATTGTAGACACGCAAATTAGGCACATCATGGGTGATCATGACAGATTCCCCTCTTTGATTATGTTTACTATAAATTGAAATACCATTACGACGGTCAGTATCCATTTCTGAGATAAGAGACGATTCAACACACTTCGCTTCTTTCACTTTACAGAAAATACTACCTTCACCTTGCGATTTTTCACAACGATGCTGTACTTTATATCGGGCCATATCCTCTGTAATCCCTACATCCGCAAAAACATCACGAAATGGTTGTAACGTACACACATAAACGCGGCCGCTATTAGTTCCATTAATGTTGCTATTAAGATTATTTACATTTTTGAACTCAAGATGTAAGTCCGCGTATGAAGCAGTACTGAAACCCAAAAGAATAGTTAAAAAGAATGATTTTTTCATGACTACTTACTCTGATATAGCAAAATAACAAATTACTATAAGGTTAATAAACGAGCAGCATAATAACACCAAGAGGAATCATTTAATATAATACAGTGTTCAAATATTCCTTTTAAATATAAAAAAACAGAAACAACATCCTCTTTATTTTATAAATAAACATTATTACCGACCTTTGCCCCTTAATTAGCTCTTAAATACATTAATTTTATAATATAAAATAAAGGAATATTATGAACATTGCTCAATATATAATTAAACTACTCAGTGCTGCCGGAATAAAACGTATTTGGGGAGTAACTGGAGATTCGTTAAATGGAATTAGTGATAGCTTACGGGCTGATGGCACAATAAAATGGATCGGAACAAGACATGAAGAAGTTGCTGCATTTGCAGCAGGAGCAGAAGCTGAACTCACAGGAGAACTGGCAATTTGTGCTGGATCGTGTGGTCCAGGTAACATGCACTTAATTAACGGTTTATATAATTGTCACCGAAATAAAGTCCCCGTACTTGCTATAGCTTCTGATATCCCCTCATCAGAAGCTGGTAGCCGTTATTTCCAAGAAACAGATCCTCTTCATTTATTTAAACAATGCAGTGTTTTTTGTGAGAAATTAACTCATCCATCTCAAATGCCTTTCATTTTAGAAGCTGCAATGAGGCAAGCTATTTTAAAGAAAGGTGTAAGTGTCATTGTTATTCCAGGTGATATTGCACTACTTGATATGCCAAAAAACACCCCAATAAAATGGCAACGCCCGGCATTACAACAAATCACGCCAGTATTACCTGAATTAATGTTGTGCCAAAAAATTATTAACCAATCATCAAAAATAGTTTTATTTTGTGGTGCAGGCTGTAAAAATTCACACGAACAAGTAATAGCATTAGCGGAAAAATTAAAAGCTCCAATTGTTCATGCTTTAAGGGGCAAAGAACATATTGAATATGATAATCCCTATGATGTGGGTATGACAGGGTTAATTGGTTTTGCTTCTGGTTACCACGCGATGGAAAATGCCGACACTGTGGTTTTACTTGGCACCAGCTTTCCATTTAAGCCGTTCTACCCTAAAGCGGCTAAAATTATTCAGATTGATAATGATCCTGATGCTATTGGTCGGCACACTCAAGTAGATCTTGCGCTTATTAGCGATATAAATCCCACATTATCAGCCCTACTTCCATTAGTGAAAGAAAAAACAGATCATCATTTTCTTGATAAATGTCTTCACCATTACCAAACAACACGCAAAGACTTAGATAATTTAGCCGAGATAAAACCGAAAAGTACACTCATCCACCCTCAAACACTGACAAAAATGCTCAGTGTAAAAGCACAATCAAATGCAGTGTTTACCTGTGATGTTGGAACACCGACATTATGGGCTGCGCGGTATTTCACAATGACCAGTCAACGACGCTTAGTTGGTTCTTTTAATCATGGTTCAATGGCAAATGCTCTAGCACAGTCTATTGGTATTCAAGCCGTAGATACGACTCGCCAAGTCATTGCACTGTGTGGTGATGGCGGATTTTCAATGCTAATGGGCGATCTTCTTACCCTAGTGCCTTATAATCTTCCTATTAAAATCGTTATTATCAATAACAGCTCATTAGGTTTTGTTGATATGGAAATGAAAGCAGCTGGTTTTGTTTCTAACGCAACTAATCTTAATAACCCAAGTTTTGCTGCAATTGCAAATGCTTGTAATATTAAAGGGATCAGCGTAGCCGATCCGCATAAACTAGGTGATGCCATCGATGAATTATTAAATCATAATGGCCCAGCATTGCTTGAAGTGATCACTGATAAAAACGAATTAAGTTTACCGCCAAAAATAAAATTAGCACAAGAGAAAGGCTTTACTATCTACACCTTAAAAGCGCTGTTTAATGGCTATGGTGATGAATTAATTGATATTGTAAAAACAAACTTACTGCGATAACAAATAAAAAGGTGTACTTAGTACACCTTTATCATGCTTACTTATTTATATAAACAATCAACTACCATAGATTCTTAATTTGAGCCAAATGATTAGACAAATCTTGTGGTTTTTCACAACACACTTGTTCCATCACTTGCTGAAGTTGCTTTTTCAGCATATTCATTGCGTGATATCCCCCATTTTGACCAAGTGCACCCACACTGTACATAAAACTACGGCCCATAAATGTAAAATCCATACCCGCAGCTAGCGTACAAGCAATATCAGATCCCTCTCTAATACCACTATCCATCATAATGGTTGTTTGACCTTTACAAGCATTAAGAATTTCAATGCCTTTATTGATGGTTGATGGACCCGCATCAAGTTGACGCCCACCATGATTTGAAACAATGATCCCATCAAGGCCTATTTCTATTGCTTTTTTTGCATCTTCAACAGTAGATAACCCTTTTAGCACTAAGTTACCATCCCATTTATCACGTAACTTACGCACTTTTTCTTCACTTAAACGCCCATTAAATGTTTTATCCATAAACAATGCCAAGTGATGCATATTCATTGAACCAGACATATATTTGGTTAATGATTTAAATTCCGGCTTACCTTTAATTAATGTCTCAAGTGCCCATTCAGGAGACAGCATAATTTGCAGCATGTTTTCAACTGTCATTTTTGGCGGCATAGCCAATCCATTTTTTATTTCTTTAGGGCGATAAGCAAAGGTGGGAACATCTGATAATAAGACTAAGGTTTTAACCCCTGCCGCTTTACAACGAGCAAGTAAGTCATCAGTTATTGCATCATCAACGGGGTGATATAACTGAAACCACATTTTTCCTTCCGTAATTTCCGCGATAGTTTCGATTGATGCCGTTGATACCGTACTCAATACAAAAGGTACATTATGCTCAAAAGCCGCTTTTGCTAAAATCTCAGGAGCTTGCGGCCAAATCAAGCCTTGAAGCCCAACAGGACTTACACCAAATGGGGCATCATACGTTTCACCAAACAATGTAGTTTTTAAAGACACATCCTTATAATCTCTTAAATAATAAGGAATAAGTTCAAGCTTACGAATATCATCAGTATTTCGTCTTAAACCAATTTCATTGTTACAACCGCCATCTACGTATTCAAACGCAAATTTCGGCAATCGTGATTTTGCTTTTTTTCTAAGAAGATCAATGGATGGATATGTAGTATTAAAATAGTCTTTCATGACACTTCCTTTATTATTTTGATTCTATTTTTTATTAGAATTCATAACTGAACTTTATCTTTCTATTCCATATATATCACAAAAAAAATAAACAACTATCACTTTTACACACTATAAGTAAGAATTTACATTTCGAGATTTAATGTATAAAAATAGAATCATCATCAAAATACCATTGTAAAATTCATTGAAAAAAATCGCATCTAAGTTTGATTGAACAAATTACTAATATTTAACTTAATTATTAAATAATAATGCCGATTCCAATAATTTATCAATTACTATTTATTTTATAGAAGCTTTATTATTTTAAATAACAATAACTATAAGATTTGCACAAGGGATAACCAATACACTGCAATGATGTATCACAATTAATACATCGGCACAGAGCATGATTTTAAAGCAACTACTACTAACAACTATAATTATTACCTCTTTATCAGGATGTAATGACAACTCATCTTCAAAAAATATCACGACAACATCACCGAATATCAAACCTGACATTAAACCTGACATTAAACCTGACATTAAACCTGATGTTAAACCTGATGTTAAACCAAATAATAAACCTGAAATTTCTAATGTTATTTTAAATTCAATTTTTAGTGGCCAAATTTTTCAATATCAAATAGAAGCTAAAGATATAGATAATGATACTTTAGTATATACGTTAGACAATGCACCTCCTTGGTTATCAATCAATCCAGCTACAGGTTTATTATCAGGAACACCTCTAGAAAATAATATTGGCATATCTGACTTTAATATTATTGTTTCTGATGGAAAATCCTCTGTATCTCAACCGATATCATTAACCATTACAGCAAATACTACATTAAAAAATTATAATAACCTGCAAGAAGTTATAGTAACCACCAAAATGAATATTCCCCAATCACAAGAATTGACTGGGTATATAACTAATCAGGAAAAATTCCCTGAAACTGATACCGTACGATTTAATAATATTGAATTTACAAATACAAATGGGCAATGGTACATAACAAATCATACTTTTATGCCAATAGAAAATCTTGCTGTCACACACAAAGATAGTCAATCACCAGTATTTTTAACTCTAGACACGCCCGTTTTACCGTACGCAAAAGCAAAAATATCTTTTTCTAATAATAATATAGAAAATATTGAATATGATGATGAACTCATTATGTTTAATCCAAATTTAGATCTAGGCGGTCAAAAAAGTACATGTAGCGATAAAACAAAAACATGTTATAACTCACCTAAAATTGGCCCAGAAAGAGATACTTTTGAGCGAACATTAAGCTATATACATGACTCATTTAATAAAGTTTCTTTTGTTACCGCTATAGAAGATTTCTTTAAAAATAATTGTAGCACCTATGGCCCATGCGTTAGCTATACCGCGGCAAATCCAGCAGGTTTTAGCTACGGCTATCGTAACTATTTATCAATGGGACTTGAAGGTCACAATTTATCGATGCGTGTTATGCGTAATATTTATGCAGCTGAAGGTATGGGCGGCGGTAGTAGTGCAGACATAAGCAATGCTACTTCGCATGGCGGTGGTTGGGCATCGATTTGGGAAAGTTACGTTAATGTAAATGAAAGTGTATATCGTATATTACCAATGCGTACATTATTTCATGAAATAGCTCATGCATATTCATTTAGTCATGAAAGTGGTATGACTTATGGTTTTGCTGACTATATGCACGAAACATATATCCCGCATCAAAACATTGATAATAGTGTAACACCACCACTTCATAGTCCAGATATTTTAATAGATACGAATATAAAAGATAATCATAAAATAGATCTCACTTTTTATGCTAAAAATAAACAATCAACGATCTCTGATATGAATATTCGAGTTGTTAGCAATAAAAATCTATCGTTCTCCACACAAACTTTAGATATAGAAAATAAAAACAAATTATCTATTACTTTTAATAAACTACCAGAGAATCCAGTGTACATTCAGGCATGGGATGCTGATTCAACGTATATAACAACATTGAAATTTGAACCCTATGATCTCGTCCAATCACCAACATACAACATTGGCAATAAGTCTTTCGTTGTATTATCTCCTGAACTATTAAAAGAAAATGATAATGGTTGGTCAATTCGTAATCGTTGCTCACGACCAAAAACGCATTTAGCAACAAAATCTGACTATCAAGAACTATATAATTATTTACATACAAACAATCAACTAAATCAGTTACCGTTTACCCATTATTTATCATCTGATGAACCATCTGGGTATGTTATATGGCAAGTTAATTTTAGCCAAGATCCAATGGGAGCAGAATGGTATGGTATGCATAATATGTTAGGGAAAGACAAAGGATTGATCTGCGTTACAAATAGATAACTTAATTCATATCTGAAAGCCTCATTTAAAATGAGGCTTTTATCAAATATCGTACCGATAAAATTATATCACTATCTCTTCTATACCAATTAAAAACGAAAGAGTAATCAAAATTTATAGTGTTTAAAAAATGTATATATACGCCATCTAACAATGTAAGCTTCCTCGAATTTTTTTTGTTCATACTCTAATTCAGTAAATAATTGAGGCAACTTCTCTTGAGTACCCGAAATAATAGTATGTCTTATTTCATCTAATTTTTTTTGTAATCTATATTTAGGGTGATTTATCTTAAAATAATCTACTGTTTTCATGCCTATTCTTCCATTAAAGCAATTATACCAATCTGGCATTAGAGTCTTTAAGTAGACACGATCTAAGTATAAAAAATTTCACTCTTACACTATTTATTAGCAATTTTAGATAAATCACTTAATTTCACCATCTTTGACATGAGCAATACTAATTAACTTTTACTTTCACACTTAATAACAATAGTTGCCATATCCCCTATCAAATAAGCAAAAAATCACATATTAGCCTTTTAAAACAAAGACAAATTAATGCTGTTGATAATGAAAAACAATCGTATTCATTAGTCATACAGATTGTCTATGTATGCTTATTAGGTATTTTACTAGAAAAGACTCCATGACATGTTAAACACTGTTTTGCTTTGGCTTAAAAAATTCATCAAAGATCCATTTTCACACTTCCTAATAGCAGGTGCGATCCTGTTTATTTGCTATTCGCTCTATCATTCAGACACTTCTTCTACCAATGAAGTAATAATCACACCATCTCAAATCACCCAACAAAAACGTGATGACATAAAATATTTTAGCACCCCACCTTCCCATGTGATGTTAAATAGCGATATAAACCAAGCTATTTTACAACAAATACTTTCTCAAGAAGCACTTAAGCTTGGCTTAGAAAAAGGCGATCCCAACCTTAACGCGATGTTAATGCAACGTTTCATCTCTTATACAACCCAAATAGCTAAAATAAATGCGTCGAATACCACGTTATTACACCGCTATTATGTCGCACATCGTCAAAACTACCGTTATCCAGATATGTATTCGCTTTGCTATCACTTCCTATCACCTCAAGAGCAAGCACATTCAAAACAAGTACCCGCATCTCAACAATGCTTAAGTCGTATCACCAAGCAAGATCTATTATCTAAACTAGGTTCATCGATAGTAACAACTTTAAATACTATCACGCCTAAAACATGGTCTAAGCCAATCAATACTCCATTTGGCCCGATTACCGTTAAATTAATTCAATACAAAAAAGCGGGAATTCTAAACTTTAAAGATGCAAAATCAATGTTAACAAATGACTATACCAATGCTGTTATTCATACAAAAATAGCCGACGTGATAAACAAATACCACATTGAACTTCCCGCTAACTCTGGCATCGTAGTCACAACAAAGACCTTACTTAAAAATGTATAAGCATAACTTTTACACTGCCCTATGTGCTGTTTTATATATGACATTGAATTTGGTGTGGAGCCCACAAGTAGTGGCTCATCCTTATCAACCAGCGGTAGGCTTAATAAGCCAAATAAATAACCATCAATATGAATTAACCCTAAAACTACCCGTTGTGGCTGGAGAACACACTAAAATTACTCCAGTGCTTACAGATGGTGGTAAAATTCATTTACTAAGCACCCAAAATAGTCTTGATGGTTTTGGAATGGATCTACAGCGTTATTTACTGGTATTTCCAACCACAAGCACCGCCCCTGCGATTATATTTCAAGGGTTGAACAATATTCAGCTATTGACGCAAACCACCAGCCAACACGGTCAAATAAAGACCCTAGTACTTTATAAAGACCATAGCCATTTATTATTGGCTGGGAAAGTAAGCACTTGGTCGACCGTAAAGCTATTTGTAACCTTAGGCATAACGCATATTTTAACGGGTATCGACCACCTTATGTTCGTCGCTGGTCTACTGCTATTTACTCGTGATTTTCGTACCTTTTTAAAAGCTATTACATGTTTTACATTGGCACACAGTATTACGTTAAGTTTATCGGCACTTAATTTAATTCAGATACCCGAGCCACCAGTCGAAGCCGGTATTGCGTTGAGTATCTTATTTTTATGCTATGAGTTAACACGGCCTAACGATAAAGATCAACCAACATTGAGCCGACGATTCCCATGGCTGATCTCGTTTTCATTTGGCCTATTACACGGTTTAGGCTTTGCAAGCGCATTAAAAGCTGCGGGACTGCAACAAACCAGCATTCCTTTAGCATTGGCATGTTTTAATGTTGGCGTTGAAATCGGACAGCTTATCTTTCTAAGTATATTATTAACGATATTAAAAATTTGCTCTAAAATTGCGTTTTTCCAGCAACGGATATTTCAACAAGCACCGTTATATATCATGGGAATTATGGCTTCATTTTGGTTTATTCAGCGGATTTACATTGTATTTCACTCAGCTTGAGATGGCTAACTTTCAGATTAAAAGCATTCAAATCTAATTAGCTCAATTAAGAATGGCATGGATGCCACCTTTATATTAGGAAATAGCTAACAGTTTCATTAACTCCGCAATTATAGGGAAATAATGAAAAGACCAATGAGCTAAACTCATACTGAATTGACTCTAGCGAGAAACTTTTAACCATTTGATATACAATAAATAAATGACTTTCTTCGTTACTGAGGACACTTCAGGGACAAAAGTTAATTCTATATGTTTAATTAAGCTCTATAGCAATTGTTTTGTCATCACTTAATTTTCACATCTAAACCAAAGGCCATTAAGGTTCCGACCAAAGTAGTAATCACAACTGATAGCAATGAACCAATCAGTACATATTCAGTCATTCCTCGGTCATTTGATTTATTTAACTCACCAAATCTAAATATTGATTTAGCAGCCAAAACAAAACCAACCGCGGCATAGCTCCCTACAAGAGTAAAAGTCAGAATCAATACTCGTTCTAAATAACCAATTAACTCACCACCAGCAACAAGCCCATTAATACCGATGTTATTTGTATTTGTATCTGATATTGGATACTTTTGTAAGACACTACCAATCACAATCGATGTCGGTTTCAGAATTAGCAAATAGCCAAAAATTATCATAATACAATTTGAAAAATTTTCGTTTTGTAAAATGGT
>NZ_JAYXUH010000060.1:0-326 GCF_036040035.1 Photobacterium sp. S4TG1
AGATGCGCTACCAAACTGCGCTATTCACCGACTTAATTCTTTTCTAGGAACGCTGCTAGAAGGGTCAACCCTCTGGTCCGCTATTCCTAACATCAGAGATGCGCTATCAAACTGCGCTATTCACCGACTTTGTTTAGGCTTACAAGGCCAAGGTCTCTAATAAAAGATAACCTAAATAATGGGGTGGCTAACGAGGCTTGAACTCGCGACAACCGGAATCACAATCCGGGACTCTACCAACTGAGCTATAGCCACCATTGTAAGTGGTCGGTGAAGAGGGATTCGAACCCCCGACCCTCTGGTCCCAAACCAGATGCGCTACCAAA
>NZ_JAYXUH010000061.1:0-314 GCF_036040035.1 Photobacterium sp. S4TG1
TGGCTACGTAGCTCAGTTGGTTAGAGCACATCACTCATAATGATGGGGTCACAGGTTCGAATCCCGTCGTAGCCACCATTTCAATTTTATTATAAAATTGAAATTCAATGTTTATTCATTGACGAAATGCGGAAGTGGCGGAATTGGTAGACGCACTAGATTTAGGTTCTAGCGCCGCAAGGTGTGAGAGTTCAAGTCTCTCCTTCCGCACCATTCTCTCAATAGAGTTGAGAGATAGCTTGAAAAAGCACACTGTAGGTCTATCGCCAAGCGGTAAGGCAACGGCTTTTGATGCCGTCATTCCCTGGTTCGAA
>NZ_JAYXUH010000062.1:0-293 GCF_036040035.1 Photobacterium sp. S4TG1
CTCGAACCCTCGAACCCTCGAACCCTCGAACCCTCGAACCCTCGAACCCTCGAACCCTCGTTCCTTTTTCTACAGACGAAAAAAAACCTCATCAAAGATGAGGTTTCAAAAGATGGTGCCGACTACCGGAGTCGAACTGGTGACCTACTGATTACAAGTCAGTTGCTCTACCTACTGAGCTAAGTCGGCACACTAAATTCTTTTTTAAATAATGAACTAAGTCATTATCTTTAATATGGTGCCTCGAGGCGGAATCGAACCACCGACACGAGGATTTTCAATCCTCTGCTCTA
>NZ_JAYXUH010000063.1:0-292 GCF_036040035.1 Photobacterium sp. S4TG1
GTTGGGAGAGCACCTCCCTTACAAGGAGGGGGTCACTGGTTCGAGCCCGGTATCGCCCACCACTTCTCTCTTAGAGAGCTTCTCCTAAAGAAGTAAAACTTTAAGGGGCTATAGCTCAGCTGGGAGAGCGCTTCGCTGGCAGCGAAGAGGTCTGCGGTTCGATCCCGCATAGCTCCACCACTTTATAAATACATTCGAAAGAGTGTGATTACAAAGTGGTTATCTAATGATAATTGCATGCTCTTTAACAATCTGGAAAGCTGACTAGTAAATTTAATCGAAAGATTAATTT
>NZ_JAYXUH010000064.1:0-288 GCF_036040035.1 Photobacterium sp. S4TG1
ATTCTTCAACTAAGTATTTACCTATACTTAATTTGAAAAATACAATCAGAGACAACAGTTATTTATAACTGACAATATGCGGAAGTGGCGGAATTGGTAGACGCACTAGATTTAGGTTCTAGCGCCGCAAGGTGTGAGAGTTCAAGTCTCTCCTTCCGCACCATTCTCTCTGGTTTAAAAGTCTTGTTACTACCCAACAAGCAACGGTTACTTGAAAAAGTAAACCTGTAGGTCTATCGCCAAGCGGTAAGGCAACGGCTTTTGATGCCGTCATTCCCTGGTTCGAAT
>NZ_JAYXUH010000065.1:0-288 GCF_036040035.1 Photobacterium sp. S4TG1
TAGAGCAGAGGATTGAAAATCCTCGTGTCGGTGGTTCGATTCCGCCTCGAGGCACCATATTAAAATTTGATACGAGTTATCGTGTTAAATAGTAAAAGTTAATTCCCTCTTAGTTCAGTTGGTAGAACGCCGGACTGTTAATCCGTATGTCACTGGTTCAAGTCCAGTAGAGGGAGCCAAATTTATTTCTTAACTCAATAGAGTGAAGAAATATAAAAGAATTAATGTGCCGACTTAGCTCAGTAGGTAGAGCAACTGACTTGTAATCAGTAGGTCACCAGTTCGACT
>NZ_JAYXUH010000066.1:0-281 GCF_036040035.1 Photobacterium sp. S4TG1
GTGCCTCTTGATGTTGGCTCTGATGCTATTCACCACATTGATTTCAATGCCGACCAACCGAGTTTAAATACAATCACCAGTAACGGTGAAGCAACAACATTTACGGTTTCAGGTAATGTTCTGACTGTTGTTGATAGTGATAATAAGCCAGTGATGGTGGTGACTATCGCAACGGATGGTTCATACACGGTTGAAGTCACAGGCCCGATTGATCAATCAGCGAGTGATGTTGTTAATCTGAACTTGGGTGTGACGGCCACCGATAACGATGGCGATACCAC
>NZ_JAYXUH010000067.1:0-264 GCF_036040035.1 Photobacterium sp. S4TG1
AAGCTGATCGCTTCATTATTGCCCGTGGTTAATTCAGATGACAGTTCATCAATTAACGTGGTTAATTGTTTTGGATCGATGGTCACTTTACTTGGATCAAGACGGTCTGCACCCGCCTCAATCACAACCGTCGTATTACCCGAAACCGGATAGCCTTGCTCACCAGTTTGAGGGGTTAAATCACCTTCAGTAATGGTGATTTCACCGTGCTCATTACCCCCCGCGTCTGCGCCATCAGTAATATCAATCACCACTTGACCGTTA
>NZ_JAYXUH010000068.1:0-256 GCF_036040035.1 Photobacterium sp. S4TG1
AATGGAGGCGCGTCCCGGAGTCGAACCGAGGTACACGGATTTGCAATCCGCTGCATAGCCACTCTGCCAACGCGCCAACGTTACTAGGTTTCCCTAGCCTGTTGTTAATAAATTAACAACCTAATAGATGGTGCCCCGGGCCGGACTTGAACCGGCACAGCGCGAACGCCGAGGGATTTTAAATCCCTTGTGTCTACCAATTCCACCACCAGGGCACGCAATTTCTTGCGATGGGTAAGACACCATCTGTAAATAC
>NZ_JAYXUH010000069.1:0-249 GCF_036040035.1 Photobacterium sp. S4TG1
GCTACCAAACTGCGCTATTCACCGACTTAATTCTTTTTGAGAAACGTTATTAACTAACATATTCTCTGATAATAATGGTTTTAACAAACCACTACTTTTTAAATAGTGGTCGGTGAAGAGGGATTCGAACCCCCGACCCTCTGGTCCCAAACCAGATGCGCTACCAAACTGCGCTATTCACCGACTTAATTCTTTTTTAGGAACGCTGCTAGAAGGGTCAACCCTCTGGTCCGCTATTCCCAACATCAG
>NZ_JAYXUH010000007.1:0-174547 GCF_036040035.1 Photobacterium sp. S4TG1
TTATTGTTATTTATTAACAATGATAGACACCGAATTTACTTAGCAACCATAGCGCAGCGGTACCACCTGATCCCATGCCGAACTCAGAAGTGAAACGTTGTAGCGCCGATGGTAGTGTGGGGTCTCCCCATGTGAGAGTAGGACATTGCTAAGTTTCAAATTGCTTAAATGCTGAATAGACACTGCGGAGTGGTAGTTCAGTTGGTTAGAATACCGGCCTGTCACGCCGGGGGTCGCGGGTTCGAGTCCCGTCCACTCCGCCATTTTTAGAAAGAAACCTGAGTTTAACGATTCAGGTTTTTTTTCGTCTGTAGGAAATGATAACTGTAGTGTGGTAGTTCAGTTGATTAGGCTCTTTATTGGGAAGCTTAGCGGCCTGTCATGCCGGGGGCGCGCTGATGTTCGGAATGGCAAGTCCCGTCCACTTCACATTTTTAGAAGGAAACCTGAGTTTAACGATTCAGGTTTTTTTTCGCTTGTATAAAAGTAAGGTGATGCTGAATAGATACTGCGAAGTAGTAGTTCAGTTGGTTAGGCTTTTTATTGGGAAGCTTAGCGGCCTGACACACCGGGGGTTGCGCTGATGTTAGGTATGGCAAGTCCCGTCCACTTCACATTATTGAAGAAACCTGAATCGAAAGATTCAGGTTTTTTTTCATTTGTATAAAAACAAGATGATGCTGAATAGACATTGTGGAGTGGAAGTTCAGTTGGTTAGGTTTTTTATTGGGTAGCTTAGCGGCCAGTCACGCCGGGGGGGCGCTGATGTTCGGTATGGCAAGTCCCGTCCACTTCACATTATTGAAGAAACCTGAATCGAAAGATTCAGGTTTTTTTTCGTCTGTAGAAAACTACTTCAATTCATAGAGGCCAGTGTGAAAGATTTCATGTTGCTGTTGGTCACTAATATCTCGGCGACGTGCACGATAACGTGAAACAAAATAAGTAATAACAACAGAGAATAGGGCATAAGCGATAAGGAACGTTAGCGGTGAATAGATTATTTTGGCAGAAAAGACCCAAATAACCCCCGTAACTGTAATGGCTAGTTTTGTTAATGCTGCAACAACTAAAAAACTCATCGCATATTGTGGTCGGCGAATAGCTTGGTAAGCAATTAAGTAGCTACAACTGACAGCAATAATCGCCAGTGTAAATCCAACTGAAAATGAATGAAAATGTTCGCTAAATAAAATGGCGAACGCGATCATAGTGGCAGCAATGATAGCCTTTTTCATAACAACTCCTTACCTTACGCAGAAAGTTTTATTTGTTGAGATAAGCATGGACCTTAATGAGGTAATAGTATGTGATGTGATACGTTTTTTGATTAATTGATAGTATTAATGGTGTTGTTTGTGATGAATGAGTGGTTGTTGTTAATTAAGTGTTGGCAAGAGTCTAACAAAGAAAAGGGTAGTCAAAAGACTACCCAGTGGCAAAGATCATAATAACTGATCTGCACAATGTAACAGCTATAAGGCGTGTTACTAGGACTTAGCAATGAAAATAACTAACTGTTATACCGAAAGAAATTGCTTAAATTGTAATAAAACAGCTTCTGCTTGGGTTTGATCTTCCATTTCTACAAATAAACGCAGTAAAGGCTCTGTGCCTGAGAAACGTGCTATCGCCCAGCCTCCATTTTTAAAGTAAACTTTAGCACCATCGGCATAGCTGACTTTTTCGATTTCGTAATTAAATTCAGGCAGTGATTTTTCAATATAAATTTTATTATAAAGACGATCACGTTCAGCAGCTCTAAACGTACAGTCGCCTTCGGCTGTATAGGCATAACCAAAACGGCTATAAATTTCATCTAATAACTCAGATAATTTTTTACCGGTTGAACTGATCATTTCAACTAATAGGCTCGATGCGAAAATGCCATCTTTACCCTTGATATGGCCACGAATAGTGAGGCCACCAGAACTTTCCCCACCGAGTAATGAGTCATCAGCTTCCATTTGAGAACTGATATGCTTAAATCCAACCGGTACTTCAAATGATTTTTCGCCATAAGCTGCGGCGACTTTATCAAGAAGGTGAGTGGTTGCGATATTACGTACAACAGAGCCTTTCCAGCCTTTGTATTCAAGTAAGTAGTAATACAGCAGTAATAACACTTCATTAGGGTGAATAAAGTTACCTTTTTCATCAATGATGCCTAAACGATCAGCATCGCCATCGGTACCAATACCAATGTCATAGCCTTCTTGAGCGACTAAATGTTTAAGACGATAAAGGGTTGCAGCACTTGGTGATGGCATTAAGCCGCCAAAGCCTGGGTTTTCGCCATCGTTAATAACATCAACATCACAACGACCGGTGATCAATACGGTTTGTAACGCATTTTTGGCCACACCAAACATTGGATCGATAAGTACGCGTAGGTTAGCTTGCTTTATCGCGTCTAAATCAAGTAAATCAATCACAGAGTCAACGAACTCGTTCATTGGGTTGATGATTTCAATTAACTTATCATGTTGTGCTTGTTCAAAATCGACATGCTTTACATCAGTAGCGGTTAATACTGCTATCTGTTGTTCAATCTTTTGAGTAATAATTTCATCAGCATCTCGGCCGCCTTCGATAAAGACTTTAATGCCGTTGTAATCAGCTGGGTTATGTGAAGCTGTAATACAAGCAGAGTAAGTTGCACCGGTTTGTTTTGCTTTAAACATAACTATTGGCGTTGGTACAAAGCGGTTGATAAAACTACATTTAATATTGTTTCCCGCTAATACTTCAGCAAACCATGTCGCGGCTTTATCTGATAAAAAGCGACGGTCATAGCCTATAATAAAACCATTTTCTGTTACTGATTCTGTGATCATGATGTTAGCAATAGCTTGCGCTACTAAACGTACATTAGCTTGAGTGAACTCTTCGCCAATAAAAGCACGCCAACCACCGGTTCCAAATTGAATCATGGAGGAACTCCTATTTCTCTCGCAAAATAAAATGGGGGAGTAAATTCACTCCCCTAAAAGTGATTAGCCCATTACGACCGTAACGGTATTCACAGAACCTTCAGCTTGGGGCGCTATTGCACCTTCGACTGACTGACCGTTAAGGGTGATGGACTTAATGCCTTTGCTGACATGATCTGGGTTAGTAACATTAATTGTGTATGTTGCACCACGCCACTCACGCGTTACTTCAAATCCTGGCCATTCAGTTGGAATACATGGATTAATAGTTAAACCATCAAAGCCAGTTTGAATACCTAAAATAAAGTTAGTCACGGCAAAGTAAGCCCAACCAGACGTACCTGTTAACCATGGATGGTTGGCACGACCATGATCTTGGTGATCGCGGCCCATGATAAATTGCACGTAAGAGTATGGTTCAGCTAGGCGCGTTTCAATCATGTCGTTTTGATTGTATGGGTTCAGTGCATCATAGAATTTCATCGCACGGTCGCCACGACCTAGTTTTGCTTCTGCTACCCATGCCCAAGGGTTTGGATGTGAGAAGATAGCGCCATTTTCTTTAACGCCTTGGTATACACGGGTTACAAAACCAATGTCGTCGTTAGGGGTTGAGAATGAGGGTGCATTAAGGTGTAAGCCAAACTCTGAATAAAGATTTTCATCAACCGCGTCCATTGCTTGCTCACCACGATCTTGTGATGCCATGCCAGAGAGAACAGCAAGGGTATTTGACTCAAGGTGAATACGACCTTCAGTTTGTTGCGCTGTACCTATCTTGTCACCATTTTTGGTTAAACCACGAATGTACCAACCACCTTCGTCATCCCATAAATGGGTTTCACATGCTTCACGTACATTGGCTGCCATTTCAGTGTATTTTTCAATATCAGCTGTTTTGCCTTGGTATTTAGCCAGTTGAATAAACTCTTGTAGTGCCCAGAAATGTAGGAATGAAACCATTGCTGATTCACCACCGCCTAAGTTTAGGCAGTCATTCCAATCGGCACGTAAGCCTTTACAGATACCTGTTTGGCCAACATATTCCGCTGAGAAATCAAGTGCCGCTTTCATGTGTTCGTAAACTGTTGCATTGCCGCCATCAGCGAATGGGATCACTTCATCAAGGAAGCTTTCTTCACCCGTTTCTGTAACATACTTACAGATAGTCGGCACTAGCCATAAGTGATCATCTGAACAAGTATCATCAATGCCGTGGATCTTATCGGCATCACTTGGGGTTGGAACAACTGTTGGCGATTTTGATGGCTTAACATCAGCCATGTCAGGATCGAACCAATCAGGATCAAACAGGTGTAAACCATAACCCGCCTTAACTTGACCACGAAGCAGATCAACTAAACGCTTACGTGTCATTGCTGGGTTTGAGTGCGGTACTGAGATCGCATCTTGAGCAGTGTCACGGTAACCAAGACCTGTACGCCCACCCACTTCGATAAACGAAGCAAAACGTGACCATACAACACACGTTTCTGCTTGGTATAGCGTCCAAGTGTTGATCATGGTGTCTAAGCCTTCGTTTGGCGACGTGACTTTAAATTTATTACAACGGCTTTCCCAGTGGTGTTTGATTTCTGCAAATGCAGCATCAACGGCAGCGCTATCTTGGTATTTTTGACGTAGACGTTGGCCTTCGTTTTTACCAATACCTAGAATGTAGTTAAAGCGAACTTCTTCACCCGGTTGAAGGGTGAATTGTTTGTGCAGAGAACCACAATGGTTGTAACAAGTTTGCACGTGATTAGAACAACGGCCTTTTTCAACCGCAATTGGGTTTGATTCATCACGGTATGCACCGATAAAAGTGTCACGCTGACCATCATAGCTATCAGGGGCAAAGCTTGATGCTAGGTAGTAGTAACCTTCTTTTTCTTTGGTGTTGTAATATAAGTCGTACTCAATCACGCCATCTTCATAAGATGTACCTGCAGAGTAAAGACTCATTTGGTGGTTTTGGTTGTCAGATTGAATGTGGCTAAACGAGAATTCAACAAAAGAGAATGCGCTAATTGTACGCACTTCATCAGTGGTGTTTTTTAGTACAACATCCCAAATTTCAGCATCTTCACCAATCGGTACAAAGAGCGTTTTCTGTGCAGAAATACCGTTGTACTCACAAGCAAATTTTGAGTATGACAAGCCATGACGTACTTCATATTTTGCTTCATCAAGACTTTTTGCTACTGGCTGCCATGAAATAGACCAGTAATCACCCGTTGCATCATCGCGTAGGTAAACATAGTGTCCAGGGCGATCAAATGTCGCGTTAGGACGGAACTTGGTCACACGATTGTATTCTGGTGACTTATAGAAAGAGTAACCACCCGCATTTTGTGAAATCACTGTGCAGAACTTTTCAGTACCAAGATAGTTGGTCCATGGTGCTGGGACATCAGGTCGAGTGATAACGTACTCTCTGTTGTCGTTGTCAAAATAACCGTATTTCATTATTTCTAATCCTTAAAATATTCACTTTACTGTGTGCGTGGTTATTCACAGTGGCGGTAATTAATGCCCGCCTTGTCTAGATAGTTAAGTTGACCTTTTAAGCGAGCTTTAAAGTCATCCCAGTTACGATGTTGTGGTTTGCTCCAGCAGATCTCCGATACCGCTAGTAAGCGCGGATAAATCATATATTCAAATCGACTTTGGTTATTTATTAATTCTGACCAAAGTGCTGTTTGAATGCCTAAAATGTGCTGTCGCTCAGAATTTTCCGAAGCGATCATGCTAAGTGGGTGATAATTGTAAACTTTATCTAAGGTTAACTTTCCTGCCCAATCGACTCCCGCTTCATCAGCAGAGTAACCTTGAGCAAGATCGAGGTAGGTAGATTGCGCCGGTTGCATTACTACATCAAAGCCATTTTGGACGCATTCAAGTCCTGCTTCTTCGCTAAGCCAAGAAAAAATCACGGTGTTTTTACTGACTTTATTACCATGGGTTGCTTCTTCCCAACCCATCATACGTTTGCCTTTATTACGTAATACTTGCTCAGCAAAACGTAATAGATGACCCTGAAGTTCCATTGGATCGTGGTAGTTGTTGTCTGCCATTAATTGTTGGCAAGCCGCACTGTCAGACCATACACCTTTGGGTACTTCATCTGCGCCAATATGTACAAAAGGTGCAGGGAATAGTTCACATACTTCTTCAAGTACGGTTTGAATAAAGGTGTAAGTTCCAGCTAATGCCGGTGATAAAACATTGTCGGGGTAGTTTTGAATGCTGCGATACACCGAATGGTCGTCGGAATCTTGTAGCAGTTCAGGCAATGATAAAATTGCGGCGCGACAGTGACCTGGAATATCAATTTCAGGAATAATAGTGATACCGCGATCGTTGGCGTAAGCAATAACGTCACGAATGTCTTGTTTGGTATAGAAACCACCATAACGTTGATCAATATGGCTAAATTGTGGTGCAATAATTTCATTTGGACCACGCCACGCCCCAATTTCAGTTAATTGAGGGTAGGCATCAATTTCAATACGCCAACCTTCATCATCGGTTAAGTGCCAATGAAAAGTATTAAATTTATAGCGTGCTAGGTGATCTAGCAGGTGTTTAATACGATCGACTGGGTGAAAATGACGTCCACAATCAAGCATCATGCCGCGGTAGCCATAATGAGGTTGATCGGTAATTTCTACCATTGGTAAGCAATAAGCTGCGACTGCATGATGACTTGGTTTATTGGGCAAAAGTTGTAATAAACTCGATGTTGCATGGACAAACCCAGTTGCTGAACTGGCCTGAATCCAAATATTATCGCTTTCAATCAGTAACTGATAACCGTGCTCGATAACCTCATCACTCACCTGATAATGAATGTTTCCTTGAGTGTGAATCGGCACGGTTTCGTTAAAATACTTTTTAAACTCAGCACTTAGCCAGTTTACAGCTCCTTGAGCTAATGCTGGAGGAGTATTGATCGCGGTTGTTTGATCAAAAATGAATTCACCTTGAAGGCGGATTAAATGGTTAGGTTGCGGAATTAATGCGATATCACAACCAACGCTAGGTAATGGCGTACAGTAACGTTCGATAGGATCTTGATCTAAATTAATGGTTGTAGTGTGAACTTTTAATGGCTGAATTTGATGCTGATCGCTGTCGAGTGCAATAAAAGCTTCATTGATACCATCATCATGAAGATTAAACGGCATGGTTCTCATCATAAATTCGGTGTAGAAGTGCCCATTGGCCTCTAATGGCGGTAACTGTGAGAGACAGCTGTAGCTACCCATTTGGCTAATTGTACCCACAGATACAGAAGTTGAATCTATATAGCGGCTTACAAAGAAATACAGTGACCATCCGTGTAGTGCTTGGTCGGTTAAGTTATGTAAACTTAACGCATAGCGGCAATAGCCTTTCGCTTTTTCTATTACTTTAAAATCAAGACGATAAGTCATTTGTGCTTCCTTAACGTACAAATAAGTTGTGATTGCCGCGTGCCATGGCAATAGCACCATCCATTGCATCACCTTGTGGTGTCGCAAGACGCTGTTGCATCGGTGGTGTTAGCCATGCTTGAATACGTTCACCAATCCCCCCCATTAGGCAAATATTGTGTGCGCCACGTAATATCAATGCTTGCATCCACATTTCAATATCAGCGGCTGTCTGTTGCAGTAATGAGATAGCAAGTGGATCGTTGCGTTCGGCAAACGTAAAAATAGCCGGTGAGAATTGACCATAATCACAAGGCCGAGCGGTTTTTGACCAACTAACAATGGCATCAATATCATGATCGAAATGGGTTAATACATGATGAGCCAGTTCTGTTTTCGGTACGATACCATCGACACTGAGTAACACTTGTTGAATTAAGTGCAACCCCATCACTGCGCCACTGCCTTGGTCTGAAATAGGAAATTCACGTCCACCGACGACATGTTGTTTGCCATTGAGTAATAAAATGCCGCAAGAGCCTGTTCCTGAAATTAAAATCGCACCATCTTTACCGCCCCAAGCACCTAAGCAAGCACCGTAAGCATCAGTATTTAATGTGATTGCGCCATAGGGGTGAGGTTGTTGCATAAAAGCATGCCAAGCTTGTTGTTGTTCAGCGCCAGCAAGAGCTAATCCGACCGTCATTGCAGAAAAATCAGTTGAGGTTAATTGTGCTTTTTGTGCAGCTAGATCAATGGCTTGTTGAATCGAAGCCATCGCAATATCGCTACCCAATAAAATATTGGCGCTACCTGTTTTAGCTTCACCTAAAATAACGCCATCTAAATCACAAATACGCGCGCGACAAGAGGTGCCACCACCATCAATACCCACAAGATAACGATAGGGAAAATTAGCCATGGTGACGCTCCTTAAATTGCAGCGTAGTGGCTAATAAATACCAACCACCATGAGGGATCCATTGCTCTCCCCAACGCCAGTTTTGCAGCATGTCATCTTTTTGCCCTGCAGGATTAAAGGCAATATCTTGTTCATTTTCAAAGCCGGATGTGATGCCATTACACACTCCGCCTTTAGCATTGCTAAAACCAAGTTGTGGAAGGTAATCAGGGTTATTGTGACCATGGCCGTCTAACATGCACATATCAAAAGGATTTAAGCCTAAAATCCAATTCATTAACTGTTGGCCATAGTCCATTAGATGCTGTTTTAATTTAGGATCGGTGAGGTGATCTTGTGCCATATAAGCCATGCTCGCGAGTGAGGCTATGCGGGCATTTTCACCTTGCCACCAATAACCTGATTCATTGTTATGAGCGACAAAGAATGCTGTTTGCTTATCACCATTAACGGCTTTGGTATATTGGCGTGGATAACCAAATGGATTATTAACTTCAGTCGTTACCGTTAATTCAAAATGCAGCGCATTCACCAACACTGGGTGTAATTGTTGTTGCTGTTTTATTTCCGGTTCTGCGGCTAAATATTGCATTAAGGCAATCGCGGGTAAGCCAGCTTCTGCTGCATGGAAATAAGGACGACTACCATTAGCAGTTGCTGACCAGTAGTGGTTAATATGTTGATCTGACATTTGACGTTGGCTTAAACGTTGTGCCCAATCACGCATTTCCGTTAAATAACGGCTTTGTAATGTCGTACGATAAAGTTCAACCGCGGCTAATAATGCGCAGTATTCATCAATGATATTTTCAGTGCCATCATTGAGGTAGTTAATATTGTGTTGCTTTAAGTGCCAATAGCCATGTTCTGCTGCTTGCAAATATGACTCACTCTGCACGTTGTCGCTATGAGGGATACGACTGTAAGATGGTAAGGTTGTTATGCGAGCAGCGGCAGCTAAAGCAGCAATAGCAATGCCACCACCTTGACGAAAACCTGCTTGATAGTCATCAGTTTTGATGCCATCTTGGGTTGCATAAGCGCAGATATCACGTTGTGTTGGCGACTTGCTCCATTTATCAAATACCGTCATGTAAAAGAAGCCATCATTACTTTGCATACGCATTAAAAAGTCTGCGCCAAATAACGCTTCTTCTAATAAACGAACTCGAGTGAAATCAGCAATATCAGCTTGATCTTCTGTAATTTCATAAGCTTTGAGCATGTTCCAAACAATCATCGGTGTCTGCTGAGGATTGAGATAATTCGCGTAAGAAAGGTGGCTTAAATATTTACTGACATCACCTGACGCATCGTACCAACCGCCACGAACATCAACGAGAGTCTCGCTATTGAGTAATTGCGCTTGGCTGTCGGCGTGATCATAAATGCCGCTACAACGTTGTGATTTGAAATAGTGTAGAACATCACTGAAAGTACGTTGCATTAATAGGCCTTCAGCAATGCTGAAAACAGGTGTTTCAATATTGGCGTAACGAATACGGTAATCGCCTGCTTTTTGGCAAGCAGAAAAATCAATTTGGTAAATATTGCCCGTATGCCATTCTGCGGTGGTGCCACATGCAGTTAATGGCAGCTGCATAATAGTTTGGTTAGTATGATTGCACACTAATTCAGCTTGGCCTGACAGTGTTTGTGATGTTGTTTGTAGTAATGCTTGCTTTATATTAAAGCACTCATAACCAAGGTGATTAATTAACAGCTGCATAGGGCCTCCAATGTCGCGAATAAGTGATGGCTCCTTATGGGAACCATCACTGAACGGTTGGTGCGACAAATAACATGGATATAAAAATAAAAGTGTTATTAGTGCTTATTTTTTGTAACGTTGCTTAGTTTTCGTATAGATAACAACGAACAAAGTGGTTATCAGATAACTGTGTAACTTCTGGTAATTTCTCACGACATTTATCTGTCGCTTGCATGCAACGACCCGCAAATGGACAACCAAAGCTTTCAGGTGTCCATAGTGGAATTTCACCTTTGTTACCTTTCAACTTGGTATGAATCGATTTACTTGGATCGGGTACCGCAGAAACTAATAATTGGGTATATGGGTGTTGTGGATTATGGATAATTTGTTCAGTATCGCCCCACTCAACCATGTGACCAACGTACATAACTGCAAGATCTTCAGCGATATAACGTGCTGTTGCGATATCGTGCGTGATGTAAAGTAGTGCCATTTCACGCTCAAATTTCATCTCTTCCATCAGGTTAAGAACACCAGCACGGATTGAAACATCAAGCATTGAAGTTGGTTCATCGGCTAGTACCACCTCAGCGCCAACGGCAATGTTGCGGGCTAAGTTGACACGTTGACGTTGGCCACCTGAAAGCTGGTGCGGGAATTTTGCCGCGGTGGCTTTTGGTGGAATAAGACCAACTTGCTCAAGAAGGTTGTATACCGTTTCTTCAAGTTCTTTTTTATTACCAGATGGCACTTTGTTATGGATCAGTAATGGACGTGCTATATGGTGAAAAATAGTATGAGTAGGGTTTAATGATCCAAACGGATCTTGCCATACCATTTGTACCCCTTGACGGTATTTCATTAGATCATCACGGCTGGTGATGGTCTGAATATCACGCCCGTAATATTCAATGTGGCCGCCACTTGGCGCATACATTTTAGCGATCATTTTAGCGGTAGTTGATTTACCTGAGCCTGATTCGCCAACCACGGCTAAGCCACGGCTTTTGTACATTTTGAAAGATACGTCGTTGATTGCACGCATCTTTGATTTTTTAAGTGAGTTACTGTTTACCGAAAAATCTTTAATTAGATTTTTACCTTCGACAATCGGTGTTCCAACAGGCTTGCTCATAGTGTCTCCTAAATACTGCCTATAAATGCGATGTGTTGCTGCTAGTTACCTGTATTGGTAAATAGGTGGCAGTTTGATAAACGTCCTGGTTCAATCTGGCTTAACTGAGTTGGCGTACTGAAACACGCTGGGTGGGTTTTTCCACAGCGAGCTTGAAAGCGACAACCTTGTGGTATTTCAAGTAAATTCAATGGATTACCTGGAATACCTGTTAAACGTGTTTTAGGGCCTGTTAATGGTGGGAATGAACTTCCCAAGCCTTCGGTGTATGGGTGATACGGTGTTTCAAGAATTTGTTTTGATGGTGCAACTTCAATTAATTCCCCTGAGTACATGATGCCGATACGATCAGAGAACTCGACCATCAGTGATAAATCATGAGTAATAAATAAAATTGAGAAGCCAAATTCTTCTTTTAATGCATAAATTTTTTGTAGAATTTCACGTTGAACCACTACATCAAGTGCGGTTGTTGGCTCATCCATGATGATCATCTTTGGATTTAGCGCCAGTGCAATTGCGATAACTAAACGTTGACGCATACCGCCTGAAAACTGGTGCGGATAATCACGTAAACGACTTGGATGAATATCAACAATCTCTAATAATCCTTCGGCACGGCGAATCGCTTGCTTACGGTTCATGGTGGTGTGACGCATGATCACATCACAAAATTGCTCTTCCATGGTTAATACAGGGTTCAAGGCATTCATCGCACTTTGGAATACCATTGACATTTCGCTCCAACGGAAGGCAGACATTGCCATATCCGTTTTCTTCAAAATATCACCATGACCGTCAAAGATTACCTCACCACCGGTAATGAATGCTGGTGGCTTATGTAGACGCATCAGTGAAAATGCAACGGTTGATTTACCACAGCCTGACTCACCGGCTAGACCAAAAACTTCACCCTTACCAATATCAAAGCTAACATTATTAACTGCACGGACATCGCCAGCATCAGTAATATAATCAACACATAAATTACGAATTGAGATTTGTGGATCGGTCATTATTTAGTCCCGCCTTCTAGTGCTGGTTGAGGGATAGCTTCAACCGGTTGTGCTTGTTTTGCTGTTTCTTTTGCAAGGTTTTTCCAACGACGCATGCCTTTATGTGAACGTAACTGTGGGTTCGCAATTTCATCGACTGCGAAGTTCAACATAGCAAGGCCAATCGCGATAAATATCAGTGCGATACAAGGTGCTAATACTTCCCACCAAGCGCCGACTAACATTGAAGATGATGTTTGAACGTTGTACAACATTACGCCCCAACTAATGCCGTTTGGATCGCCTAGGCCTAAGAATGAGAGAGTTGCTTCTACGTTAATCGCGTACATCACCGAACCGATAAAGCTCGCACCAACGATAGAGATAAGGTTAGGAAGAATCTCAACGAAAATGATACGAGGAGACGATTCACCTAATACTTCAGCGGCTTTTACAAATTCTTTTTCTCTTATCGATAGGGTTTGTGCGCGTACGACACGTGCGCCCCATGCCCAAGAGGTGACCGCAATTACGATGGCAATGGTTAATGGTCCTGCTTGGCCAACAAACGCGGCGATAACAAATAGAATTGGCAGTTGTGGCATTACCAACATGATATTCATACATGCGGTAAGGAATTCATCGACTCGCCCACCAAAGTAACCTGCTGAAATACCGATAATTGTTGCTAGGAAACACACTAATAGACCAGCACCAAAGCCAACAGCTAATGATGTACGTGCGCCATAAACAAGTTGAGACCAGATGTCACGACCCATACGAGAAGTGCCGAGTACGTGATCAGCATCTTTTGACATTAATAACGTACGTTTGTTGGTTGCCAAGTTTTTAGCGATCCAACCTTCTGGATTATCTTGTGCAGCTTTGACAACAAAAGCAGGGTATTCATGAGGATTACCGGTTCTTTTGTCTGGTGAATATTGGGTAATAAAAGGTGCAAATAGCGCTGTTAGAATGAAAATGATAATAATGCCAAGACCAAACATGGCTTTCGGGTTGCTAGAGAGTAATTTAAATAAGGCTTTCATGATTACTTGCCTCCTTTACGTAGACGAGGGTCTAGCGCAACGATTAGGATGTCGGCCATAAAGTTAAAGAACAACATAAACATAGTCATAATAAGTAGCTGACCTTGCAGTACTTGATAATCACGAGCATGGATAGCGTTTAGCATCACCGTACCCAGACCTGGATAGTTGAAAATCATTTCGATAATTAACTGACCACCGATAGCCATACCTAACGCCATTGATAGCGCGGTAACACTTGGTAGCATTGCATTTCGTGCTGCGTAGTTGAATACCACACGGTTTTCACTCAGGCCTTTTCCTTTTGCCATAGTGATGTAGTCTTCATTTAGCAAGTTAATCATGTTGTTACGCATGCCAATTAGAAAACCGCCAATTTGAATAATAGTGGCACAGAAAAGAGGTAGGGCGGCATGGTAGAGCACATCTTTATAGAATGCGAAGCTGCTCCAATCCGGTGTTAAACCTGCGGTATATGCATTACCTGTAGGGAACCACTGTAAGCCGATTGCAAAGGTAAACATCACCAGCATCGCGATTACAACAGGTGGAACGGCTTGCACAACTAACATGCCAGGAGAGATGAAAGTATCGTAGCTACTGCCACGTTTCCATGCTGCAAAAATACCAAATACAGAACCAACACAGAATGAAATAATTACTGCAGAACCCGCTAGAAATAGTGACCAACCAATTGCACCACCGAGTAAGTCATTTACTGACAATGGATAAAATTTGATTGAAGTACCAAGGTTCCAAGTAAATACGTTCGCTAAATACGAAAAGTATTGTTCATAAAGAGGACCATCAACAAAGCCTAGTAGCTTCTTCATGGCTTCAATTCGCTCAGGGGTTACCTGTGCAGTTGCGTTTGCGAACATCATGGTAACTGGGTCACCTGGCATCGCACGCGGAAGAATAAAGTTTAGCGTTGCCGCGAAAATTAGCGCGATAAAATAAAACGATAAACGACGTAAAAAGAATCCCATAACTCACACCTTACACATCCAGCTTGCCTTCCTGAGCTGAATTCAGGACGTAAAACCCCCTGACGCAAACGCCATACCTTTGATTGCAAAAAGGATTAGAGGGAAGAGGCGGTGCACAAGGCGTGCACCGCAAATTTAAGCAGAAATTACGCTTTTGGTTTTAGGTCTAGAACTTGAAGTAAACGCTCTTGAACACCAGCCCATACCATTGGACGACCTTTAGGGTTCTTCTCATTCCACCAACCAGTGAAGCGAGCTTCATTGTATTGGAAGTTGTTAGCACCAGAGATTACTGGAATTGTTACTTGGTTCTCAGCAATGATTTTCTGAATGCTATGAGCAATCTTGATTTGCTCACCCTTATCAGCCGTTTTGTAGAAGCTGTCTAGTAGCGAATCTAACTGTGCATTCTTGAAGTAATGCATAGCGAAACGTGGCATACCGTCACCTTTCTGTAGACGTGAGTTGTACGCACTGTCCCAGTATAGGTGTGGATCTGCACCGTGGAAGTAGTTAGTAAATGCTACATCGTAAGTGCCTTTCAGCATTGATTCATTGTATACAGCAAAGTCAGGAGTACGTGCTTTCGCATTGATACCCGCTTCTTGAAGCTGCTCAACACCTAGTTGTACAGTGTTGTTGAAGTCAGTCCAGCCATTTGGTGATTGAACTTCAAGCTCAATTTTCTCACCTTTTGGTGACTCAACAAATCCGTCACCATCAAGGTCTTTAAAGCCAGCTTTAGCTAGAAGATCTTTAGCGCCTTTGATGTTGTATGTGTTGAAAGCTTTGTACTTATTATGTACAGCTTCGTCAGACCATGATTTGAAGCTATCACCTAGACCTGAAGCGTAATCGTTTGGTGTACCAGCACCGTAGAACGCGATGTCGATGATAGTTTGACGGTCAATTGCCATAGAGAACGCACGACGGAAGTCAACATTGTTGATTGCTTCGTTGTTACCTGCTTTTGGCGATTTGTAGTTCAACATGAATGACATTGTGCCAGCAGCAGGGTACCAGTATTTGTGGTTTGGATTTGCTGCAGCATAAGTGCTGTCGATATCAGGAATGAATGATGACGTCCAATCTAGCTCAGAGTTGATGATCTTAGTTAGTAGTTGGTCGTTGTTTGCAATTTGAGGAACACGTAAACAATCAACTTCTAGGTTCGCGTTATCCCAGTAGTTAGGGTTACGACATTGAACATAAAGCTGAGGAGTAAATGTGTCGATCTCAGTAAATGGGCCAGTACCTACAGGATTTTCGTTAGTGAACGTTGTAGGGTTCTTAACTTTGCTCCAGATGTGCTTAGGAACAACAGGTACTTTTGAAATTTCAAATGGAACGTTTGAGTTTGCAGCAGTTAGTTCAAAGATAACTTTGTTACCGTCTTGCTTAACTGATTTAACCCACTTGTTGATACCGATTTGATCTAGCTCTGGCTTGTTTTTTACTAAGTCAAAAGAGTAAACAACATCACCTGCAGTGAATGCTTTACCATCAGACCATTTTACGCCATCACGAATTTCAAATGTTACCTTCATTAGGTCGTCAGACATGTAGTAGTCTTTCGCCAAACGCATAACAGGCTCGTTACCTTGCATTTGGTTAAAGATTACCAATGGCTCATAAACGAACTCAGTTGTTGTGCGAAGGTTTGTTGCTAAAAACGGGTTAAAGTTACGCACCATTGTAGGGTAGAAATCAGGTACGATTGTTAGCTGGCTTTTTTCTGATGCAGTAGCAACGGGTGCTGTAAAAGCGGTTGCTGCAGCAACAACTGCAAGTGCTAACTTAGTTTTGTTTATATTGGCAAGCATAGCTGTTCCTTACTCTTAGCTCTGTTTCACTAATGGAAATAAAAATTAGCTCCGTCATTGGAGCGCTGTAAACCTACTTCATTGGAACCTGAGTAACGCTGAACCATTGAATGGCCTTGTAGGTTCTCAGTGGCTTCAATATTGGCTGTATTGGTTAAATCGTCAATGTGGTCGCCCGTCAAAAACGTCAAAAAAACAATTGTTGCCGTCAAAAGTGTTAATTTCATTGTTTTACGTGATTGAGCATTTAGTAAATAGCGTGCTTAGTATCACATATGAAAGTCGTTGTTACATTATTAATGTTAGTGCTTACTACTTTTTTATTCCTTTTTAAGTATGGGTTTTTAATTTTAATTTTACGTGGTGTGATGTAACGCATATGGTTTTTTTTCTTATTTTTATACGGAAATTTTTGGCTGTTAGTTTGTTGTGATTCGGTTCTCATAAACTAAAAGAATTTATTTTTAGCGCCGAAGAATGGCGTTTTTTGATGAATATGATTTAATTTTGACCACTAATGATAGTGTGACCTTGATCATTTATAGGCCTTCAAACGGGATTATTTCAAAGATTAAAAAAGTGATAGTGGCACACCAAAGACATGAATAATGGTGTCAACAAAGGGGGAGTTTGAATCATATCATTGTGCTATTGAGTCGTCTGAGAATGGTCGTTGATATAATGTAGATAATAAAAAGGCTCTGAGAGAGCCTTTTAGGACGCTATTATGACGATAAATTAAGGTCAGTTATGACTAATGATATGATGTAACTTATCCCGCATAATGACGAGTTCTTGGCGATAGGTATTAGATTGTGGACAACGTTCTAATACAAAATCAATGGTATTAATGACAGTTCGCCAACGGGGTGTTTTGGGTAACGTTTCAAGTTGAAGATATTTATCTAAGGTACGCGTTTGAAGCGTACTACGGTCTAAATAAACTCGCCATAAACCACTTTCTTCAGCTAATTCAAATTTACTTTTATGTGATTCTTGTTCCCAAAACACCAACGTTGCTTTCATCGCATCGACTAATAGTTGGCGAATTATTTCGGTTTTATTGTGTTCGCCATCCCCTAACTTATCGGCTAAACGGGTGAATTCTCCGCCCAATTCACGCAGTTGTTGAAGGTTATTTTTATCGCCATTAAAGGCAAATTCAGATAATACATCAATGGCATTTTCAAGCAGATTAATACGATGATCTGCCGATGGTCCCTGACTATCAAAGACAAACATTTGTTTAAGCCCTGACTCAATCGGTAAGTTGATAACATCGGTCATTAATTGCTGTTTGTGATCGCCAATGTAATAGCTAAGATGGCCATTAAAATGATGATTATCAGCGACAGCAGCTGGCAATGGCGTCGCTAGAATATCGTCAATAGTATAACGTTCTAATAGCTCTGGCGTGCGTTTAAATAGTTTGCCTGCCGCACTGTTGGCATAGCGGATTCGACCTTGTTGTTGAACACAGATAATAGCCTCATTGGTTGAGTCTAGTAGCCCAAGTAAGCGGCTTTGGGTTTCTATCAGTCCAATTTCGACTTGTTCGCGGCGATGAATTTCCTGTTCTAGTGCTTGGTTTTTCTGGCGCTCAATTTCAGTTTTTCCTGCTTGTAAATAAGCTCGAATTCTCGCTATAAGTTCTTCTTTATTAAATGGTTTAGTTAAATAATCATTAGCGCCACATTCAAACCCTTTGAGGCGATCCTGTACTTGACCAAGGGCTGATAACATAATGATAGGCAGGACTAGCATTGAATGTGTTTGACGTAATTTATTACACACTTCATAACCACTCATTTCTGGCATCATAATATCAAGCAGTACTAAATCTGGCAGTTGTTCTGCGATCAATGCTAACGCTTGAGGGCCACTTTCCGCCGTTTGAACACGGTATCCCGCCAGACGTAAGAAATTAGTGAGTATTTGCAAATTAACCGGTTCATCATCGACAACCAGTAATAATTCACCATCTGGATTTTCTGGTAAATCAGAAGCATCATAATTTGCCATATTGAGTAATGGCGCTTTGAAATGATTTTTATTGGGGTTCGCTGCCATTGCTGCAATTTGATTAGCATTGGCTAAATTAAGAGTGAAGCTGAATGTTGTTCCCACCATTTGTTGGCTGCTGACATACAATCTTCCTCCCATAAGTTCGATTAATTGACGACTAATCGATAATCCAAGCCCCGCGCCTTGACGGTAATTTGCAGCCCCGGTGTTGGCTTGAATTAGTGGTTCAAAAATATGCTCTAGTTGTTCGCTGGGAATACCTTGTCCTGTATCAACCACTTGAATCCGTAATTGGTGCTCTAATATTGTGGCTGATAAGATAATTTTACCTTCAGAGGTATATTTAATGGCATTACCTACTAAGTTATAAAGCACTTGTTCAAGGCGTTGCTCGTCAGCATCAACAAGGGGAAGATCTGTTGGAATTTGGTTTATAATTCGAATCGGTTTATTGCCCAATAAATGGCTTGATAATTCCAGCACTAGTCGAATAGCTACTGACATATCAACTGCTTGGTAGTTAATATCAAGATCACCATAGCGCATCTTATGGTAATCAAGTAGATCATCAACCAGTGTCGTCAAGCGTTGACCACTATTGATGATCATTTCTAATTGGCGGCGTTGTGATTGATGTAATGCGCCATTGGCTCCCGCTAATAACGATTCAGCAATACCCACCATGCCATGCAGTGGCGTTCGTAATTCGTGCGAGGTGGTAGCAAGGAATTCATCTTTCATTTTATCCGCGGTTTGCAGTTCATTATTCTGTTGGCGAATAATAGTTAGGTTATGTTCTAACTCTTTATTTTGCTGGCGAATAAGCCCAATTTTTTCACGAATTGAGCGTTGCATACGAGCAAAGCTGATCGCTAATCGTCCAATTTCATCACGGCGTTCAGTACCATCAATTTTTTGCTCTAAATCACCACCAGAGGCTTTTTCTGCTGCCCAAGTTAAGCGTAATAATGGTGCTGTAATTGAATTTGAGAGCCAGTGTGAAGTAATGATCACTAAAATAATGGCGGTAACCATAGCTGCAACAAAGATTTTTTCTAATTCAAAGATACGAGCAAAGGCTTCTTTTTCAGGAAACTCAACTACTAGCGCCCAATGGTGATCTAATATATTTAGCGGCGAAAATGCGCTTAATACTGGAATATTGTCGTAGTTAATAAAGCTACCAATACCAGATTTACCTGCAAGTGCTTGATCGATACTTTGACTTTGTAATTGTATTGGTAATTTAGCCTGAGTTTCAAAGCGTAATTTATGATCATTGCCGACTAATAGGGTTTGAATATGCTTAGTATTGTCTTGAATTAGTTCAGTGATCTTTTGATTACTTAGCTCCATAAAGACATAACTATGTAGGTAGCCTTGTTGGATAATCGGTGCGGCAAACCAAGCTGTTGTATCATTATTATGGCTATTAGCACTAAAATCGGTAAAAACCACTGGAACTTGCTCTGGGTTATTAGGGCTTTGTTGGGTTTTTTCTTTAATGGCCTTAAAGGTATGTTGTAAGGCTGTGTGGGTGGTGTTTTTTGCTAAGAGATTAACCCCAAAAAGATTATGATTTTTAACCGAATAAACCACATCACCAGAGATATCAACTAGCATAATATCTTTGAAATCGGAACGTTTTAGATATTCATTATAAACAGCATTATAGCGTTTAAACATTAAACGATAACGTTCATGCCCAAGATAGCTACTATTGGCTGTTTGATCACTTTTAGTGGTAAGAGTTGAATTAAAATAATGGGCGCGACCTTGATCATCAAGTTGGGAATCAATGTTGCCAAGTTGATGGTATGCACCGACTAAACCATAAAATCTTCCGCCACTATTATTTGATAATTCAGAGCGAGCAAAGCTTTTTACTTCGGACTCTTTAGCGGCAAAGAAACTTTGTAATTGTTTTTGTTTATTATCACGCAACGAAGCCAGATGGCTGATACTTTGCTCGGCTAAATCTTTAGTGTGAGAATTTAGAAAGTAAAGGGCTGACAATATCAACGGGGTGATACTGAGCACTAAAAATGCCAGCATAAGTGTGTGCTGAAGACGTTTGAAGCGTTTAGTATTCTGCATTCCGGTGCCTGAATAAGATGGTGGAATTTACGGTTTTAACGACAAAAATAGTCACGTTAAAATGAACATCAAGATTTTAACGATTGTCCTTTATCGTTTTAACTCAACGTGATGAATTGTCGTGTTTATACTATGTTTTTATTATGGATCAAGTAACTAGAAATAGAATCGTGTCAAAAAGCACAAAATTAACGAAATTAACGTCATAAAAAAGGGCAGTATTGACTGCCCTTTATAAAATTCAAAAATGAAGTGTAAAGTTGTGATATGTTATTTTTTTGCCGTATAGACATTGAATTTATTGGTGTGGGAGCTGATCTCACACTGGCCAAGAGTGGCTTCAATCAAAGGTGGATATTGCAGAAAACAGTTCGCCACAATCACTAATTCCCCGCCATTATTTAGGTAACTCGGCGCTTGATTAATGAAGGTTTCGGTTGCGGTATAAAATGTTTTTAAACCAGCATGGAACGGCGGGTTACTGATTAAATATTGGTAAGGACCGATAATGTTTTTATAAACATCAGTGGCTATAAAATTAGCGGTTAGTTGATTAACCTTGAAAGTTTCTTTCGCTGACTCAATGGCTAAAGCACTAATATCACACAGATCTAGGTCAATTTGAGGGTACTTGGCTTTCATTACGGCACCAATAACACCCGCACCACAACCAAAATCAAGTACTTTACCGTTAAGCGCGGGTAAGTTATTGAGTAGAAGTTCTGAGCCTTTATCAAATTCACCATGGCTAAAGACGCCAGGTAGGGAGCGCACGGTAAGGCTAACACCGGCAATGTTAATTGGGTAACTGCGGAACCATTTATTGATGTCAAATGCTGGGGCTGGAGTATCACAACGTCCCCAGTAAAAGCTACAACGGCGTGCTGAATCATATTTGGTTAGTGGGCCGTATTGCGCAAACATTTTCTCTGCACTTCGAACGCCACAACGGTTTTCACCGACGATACAAATTTCAACGCCAGCGGCAAACTTACTCAATAACATTGATAATAAATAGTCAGCTTCAGCTTTGGCTTTTGGCCAATAAAGCAGAATCATATCAATATCGAGATCAGCGTTAAGTTCCGTACCAAAATGGCAGTCAATGGCTTTATGGTGTTCAATGTCACCTAAGTAACCATAATTGGTGGTAAATACTGTTACCGATTGTGCTGTTGTGAGCAATTCTGAGGCAAAGGTATCATTTAATTCACCAGCAATAAGGACTTTGCGGTTTTCAAAAAATTCAGATTGACGAGCAACCACTTGGCTCGCGGCGGAATAAGACATTTAACTGGCCTCAAAATAGACATCATGGTTCAGGAGCGCGGATTGTTCCATAAATAGTAGCAGATGGAAAGTCGCTGCTAGAGAGAATAAGTATAATCATAAGTTGCCGTTATTATTGTCAATAATAACGGCAAGGTCATGAGAGGATATTAGTGGTTAATTATCATCTTGTTGTTTAAGGAATGATTGGAATTCAACTTCATACATTTTAAACAACACTAAAGTAACGCCAAAAATAATTGGACCGTAAATCATGCCAATTAAGCCAAATAATTGAATACCACCAATAATTGAAAAGAAGATCAATAAGGTGTTCATACTTGAGCTGCCTTGCATGAGTAATGGACGCACGATGTTATCGATAGAGCCGACAACAATGATGCCCCAAGCGGCAAGGAACAATGACCATTCCCAGTCACCGATCAACAGTAAATACAATGAGGCTGGAATCCAGATTAAAGCAGTACCAACAACGGGAATTAATGAAGCAAAGGCCATCATAGACCCCCAGAATAAGCCTTGAAAGCCACATAACCACATTGCAAAACCACCGGCAACACCTTGTGCTAATGCGGTCAAAAATGATCCAAGTACCGCAGATTTTGCTACTTGTTCAACTTCTTCCATGATTGCATCTTCTTGACTGCGAGACAGTGGAATCACGTGACGGATCGCGGCAATCATTTTGTCGTTATCACGAAGAAGGAAGAAAAGTACAAACAGCATCATCATAAAGTTGACTAAAATACTGGTCGCATCGCCTAGAATACGTGCACTGATATTCAGTGCTTGAGAACCGACTTGAGAAGCGGTTGTGGCAATTTTTTGAATGATAACTTGGGGATCAAAATCATGGAATGGCGAGTATTTATCAATTAAAGCCAATGTTTTTTGGGCAAGAGGATGAGCAAAGAGTTCTTTGGGCCCTCCCGTTGTTAGCCAAGTGTAGCTTTCTTTTGATACGGTGGTGCCTTGATGCACAATCGATGAAAATACGACTAACAAAGGAATAACGATAATGACTGTCATAATAAAGCATGACAGCATTGCCGCTGTATTTTCACGTGTCGGCATTTTGGCAAGTAAGCGCTTATGCATAGGCGTGAACAATAATGAGATGATAAATGCTAATACAATCGGACCAAGGTAGGGTTCGATTAATTTATAACTTGCGAAAGAAGCGACAAAGAGTGCCACTATTAGCATCCAGTGGCGAGGTTCTACCTTAAAAGGTTGAGGCACGATATGTATCCTTATTAAATCGACCAATAAAAGCTATTTTCACTATAAATGATAAGGATTATCATTATAATCATCACCGTTGCTTGATGATTATAGCCCTTACCAAGGAGATAGCTTATGGGATGTTGTAATTGTGGTTGTGATGACAAAAAAAAGCGTAAGCCACCGTTAGCACTAATTATTTTAGTACTTGTTGCGGGACTTGCCGTTTATTTTTGGCAATAAATAGTTACCAATATTCATCATAATTTATTGGCTGCGTATGATCGACGTAATGATAAACACACGTCATAAAAAAAGGCCACCACGGTGACCTTTTTTCATAATAGCATTAATAAAATAATGTTTTTAATAACATTAACGCATTTATTTTACAACGATGCTATTTTGCTTCTGCAGCCAGAGTGGCAAATGCAAAGTCTGCCGCTTCTAATGTTGCATCAATTTCTTTGGTGTTGTGTGCGAGTGAGGTAAAACATGCCTCATAGGCTGAAGGAGCAAGGTACACCCCTTTCTCTAGCATTAAGTTAAAGAAGCGTTTGAAGCGTTCAACATCACACTTAGTCACATCGTCATAGCAAGTAACAGTATCTTGATCGATAAAGAAGAAACCAAACATTGCACCCACTTGGTTTACTGCTAGTGGAATACCGTGTTTATCAGCTAAAGCTTTAAAACCTGTAGCTAAGCGCTGAGTGGTTTTTGCTAAGCGCTTTTCATTACCGTCTTCTGTTAATACGGTTAAGCAAGCATGACCTGCCGCCATAGCTACTGGGTTACCAGATAGCGTACCCGCTTGATATACAGGGCCAGTCGGCGCGACAAATTCCATCACATCACGACGCCCACCAAAGGCACCCACAGGCATACCACCACCAATAATTTTACCTAGCGTTGTGATATCAGGTTTGATGTTGTAATAACCTTGTGCACCACCTTGTGAAACACGGAACCCCGTCATGACTTCATCAAGGATCAGTAATGCACCAAATTCATCACAAATATCACGAAGACCTTCAAGGAAACCAGGTACGGGTGGAATACAATTCATGTTGCCAGCAACGGGCTCAACAATAATACAAGCGATCTGATCTGGTTGAGCAATAAATGCTTCACGAACTGAATTTAAGTCGTTATAAGTTGCGGTAAGAGTGTGTTTAGCAAAGTCTGCAGGAACACCCGGAGAGCTTGGTTGACCAAGCGTTAAGGCGCCTGAGCCAGCTTTTACTAATAGGCAATCAGCATGGCCGTGGTAACAGCCTTCAAATTTCAGAATTTTATCACGACCAGTAAAGCCACGCGCTAGACGAATAGCACTCATGGTCGCTTCAGTACCTGAACTTACCATACGAACCATTTCCATTGATGGTACGAGCTCTGATACTAATTCAGCCATGGTAATTTCCATTGCTGTTGGTGCGCCAAAGCTTAAGCCTTGCTGTGCAGCATCAATAACTGCGTCACGAATTGCAGCATGGTTATGCCCTAAGATCATCGGTCCCCATGAACCAACATAATCGATATAAGCATTACCATCGGCATCAAAGATATAAGCGCCATCGGCACGCTCAATAAACAGTGGTGTGCCACCAACCCCCGCAAAAGCACGGACTGGTGAGTTAACACCCCCTGGGATTTTTTGTTGCGCTTTAGCAAATAAATCAGCTGACTTGTTCGTTTTGCTCATGTGAAATCCTATAAAAAAGTAAGGCGGTGATTCAATCCACAGAATTATCTGTCCTAATCAATAATAGGCAAGAGAAGTGTGGGGAGTGAAATTGCCTTATTGTACCTAAAGTAGTGCTGAATATAGAGTCATTTTACTGTTTTAAATGACGTCGAATTCAAAATAAAACCCGTGAATTTTGAGAAACAAGTCACAGTTGCAAAGCTATTTTTCAACATTAGCAGTGTAAATCATAACCACATTGGATTAGGCTATAGTACTGACTCTATCTTCATCCTCTCGCTGTAATGGCGTTATCTTTATATAATACGGCTCTCTAATGACTGAAAAATCGCGCGGTCTTCATATGCCTTTCCACCTGCAACCGAGTGGTTTGGTTAGGCGTTTTTTGACCCAAGATAAAACACCTGTTTCTGTTCTATTTCTTTCGGCCTTAGTCGGAACGCTTGCTGGCTTGGTCGGTACACTATTTGAAATTGGTGTGCGATGGGTGAGTGAACAACGGACAGTTTGGCTGCGTGATGAAATTACCAGTGTATTACCATTGTGGTTAGCTGCATTTCTTGTCAGTGGTATTTTAGCCTTTATTGGTTATTTCCTTGTATGTCGTTTTGCCCCTGAAGCTGGCGGCTCTGGTATTCCTGAAATTGAAGGTGCAATGGATGAAATGCGCCCTGTACGTTGGTGGCGAGTTATTCCCGTTAAGTTCTTTGGTGGCTTAGGGGCATTAGGTTCAGGTATGGTGCTAGGACGTGAAGGCCCGACTGTACAAATGGGCGGTAATATCGGCCGTATGATTTCAGATATTTTCCGTTTAAAAGATAAAGAAGGTCGTCACTCATTACTTGCAGCTGGTGCTGCTGGTGGTTTAGCTGCGGCATTTAATGCGCCAATGGCAGGTATCATGTTTGTGATTGAGGAAATGCGACCTCAATTTCGTTACAGTTTGATTTCAGTTAAATGTGTAATGATTTCAGCCATGATGTCGACAATCGTGTTTCGCTTTATTTCAGGCCAAAACGCGGTTATTACGATGCCGCAATACGATGCTCCGGCGCTAACGTCATTATGGTTATTCTTAGTTCTAGGGTTACTATTTGGTGGCTTTGGGGTGGTTTTTAACCGTTTAATTATTTTCACATTAGATTGGTTTGTCACTATTCACCATAATAATCGCACTCGTTATTTAATTACGGGGGGCTTATTAGGTGGCTGTTTCGGCTTATTATTACTTTATTTCCCAGAGCTTACTGGCGGCGGCGTTTTCCTTATTCCACCGGCGACTAATGGCGACTATAGTTTAAATATGCTACTGCTGTTATTCTTTGCTCGTGTTGTAACAACATTATTATGTTTTGGATCCGGTGCTCCCGGTGGTATTTTTGCACCGATGCTAGCATTAGGTACTTTATTTGGTACGTTTTTTGGCACCGTAGCTCTCGACCTTTATCCTCATTTAGGGATTGCACCAGGTCTATTTGCTATCGCTGGTATGGGGGCGTTATTTGCGGCAACTGTACGTGCGCCTATCACTGGTATTCTATTAGTTATCGAGATGACCAATAATTATCACCTTATTTTGCCATTAGTGGTAACAACGCTAGGTGCGACTATGATGGCTCAAATGCTAGGTGGCCAGCCGATTTACTCCCAATTGCTGCATCGTACGATTAAAAAAGAAAAATTAGGTCACGATTCACCACATGATGCTCCAGTTGAGACGGCTAATACTTGAACACAATAGTCAGGTATTGGATAATCACCATTAATTAATGGAAGTGTTTGAGAGGTTTTGTAATGAGCGATGTTAATTTGCCGCTGACTTTTTCTGATGTGGCTGCGAATAAAGTGAAAACGCTTATCGCTGAAGAAGAAAACCCAGAATTAAAACTACGTGTATATATTACAGGTGGTGGTTGTAGTGGGTTTCAATATGGCTTTACGTTTGATGAAAAAGTCAATGATGGCGATATGACCATTGAAAACAACGGCGTAACATTAGTTGTTGATCCAATGAGCTTACAGTATTTAGTGGGTGGTGTTGTTGATTACACTGAGGGTTTAGAAGGTTCACGTTTCTTTGTTAATAACCCCAATGCCACCACAACATGTGGTTGTGGTGCGTCATTTAGTGTTTAATGCTGTGACTAATTTGTATTATAAAAAAGCCGTCTATTGACGGCTTTTTTGTTTTTCACACTGTTATAACGGTCATAAATTAGCTTTGGGGTAATAAAATGCCATTTTTAGCTAATAAGTGGCTATAATTTTTGACCAGCCCTAATTTATTCCCCGCTTGTTGCTTAAACGCGGTTTGTGTCGAGCCTGAAAGAGAATAGGCCTGAGGTAAATCGACTGTACGTGGATTTTGATGCTGACCATTGACTAAAAATTCATAGTGCAAATGCGGCCCCGTGACTCGTCCTGTTCCACCTAAAGTGCCGATAGTCTGTCCTTGCTTAATACGTTGCCCACTTTTAACCATGCGTTTTGTCATGTGTAAGTACTTGGTAACATAGTTGCCATTATGGCGAATAAAAACATAGTTACCATTAAATTGGTTATAACTTGATTCGGTAACAACACCATCACCTGCCGCCCAAATAGGAGTCCCAACCGGAGCAACATAGTCGGTGCCACGGTGCGCTTTTACCTGTTTGGTCACTGGGTGAAGTCGACGCGGATTAAAGTTAGAGCTGACATACCGAAAGTTGATCGGCGAACGTAGAAAAGCTTTTCGCATCGCTTGACCATCTTTATCGTAATATTTGCCGTTTTGATGGCGAACAGCAGTAAACGTTTGTCCCATATTAGTAAATGTAGCCGCGAGAATGTTACCGTGATCTATTGGGTTACCATCGAGGTAATGTTGCTCAAATAGCACTTCAAATTTATCACCAGTACGAATATCCAGTGCAAAGTCGATATCCCAACCAAACAATGCAGCTATTTCCATGATTTGATTAGCTGTTAACCCGGCTTTATCCGCAGCACTCCAGAAACTAGAGTCTATAGTCGCTTGGGCATAGTTGGTTTGGGTTTCTATCTGTTGTTTCGTTATCGCGGCAGTAAAATCATTGTTATTTGAATTACGTTTGACGACTAAGGTTTCAAGGTTGGTTAATGGTTGGTGTAATTCCATTAATTTACCCGTATCATCAAAACCAAAATTTAAATTATCCCCTGGACGCAATGACGTCAGTTTTTTTGTTTTATTACTGGTTGTGATTATTTTATGTAACAGCCCGCTGCCCAAACCGACGCTATCAAATGCAACGGCTAAACTTTCACCATTTTTGATGGTGTGGGTTTTCCATACTAACGCTGAATGTGGTAACTGTTCAGTCGCAATGGCTGAGGTTTGAGATAAAACTAAAGGATAGTGTTGACCTATTTGATATTTAAATTCAGTGTTTGCAGGGGGCTCTGCATAAATTTCAGGCGCCATAATAAGCGCAATAACCGCACTACTGATTATCCCTATCAGTATTTTATTTATTCTTGGCATACGAGGTAATGAGCTTCCATTCATGATGGTACTAAATAAAAAATAAATAATATTGAGTTTAACGATTTTCAATATAAGGTGCTATTGAAGACCAAATATTCAATATTGTTTTTATAAAATTTGTCGAAGCTGTCAACAATGACTATTTTTACAACACAGTGAAAGTCGGTTTTGATGCTGTTGTAAAACCTATTCTTATCTACTGAGAGCTATTTTTTCTAAATGAGTTCATTTTGGTAAGCTTAATTTTTAGCTTTGATCGTTAGAGTCTCTGTTAAATTCGGTCTATCATCACAAATTAAAATTCTTTTTTCTGACATAGACTAGCCATGGAATCGATTCAACATATTATTACTGAACTCACGCCATTGCTGCAGCAATATGGCTATTATATTTTAGCGCTAGCAATTGCGGTTGAAGGAATGGGGATTCCCGCGCCAGGGCAGTCATTACTGATCGTGGCAAGCTTATTAGCGGCATCAGGAAAAATGTCATTACCAGCGGTATTGATGGTTGGCTGGAGTGCCAGTTTTATTGGTAATAGCATCGGTTATTTTATTGGGCGTCAATTTGGACATGTGGTAACTCGAAAGCAATGGATCAAGCCTAAAACATTAACCAAACTACACGGTTTTATTGATCGTTATGGCATGTTAGGACTGATTATTAGCCGTTTTGTGGAAGGTATTAAGCAATTTATGTGTATTGGCTGTGGTATTGCAGCTATGCCCGCAAAATTGTTTTTTGCTGGTAACTTTCTCGCGGTGACGGTGTGGTTACTTGTATTTGGCATTGCTCCGGCATATTTGCGTGATGAAGTCGCACCTATTTTGGCGTTTTATCATAAATATCAAACTCAATGTTGGATTGTTGCTGCGATTATCGTTATTGCTATTGTCTGGCTGGTTTACCGTCGTTTTCAACGTAGTCGAGTTGTTATTGAAGAATAGTTGTTATCTCAACATCATGATGACTAAACAATAACGCTATGTTTAATAAATGATAAACAAAAGATATAAAAAAACCGTCATGTTACATAATGGCGGTTTTTTATTATCAGTGGTGTCATTACGTTAGGTTAATTACGCAAAGCAAAAGTAGGTAAAGATAGATTCCAACGAATAGCGGCTAAGCGAATTGAGAGGGTGGTAATAATGCCCATAATCGCAGCCATCGATGGTAAGACACCGAGAGATAAACTTAAGGTATGGATTGTTCCGCCGATAATACAAGCAGTGGCATAAACTTCCGTTCTAAAAATCATCGGAACTTCACGACCTAAAACATCTCGAATAACGCCACCGCCACATCCTGTGATCACACCCATAATAACCGCGACTAGTGGTGATGCACCATAACGTAATGATTTCTCAACACCAATAGCAACGAATACCGCAAGGCCGATAGCATCGGCGACAGGTAGAAAATACCATGGCATTTTACGTGGGCGTTGAGAAGCGAGCATGGTAATAATGCAGGTAATAAAAATCACCCATAAATAGTTGGTGTCATGAATCCAAAAAACAGGTGTTGCCCCTAATGCCATATCTCGAATAGTGCCGCCACCAATAGCCGTTACACTTGCAAGCACCACAACGCCAAAGGGGTCCATGCGTAATCGTCCAGCCATAAGTACACCTGATGCAGCAAAAATGGCAGTACCAAACATATCGAGAAAATAAATGAGCATCTCTGTACCTACAAGAATAATGAAGTTGAGTTAAGCGGCAGAGATTGTACGAATAAATTCATCAGGAACAACAGTAATGAAATGCTTTGTGAGATTATTCACAGGGTTTATCGCAATAGTGTGATTAGTGATCGCCTCGCACTTGGTTAAGTAGAGCGCAGACTTGTTTTATTGCAAGTAAAGCTCGCGGTGTTGGTCTATTTAGCCAATTACTATTTAGCTGATAAATATGGTGTTGTTTAACTGCAACCAATTGATGTTGCCATTGTGTCCATAATTGTTGAGCGTCAGCGACGGGTTGAGTACTAAATATGACTTGAGGTTGACGCACGACTACTTGTTCTTGATTGACTTGTGGGTAGGCGGCACGACTATTTGCAAACACATTGTCGCCACCACAAAATTGAAAAATTTGACTTGGCCAGCCACTATCGGCAACGGTCATTAACGGCGTTGAACCTAATTGATAAAAATAGCGTACTTTGGGTTTATTATTATTGGCTCGTTGCAGTCGCTGTAATTGGTGTCTAAATTCAGCTGCAGCTTGTTGTGCTGGCTGTGGAGAATCAGCATATTGCCCCAGTTGTTCTAAAGTTTTGGGAATATCTGTCAATGTTTTGGGGTTGGAATAGAGTATTTTAATTCCCAGCTGTGCTAATCGTGCTAATTCTCGACTAGGGTTTCCTCCTTGCCACGCTAAAATTAAATCAGGCTTTAACGCTAAAATACGTTCCATTTTAAGACCACGGTAATTTGCGACGCGCTCTAATTTTTCAGCTGCGGGAGGATAGTCACTGTAAGCACTGGCTGCTATAAGTTTATTTCCTAATCCTGCTGCGTAAGCCATTTCAGTGGTATGTGGTGATAAGCTAATAATCCGTTGAGTTTGTTGGGCTAACGTTGCCGCAACACTCGGTGTAATGGTACTGATAACCAATATAAGTAGACATAAAAAACGCACTATAAAATTCCACCCCAAAAGTATAACAATAAGCTTTCAATTACGACCCACACATACAGGCGTTGAGTGATGAGTTGTTGTATTTGTGCTATGTGTAGCGCCGCTGGTGTGATTTTGCCACCAAGACGAGGTCGTTCCATTTTACTATTATTGTAAATAGCAGGGCCTCCGAGAGATAAGGCGAGCTTGTAACCTGTAACCACTAATAGCCAACCGGGACCGGGTAAATGCCAGTTTTCACCTTGTTGCCGTAATCCTTGTAACGCTACACGGCTATTGCGGCCCACACTCAATAACAAAGCAAATAATCGTAGTGGTAAAATATCCAGTATTGCTGCAAGACGAATGGCGGGATATCCAAACACTGCATACTGAGTACGTGTCGGTGACCATGCACGTGCAAGAGCAATAGCTAATCGATATAAAATAGCCGCAATACCGCCACCGATCGCATACCAAAATAGCACTCCAACCACATGCCTGCCGTAGCTTAAAATAATCGTTTCAGCGCCAGCTTTGCCTAAACCAAGCAGAGATAATACAGTGGTATTTCGATTAAGATGAGGGGCGAGCAATTGGCGGCATTGATCTTTATCGTTGTGGCTATAAGCATGATTAAATTGATGACTAAGTTGGCTGGTATGTTGCCAATCTAGGGCTAGCCATAATAATGTTAATTGAAATAACGTGGGATACCACACTAATTGGCTGGTCGCGAATAATAACACCACCGCGGTAAGCCACATTAACGCCCAAGCTAGATAACCCGCTAATAATCGCTGAGCGTAATTATCATGAGAATGGTTGACCCGTGCTGCAATTAATAAGGCTAAACGGTGCCAGATACGCAACGGGTGCATAGGATAGGGGATGGGTAATAACCAATGTAATAATAATGCTCCCCACAAAGCCAGTAGGGAGCTATTGGTTGCAAATGAGGCGATAAATGCCGAGGTTGTCATCAGAAGTTATCATCTCATTTAAGGTAGATTAGTTTAGTAATTCAACCATTTTAGCAACCATTACAGAAGAACTCTGTGCTGCAAGTGGCAGGAACTCATCAAAGCTCATTGGTGATTCTTTGTCAGCAACATCAGAAATTGCGCGTACAACCACAAATGGTACTTTAAATTGATGACACGCTTGCGCAATAGCAGCGGCTTCCATTTCAACTGCAACCACCGTTGGGAAATGAGTACGGATAAAATTTTGCTTTTCAGCTGTACATACAAATGCATCACCAGTACAAATCAAACCACGAACAGCGTGTGGTGGTTGTGGTAATGCAGCCAGTGCTTGCTCTGCAACAGACATTAATTTTTCATCAGACAGGAATGCAGCTGGTTGTTGTGCCATTTGACCCATTTCGTAACCAAATGCTGTTACATCGGCGTCGTGGTAACGTACTTCAGTTGAAATAACTACATCACCGACGTTTAAGCTTGATTCAAAACCGCCAGCAGAACCAGTATTGATCACGACATCAGGCTTAAAGGTTTCAAGTAAAACAGCTGTACCTACTGCTGCAGATACTTTACCAATTCCTGATTGTAGTAGAGCAACATTCGCGCCGTTTAGTTTACCTGTATAGATAGTACAACCTGCTTTATTATGTGTTTCGCAGTCGGTAAGTTGATCTTTAAGGATGGCAACTTCTTGTTCCATCGCGCCAATAATGCCGATTTTCATGAATGGTATCTCTTTTTGATGGGGTGCACTTGCCGTGCTGATATGGCTAAGATTGTAGCATGAGCCATAATCATTATTCCAAAACTCTCGTCTAAACACCGTAATCGCGCTAAATACACCGCAGCTGTATACACAACTGCGGCATTAATTACGCGTATTTAGTCGTGTGATTGGTTATAGATTCAAATAATCGAGAATACCATCAGCGGCTTTTCGGCCTTCATCAATAGCGGTGACCACCAAATCAGAACCACGTACCGCGTCACCGCCAGCAAAGATTTTAGGGTTTGAGGTTTGAAAAGCAAACTCAGTGTTAGCGGCTTTAATTCGGCCCCATTGATCGAGCTCGACATCATAAGGCGAGAGCCAAGGCATGGCGTGTGGTTGAAAACCAAATGCCATAATCACCGCATCAGCCGCTAAGACATGTTCACTGTCGGCAATGGGTTCAGGGCGTCGACGACCCGCAGCATCAGCGTCACCTAAGGCAGTTTTGACGACTTTAACGCCAACCACGTTACCTGAACTATTGACCTCAATGCCTAATGGTTGCAGGTTAAACATAAAGTTAACCCCTTCCTCTCGTGCATTTTTCACTTCACGTTTGGAGCCTGGCATATTGGCTTCGTCACGGCGGTAAGCGCAGATAACGTTATTAGCGCCTTGGCGAATTGAGGTACGGACACAATCCATTGCGGTATCACCACCACCAAGAACGACAACTCGCTTGCCTTGCATATCAATAAAAGGCTGTGATTGGTTAAGTTCCATTACTCTATAAGTATTAGATACTAAGAATGGCAGTGCGTCGTAAACACCATTAGCATCTTCATTTTCAAGCCCAGCACGCATATTTTTATAGGTACCGACCCCTAAGAAAACCGCATCATAATCAGCGAGTAGGGTGTCAATGCTGATATCTTTACCGACTTCAGTATTAAGTTGGAAATCAACCCCCATTTCAGTAAAGACACGACGGCGATTGACCATAATATCTTTTTCTAATTTGAACGAAGGAATACCAAACGTCAGTAAGCCGCCAATTTCAGGGTAGCGATCAAATACCACCGGTTTTACGCCGTTACGTACTAGAACATCAGCACATGATAGTCCTGCTGGACCGGCACCAATGATGGCGACTTTTTTATCTGTTAGTTCAACGCCTGACATATCGGGTTTCCACCCCATTTCAAACGCCTTATCTGTAATGTATTTTTCAACATTGCCAATAGTGACCGCACCAAAATCGTCATTAAGGGTACATGCCCCTTCACATAATCGATCTTGAGGACAAACGCGCCCGCAGACTTCTGGCAGAGTATTAGTTTGGTGAGATAACTCGACCGCTTCAATAATTCGGCCTTCATTGGCAAGCTTTAACCATTGTGGAATGTAATTATGTACGGGGCATTTCCACTCACAATAAGGGTTACCACAATCAAGGCAACGGTCTGCTTGTGCCCCTGCTTGCTGCTCGGTAAAGGGTTCATAAATTTCGACAAACTCGATTTTTCGAATTTGAATTGCTTTTTTAGGTGGGTCGATACGCTCGACATCAATAAATTGGTAAACATTCTGGCTCATTTGGTTTCCCTCCCTTATTGTGCCTGAAGACGTAGTTCAGATTCTGAACGACTTTGATGACCTAACAGCGTATTGATATCCGCTGACTTTGGCTTCGCAAGATAGAATTTTGGTATCCATTGGTCAAAGTTAGCCAAAATTTCATTAGCACGGGTTGAGCCTGTTTCTTGCAGGTGACGATCAATTAATCCGCGTAAATGCTCTTGATGGATTTTGAGTTGATCAAGTGCGACTGCTTCAATTAACTCCGGGTTTACGCGTCCTGCAAAATCACCATCTTCATCTAAGATATACGCAAAACCACCCGTCATTCCGGCGCCGAAGTTGACACCAGTCTTACCCAAAATAGCGATAATTCCGCCTGTCATATATTCACAAGCGTTATCTCCAGCCCCTTCTACTACCGCTATCGTCCCTGAGTTACGTACCGCAAAACGTTCACCTGCTTTACCAGCTGCAAATAATTTTCCCCCCGTAGCGCCGTAAAGGCAGGTGTTGCCAATAATGGTGGCATCGTTGGATTTAAATGATGATCCAAGTGGCGGACGAATAGCTATTTTACCACCAGCCATACCTTTACCGACGTAGTCGTTAGCATCACCCGTTAAATTTAGGTTTACGCCTCCTGCATTCCAAACGCCAAAAGATTGACCAGCAGTACCGACAAAATTGAGAGTGATCGGTGCTGATGCCATGCCTTGATTACCATAGCGATGAGCGATTTCACCGGATAAACGGGCGCCAATTGAGCGATCAGTATTACAAATTGAAAAGTGATAGTCACCGCCGCTGCGAGTTTCGATTGCACTCAGCGTATGCTCCAATAATTGTTGGCTTAACTGCGCATCATCAAATGGGGTATTGGGTTCACTGCAATATAAGGTTTTACCTGCTTGTGGTGTCGGTGCGACCAATAGTGGACTTAAATCCAGTTTTGATTGTTTAGCGGTAAAACCGTCCAGTTGTTGTAATAGATCCGTGCGGCCAATTAAGTCAGTTAATTGCTTGACCCCAAGCTGGGCTAATAATTGTCGAACTTCTTCGCCAACACCAATAAAGTAATTCATTACCTGTTCTGGTAAGCCTTTAAAGAAATCACGACGCAGTTTTTCATCTTGAGTCGCGACACCGGTTGCACAGTTATTAAGGTGACAAATACGCAGATATTTACACCCAAGCGCAACCATTGGTGCAGTACCAAATCCAAAACTTTCAGCACCTAAAATGGTTGCTTTAACTACATCTAAGCCTGTTTTTAAGCCACCATCCACTTGCAGACGAATTTTATGACGTAAGCCATTCGTCACCAATGCTTGTTGAGTTTCAGCTAATCCAAGTTCCCACGGGCTACCTGCATATTTCACTGACGTAAGTGGACTTGCGCCCGTACCACCGTCATAACCTGAAATAGTGATTAAATCGGCATAAGCTTTGGCAACACCTGTCGCGATAGTGCCAACGCCGGGTTCTGATACCAGTTTGACAGACACCAACGCTTTGGGGTTGACCTGCTTGAGATCGAAAATTAGTTGCGCCAGATCCTCAATTGAATAAATATCGTGATGCGGAGGTGGGGAAATTAATGTCACGCCAGGTACGGCAAAGCGTAACTTGGCGATTTCAGTGGTGACTTTATGCCCAGGCAATTGGCCGCCTTCACCGGGTTTTGCACCTTGCGCGACTTTAATTTGGATCACATCGGCATTGACTAAATAATGTGGAGTGACACCAAAACGGCCAGACGCAACTTGTTTAATTCGTGAGTTACGCTCAGTACCAAAACGACGTGGATCTTCACCACCTTCACCTGAGTTTGAGCAACCACCTAACCTGTTCATTGCAATTGCTAATGCTTCATGTGCCTCTGGGCTTAGGGCGCCAATCGACATCGCTGCTGAGTCAAAGCGCTTATACAATTCCGTTGCGGCTTCTACGTTCTCAATCGCAATTGGATTGTGGTTATCCGTTAAGGCTAATAAGTCACGAATAGCGGCCACAGGGCGATGATTTACTTGCTCTGCAAAAGCGAGATAATCTTGATAATCGCCAGATTTGACCGCTTTTTGTAAGGTTGAAACGACATTCGGGTTATAAGCGTGGAATTCGCCGCCATGAACATATTTAAGTAAACCGCCGTGATCAATTGGTTTGCGTTTTAGCCATGCTGTACGCGCAAGGTTGTGCAGATCTTGTTGAATATCACTAAAATCAGCCCCAGCAATACGGCTTGAAACCCCTTTGAAACACAGTTCAATAATGTCATTACCTAAGCCAATAGCTTCAAATAACATTGAACAACGGTAAGAGGAAATGGTTGAGATACCCATTTTGGACATGATCTTAAATAGGCCTTTATCGATGCCATTACGGTAGTTGAGCATCACCTCGCGATAAGGCTTGTTAATCACCTGACTATCAACCATTTTTGCTAATGATTCATAGGCAAGGTAGGGGTAAACCGCCGTAGCACCAAAACCAAACAACACCGCAAATTGATGCGGATCGCGTGCGGTCGCGGTTTCAACCACAATATTGGTATCACAACGTAAATTGTTATCGACTAATCGGCGTTGAACGGCACCAACGGCCATGGCAGCAGGTATGGGGAGAGTATCTTTGCTAATCGCGCGATCGGATAACACAATTAGCACTGCACCTTGTTCAACTAACTGTTGCGCTTTATCACATAAGCTAATAATCGCTTGCTCAAGATCGGTTTGTTGTGGATCAAAATTAATATCGAGCTGATTGCTGGCGTAGTATTGCTGATCAAGTTCTAGTAATTGTTTTAAATCAGAATACAGTAACACTGGCGACTTAAATGCCACTCGTTGAGCATGACTGTCAGTTTCACAGAACACATTAATTTCACGACCAATACAGCTCGCAAGCGACATTACATGCTTTTCACGCAAAGGATCGATTGGTGGGTTAGTGACTTGCGCAAACATTTGACGGAAATAATCAGTGATAGGACGTTGTTGTGATGACAATACTGCCATTGGCGCATCATCACCCATAGAACCTGTAGCTTCTTGACCATTTTCACCAATAACCCGCAGCACTTGATCGAGCTCTTCTCGGCTGACATTAAATTGTTTGTGGTGAGTATTTAGCTGATTATCATCCAAACTACGTTGGCTTATATGGCTATCGTCTAATTGCTCAATTGGCACTAAATGTTGAACATGAGTATCCATCCATTGCTTATACGGATGGCGGATCATTAGTTCGTTATCAATATCTTGTGAATGCCAGATCTTGGCAAATTTAGTATCGATAACCAATAGCTCACCGGGGCCAACGCGGCCTTTTTCTGCCACTTCATCTGGCGTGTAATCCCAAATACCTACTTCTGAGGCTATGGTGATCAGTTTATCTTTGGTGATCACATAACGCGCGGGACGAAGGCCATTACGGTCAAGGTTACACGCAGCGTAACGTCCGTCTGACATTACAATTCCAGCGGGACCATCCCATGGCTCCATGTGTTTAGAGTTGAAATCATAAAAGGCACGTAATGCGGGATCCATATCGGGGTGATTTTGCCATGCTGGTGGCACTAACATGCGCATGGCACGAAAGAGATCCATGCCGCCCGCTAAAAACAGTTCCAGCATATTATCTAAACTGGATGAATCAGATCCGGTTTCGTTAACAAACGGAGCCGCTGTTTTTAAATCAGGTAATAGTGGAGAGCTAAATTTATAAGCGCGAGCGCGAGCCCATTGACGGTTTCCGGTGATGGTATTGATTTCGCCATTATGGGCTAAGTAACGGAAAGGTTGCGCTAATGGCCATCGTGGTTGAGTGTTGGTTGAGAAACGTTGATGGAATAAACAGATCGATGACTCTAGTCGAATATCGCCTAAGTCTTGATAAAATTTAGGCAGATCAGCGGGCATAAATAACCCTTTGTAGACTGTAACTTGAGTTGAGAGGCTACAAATATAGAAGTCTTTATCGTCGGTAATGCGCTTTTCAATTCGACGCCGAGCAATATAAAGTCGACGTTCAATGTCCCGTGGTTTCCATCCTGCAGGCGCATTGATAAACACTTGTTCAATGGTTGGCAATGATTGTTGTGCTATTGGCCCGAGAACAGTTGAGTTAATCGGCACTTCACGCCAACCTGCAATAGATAAGGTTTCGGTGATCAACTCTTCGTTGATAATTTCACGTGCATGTTGAGCGAGGATAGGGTCTTGGCTGAGAAATATCATTCCTACTGCAAATTCACGCGATAGATTCCACTGCTTTTCTGCGGCAATAATACGATAAAAATTATCAGGTTTTTTAATTAATAAACCACAGCCATCGCCAGTTTTTCCATCCGCGGCAATTCCTCCTCGGTGAGTCATACGATCGAGGGCTGATATTGCGGTACGAACAAGTTTATGGCTAGTTTCACCTTCAATGTGGGCGATAAGACCGAAGCCACAGTTATCTTTTTCTAGTGATGGGTTATACAGTGACATTGCAATTCTCCCTTGCTCCTGTTTGCTGTAAACAGTTTTACTGCAAAATGAGAATCAAGATTGATGGCTCATTTTGCCTCCTACGATATTTCAAACTAACGATAATTCACAAAAAGGTCAAATATTGCTAACAAATGATATTTATCACCATTAACTATTTATTATTGACCTTAACTATCTGAAATAAAGTTATATTCATTACAGCTGTAAGTTTTTCATAGGGTGTAATCAAGGGTTAATAACTGTGTTTTTAGATTAAAAAAGTACTAAATTTGGCGGGTGGCGAGGATGAATGTTATAAAGTTGTGTAATAAAATAATCGTCTGCACTGTAACCAATAAAAAGCCAGCTTCGATGAGCTGGCTTTGAATTTTTTAATTGAATCAAATAATAATAAAATTTAAGAAAGCATTAATGAATCAGCTTTAGCTTCGAGATGGGAGTTACCCATTAAGTAGCTGTCAATCACGCGCGCAGACTCTCGTCCTTCATTAATACATTTTACTACTAGCGATTGTCCCGTTCGCATATCTCCAGCGGCAAATACGCCTGCTTGGCTAGTGGCGAAGTCGTGAGTGGCAACATTACCGTAATCATCAAGCTTAATATTTAATTGGGCTAACACACCTGTTGGCTCGGGGTGTAAAAATCCCATAGCTAAAAAGGCCATGTCACAAGCAATGATACGTTCAGTTCCAGCCACTTCTTCAAAGTTTGGTCTTGCTCCAGGTTTGGCTTCTTGCCAAGCGATGTCAGCAATTCGTAGCCCTTTAACATTGCCATTGCCATCATCTATAAATTCTTTAGTAAGAATATTCCAATAGCGATCGCATCCTTCCTCATGAGAGGTCGAGGTTTTCATGATCATCGGATATGACGGCCATGGTTGATTGGCTGGGCGTTGCTCTGGCGGCAGTGGCATGATTTCAACTTGGGTAATACTGGTTGCACCATGACGATTTGAAGTACCAACACAATCTGAACCTGTATCACCACCACCAATGACGACGACATGCTTGTCTTTTGCATGAATGGCTGCTGTTTTTAAATCCATATCGTTTGCACGACGGTTGTTTTGGGCTAAAAAGTCCATCGCAAAATGGACGCCATTAAGCTCACGCCCCGGAATAGGCAAATTACGTGGTACGGTTGAACCACCTGTTAGCAAAATAACATCAAATTCTTGGCGTAATTGTTGAGCATTAATATCGACTCCAATATGAGCATTGACTTCAAATTTCACACCAGCTTGCGCCATTAGATCAATTTTACGATCAATAATATCCATACCCAGCTTAAAATCAGGAATACCAAATCGTAGTAAGCCACCTACTTTTTCATCACGCTCAAATACAGTTACAGTATGACCTGCACTGTTAAGCTGTTCTGCGGCAGATAACCCTGCAGGACCTGAACCAATAATGGCGATGGTTTTTCCTGTCCGTGAACGTGGCGTTTTAGGTTTGGCATAACCGTTACGATAAGCGGTTTCAACAATGGTTTTTTCAATATTACAGATGGTGATTGGATCTTGATTAATGCCAAGCACACAACCACTTTCACAAGGGGCTGGACACACTCGGCCTGTAAATTCAGGAAAGTTATTCGTTGAGCTTAAAATGTTCCACGCTTCTTCCCAGCTATCACGATAAACCGCATCATTAAACTCAGGAATAATATTACCAATCGGACACGCGCTATGACAAAACGGTACGCCACAATCCATACAACGTGATGATTGTTCTTGAATTTTATCGCCAAACTCATCGTTAAGGACAAATTCTTTGTTATTCTGAATACGAACACTTGGATCTAACTTACTTGGCAGTTCACGACCAAATTCTAAAAATCCTGTAGGCTTACCCATTGATGGCCTCCAACGTTTCCTTGTTGTGAGCGGCAGCTTGACGCTGTTGTAATACGGCTTTGTAATCCCTTGGCATCACTTTTATCATCTGATTGAGGTTAGCCTCAAAATTAGATAAGAACAGCTCTGCAACCGTACTACCTGTTAATTCAATATGCTTAGTTAACATCTCAAGTAAAACAGCTTTATCGTCAGCTTCGATAGGATCAATATCAACCAGTTCAGCGTTGAGTTTGGTTTCAAAATCACTAAATTGATCCCACACATAAGCGACACCACCACTCATGCCTGCAGCAAAGTTACGGCCTGTTTGACCTAAAATAATGGCAACACCACCAGTCATGTATTCACAACCATGATCGCCAATACCTTCGACAACCACTTTTGCGCCTGAGTTTCGAACACAGAAACGTTCACCTGCAAGGCCGCGAATATAAGATTCACCAGAAGTCGCACCATAGAAACATACGTTACCAACCACAATATTATCTTCAGCAATAATATCGGATTGACGATCAGGATAGAGAACAAGCGTACCGCCAGAAAGGCCTTTCCCCCAGTAATCATTAGCATCACCTTCGACGGTAAAGTGGACGCCTTTAGCAAGGAATGCTCCAAAACTTTGACCCGCAGAGCCGTTAAACTTGACCGTCATTGGCTGTGGTAAACCGTCGTCTTTATAGACTTTTGATATTTCATTCGACAACATTGTGCCGACACTACGATCGGTATTGATGATTGGCAGTTGTGCTGTTACCGCTTCACCTTTATTGAGTGCTGGTTGTGCTAATCGAATCAAGGTTCTATCAAGTACGTTTTCTAAACCATGATCTTGCTGGCGTTGGTTATAAATGCCATCTTCAGCTCGTGGCGGTTGAATGTGCAGTACAGGGCTAAGATCGAGATTTTTGTATTTCCAGTGACCAATATCATCACGCAATTTGAGTTTATGCGCTTGGCCAACCATTTCATCAATGGTGCGGAAACCGAGTTCAGCCATTACTTCACGTAAGCCTTGAGCCATGTATTGGAAGAAGGTTACTACATCTTCGACGCGGCCATCAAAACGCTCACGAAGAGTTTTATTTTGAGTCGCAATCCCCACTGGGCAGGTGTTTTTATGACACTTACGCATCATGATACAGCCTTCAACCACCAGTGCTGCGGTTGCTACGCCCCATTCTTCAGCACCGAGTAAGGTTGCAATTGCAAGGTCACGCGGGGTTTTCATTTGCCCATCAGACTGAACCACAATTCGGTTACGCAAACCATTTTTAAGTAAGGTTTGATGGGTTTCAGCAAGACCAAGTTCCCATGGCAAACCCGTGTGACGAATCGATGAAATAGGGGAAGCACCCGTACCCCCGTCAAAGCCTGCAATTAACACTACATCAGCTTTGGCTTTAGCTACGCCGGATGCAATGGTTCCGACACCCGCTTCTGAAACCAACTTGACGTTAACACGGCCAGCACGGTTAGCATTTTTCAAATCATAGATTAGCTGAGCTAAATCTTCGATTGAGTAAATATCATGGTGAGGTGGTGGTGAAATTAGACCGACCCCTGGAGTTGAGTGACGGGTTGCGCCAATCCAATCATCGACTTTATCCCCCGGCAGTTGTCCACCTTCACCCGGTTTTGCACCCTGTGCCATTTTAATTTGTAGTTCAGCAGCATTGGTGAGGTAGTATGAGGTAACTCCAAAACGACCAGACGCCACTTGTTTAATCGCTGAACGCTCCCAATCACCGTTGTCTTTTTTCTCAAAACGAATCGGATCTTCACCGCCTTCACCTGAGTTAGATTTAGCGCCAATGCGGTTCATTGCCACAGCTAAGGTTGAGTGCGCTTCATAAGATATCGAACCAAAGCTCATAGCTCCCGTTGCAAAGCGTTTAAGAATATTATCAAGTGACTCAACCTCATCCAGTGCAATTGAAGCGGCTGGATTGTTAACAAAATCTAGCTGGCTACGCAATGTCGCAGCATTGTCACCTTGTTCATCAACAGCTTTGGCATACAACTTAAATTGACCATAATCTTTGTTGCGGGTTGATTGTTGCAATAATGAAATCGTTTCAGGGTTAAACAGGTGTTTTTCACCGCGTTGTTTCCACTGATAGACACCGCCTACATCAAGGATTTGTACTGGAATTTCACGGGTTGGATAACCAACACGGTGACGTACTAATACCTCTTGGGCAATATCGTCGATGGTTAATCCTTGAATACGGGTAACAGTACCGGTGAAGTATTTATCAACCACAGATTTGCTGATACCTAGCGCTTCAAAAATTTGCGCACCATGGTAAGACTGCAGCGTTGAAATTCCCATTTTAGAGAAGATTTTTAGCAGTCCACCGTTAACCCCTTTACGATAGTTATCAAATAACGTATCAGTTGGCAGTTCCGGATCAAGTTTACGTTTATGCTGTAAATCAACCAGTGTTTCAGTAACTAAGTAAGGGTTAACAGCATTAGCACCATAACCAATAAGGGTCGCAAAATGGTGAGTTTCACGTGCATCCCCCGTTTCAACTACAATGTCACATTTAGCCCGTAAGCCTTTGCGAATCAGATGGTGGTGCACTGCGCCTACAGCTAACATTGCAGGAATCGCCGCATGGTTAGAGTTAACTGCGCGGTCGGTTAAAATAATAATAGAGTAACCATCAACCACGGCATCTTCAGAGTATTGACAGATACGCTTTAATGCGCGATCAAGTTTGCCTTGTTCGCCGCTGGCTCTGAACACGATATCCAATGTTTTAGATTGTAGGTGTTCATTATCGATGGCTCGAATTTTTTCTAATTCAGCATTAGATAATACCGGTGATTCGAGCTCAACTTTATGACAATGTTCAGAGGTTTCCGTCAGTAAATTCTGATCTTTACCAAGGTAGGTATTAAGTGACATCACCATTCGTTCACGAATTGGATCTATCGGTGGGTTAGTTACTTGCGCAAATAACTGCTTAAAGTAATTAGATAAATGTTGTGATTGGTGAGATAGCACCGCTAGTGGCCAATCAGCACCCATCGCGCCTAATGGTTCATAACCAGCATTAGCGAGTGGCACAATAATGTCATTAACTTCTTCAGAGCTAACACCAAAGGCTTGTTGATGATGCAGTAATCGTTCTGGGGTTGGCTGGTGGTACATGTTGTCAGCATCAGGCAGCGTTTTTAGTGTCAGTAGATTATCTTTGATCCATTGCTCGTAAGGCTGTGAGGTTGCGATGCTATCTTTAACTTCTTCATCTGAAATAATACGACCTTGTTCAAGATCGGCAACGAAGATACGCCCCGGTTGTAAACGACCACGGAACTGAACATTTTCAGGCTCAATTTTTACGACGCCAGACTCTGATGCCATGATCAGAAAATCATCTTTAGTGACGGTATAGCGCGATGGACGTAACCCGTTGCGATCTAATGTGGCACCGACTTGTACACCGTCAGTAAAACATACGGATGCAGGGCCGTCCCAAGGTTCCATAATATTGGCGTGATACTGATAAAATGCATGACGCTTAGGATCCATACTGGTGTTTTCTTGCCATGCTTCGGGGATCAACATCATCAGAGCATGCGGTAAACTTCGCCCAGAAAGCACTAATAACTCAAGTGCCATATCAAAATTGGATGAATCTGAACTGCCTTCCTGACAAATAGGTAGCAACATACTGATTTCTTGATGACTGAATAAGTCAGATTCAAGAATAGCTTCACGGGCTTTCATCCAGTTAAGGTTACCGCGTACCGTATTGATTTCACCATTATGAGCAATATAACGGAAAGGTTGCGCTAATCGCCAGCGAGGAAAAGTGTTGGTTGAAAAACGGGAGTGCACTAACGCTAAAGCGGTTACCATTGATGGATTATGCAAATCAAGAAAGTACTGCGGTACTTGAGCTGTTGTTAACTGACCTTTGTAGACTAAAGTTTTATATGACAAAGAGTTGATGTAGAAGTCATCACCAATATTGGACACACTTTCTAAACATACGCGTACGGTGTAGTTACGTAGTACGTAAAGTTTACGCTCTAATACAGCAGGGTCTAAATTGGTGCCACCTGTAATAAACACATGTTCAAATTGAGGTTCAGTGCTGAGAGGATCTTCTCCGATCATTGAGTTATCGACAGGAAGTACTCGATAGCCAATAATTTCCAGATCAAGACGTTTAGCATTACGCTCAAGAATATCTCTACACTGCTGACGTTTATGTTCATCTTTTGGAAACAACACTACGCCCACACCATATTGTGCAAAAGCGGGTAATTTAATTCCTAGCTTAACCGTTTCTTCTAATAAAAATTCATGGGGCTTTTGCAATAAGATGCCAGCGCCATCGCCACTGCTAGGATCACAACCTTGACCACCACGGTGCTCCATACGCGCGAGCATATCGAGAGCTTGGGTCACAATCTGGTGGGACTTACGGTTTTTAAGGTGGGCAACAAAGCCGATACCACAGGCATCGTGCTCTAATTCAGGCACATAGAGTCCCTGACTGTTAAGCTCTTGAGCTGTCATAGATACATCCTTCCAGTTACATCAAGCCATATTCCTAAGGCTTGGTTATCCCTAATTTATTTGCACAATCAATTTGCATTGAGATGGACTCCTGTCCTGCATTATTGATGTGTGTTTGTAGTGATGACACCGCATCATTCACAAACTTAATTCTGTTGTATTACGATTATGAATAACAAATCACGTCATTCTTGCCAAAATAGCCATATAAATCACACTAAAGTCATAGGATTTTAGTGTTTTTTTTGTTTATAAATTGCACACAAGTGTAACCATCCTACAATTTTGATACATTAATTACCAATAAAAATTAACATAATTAATGCATAAATAAAGCATTGAAAACCCCAATAATGAAGGTCAAATAGGTGCATTAAAAGTAAAAAAGAACCCGTATAGAGCGGTGATTTTTTGTTTTAGCACAATCTACGCTGTGATAATTGATGATATGTTGCGGCTCTTTTGTTTATTGGTCTGCGTTGACGTAGATTATTCATTGTTTTAAACGCTAGGTAATACCATGCAATTGCATCAACTCGTCAATACTTTTGGACAAGACCTTCAGCATCGCTATGGTGAAAAAGTACATAAACTCACATTACATGGTGGTTTTAGTTGCCCTAATCGCGATGGCACTATTGGTCGCGGTGGCTGCACATTTTGTAATGTTGCATCATTTGCTGACGAAAAAAATCAGTTCGTGTCAATTCAACAACAACTTACTGCACGAGCAGGAGAAGTACACCGCGCGAAGCGATATTTTGCATATTTCCAGGCGTATACCAGCACTTATGCTGAAGTTCAAAGCTTAAAAAAAATGTATGAACAAGCACTTACAGCTGCAGATATTGTTGGTCTTTGTGTTGGAACTCGCCCTGATTGTGTACCTGATGCAGTATTAGATTTATTGGCTAGCTATGTTGAGCAAGGGTACGAAATTTGGTTAGAGTTAGGTTTACAAACCGCAAATGATAAAACCCTTAAGCGTATTAACCGTGGTCATGATTTTGCTTGTTATGCCGCGATTACTCAACGTGCTCGTGCGCTTGGTATTAAAGTGTGCACCCATCTAATTGTTGGGCTCCCCGGAGATTCTAAGGCCGATAATTTGATGACTCTAAACAAAGTCGTGGCGGTCGGTGTTGATGGTATTAAACTACATCCACTACATATTGTTGAAGGCAGTAAGATGGGGCAAGCTTTTAAAGCTGGCAGGTTACAACCGATTAGCCTTGAGCATTATACTGATATTGCTAGCGAGATGATTCGTTTAACGCCAGCAAAAGTGGTTTATCATCGCGTTGCTGCAAGTGCCCGTAGACCGACATTGCTTGCACCGATGTGGTGTGAGAATCGCTGGCTAGCCATGACCGATATTGGACGTATTCTTGATAAACAAGGTGCTCAAGGGAGCGCTATTGATGATCCTTTTGTTTATCAATTACCGACATTACATAATAATGTTTAAATGGAGCCTACGTTAAGTAGGCTTTTTTGTGCGCCATAATAAAACTTTACTGCTTTCGTTTAGGTGCTATTGGCGAGAGCGATTATTATAAACAGTAGTATTCGCCATGGTGGCGAGATTGTTTTTCTATTGGTATTCATTGATGAAACAAGTCAAAATTTTAGCCCAGTTTTATGTCGATCTTCTTGTTAAGCTTGGCATTTTCCGTTTTAGTTTATTATTAGCAGCGGCGTTAGTGGCATTAGCATTAGTGGTACAAATTAGTGTGACACTGTTGCTGCAAGGCACTATGCGTGAAGTCGAAATTATTCGTTCCGTCACCTTTGGTTTATTTATTACCCCTTGGGCGGTGTATTTCTTATCGGTGGTGGTTGATCAATTAGAAGATTCTCGCCAGCGATTATCACAATTAGTGACTAAGTTAGAACAAATGCGCGCGCGTGACATGGAGCTAAATCAACAGTTACAAGCGAATATCTCACAGTTAAACTCTGAAATTGAAGAACGTGAGAAAGCAGAAGAGGCGCGTGAAGAGGCGATGCAAGATTTAGAAAATGAAGTCTATCAACGTGAAAATGCTCAATTAGCGGTGGCTGAAAAAAGCGCATTATTAAAATCATTTCTAGATGCATCACCCGATTTAATTTATTACCGTAATGAGAATAATCAGTTCTCAGGTTGTAATCGTGCTATGGCTGAATTAGTCGGCAAAAGTGAAAAAGAATTAGTAGGATTAACACCATGGGATGTTTACCCGGCTGAAGTTGCTAAACGTATTCTTAAAACTGATCAAGAATTGTTTGATGATAATACGGCGATGACTGACGAGCAGTGGTTAGATTACCCTAATGGCAGAAAAGCGTTATTTGAATTACGTAAAGTGCCTCTTTATGATCGTAATGGAAAACGTTTAGGCCTGATGGGATTTGGACGCGATATTACTGAACGCAAAAAATATGAAAATGCTCAAGAAAAAGCCAGTAGTGATAAAACTGCATTTATTTCGACGATCAGTCATGAATTACGTACGCCACTTAATGGTATTGTTGGATTAAGCCGTATGTTATTAGAAACCAAACTAACAGATGAGCAACGTGGTTATTTAAGAACAGTACACGTTAGTGCGATCACTCTAGGTAATATTTTTAATGATATTATTGATTTAGATAAATCAGATCGTCGTCGTTTAGAGCTATTACCGCAACCATTAGACTTTTATGAGTTTATTGATGAGATTGGCAATATCTCACAATTAATGGCAGAACAAAAAGGGCTGAGATTTGATTTAGAATGTCTCACTCAGTTACCTAAAAATATAAAAATAGACAGTACACGTTTACGGCAAGTGTTGTGGAACTTAATTGGTAACGCCACTAAATTTACTAAACAAGGTGGAGTGGTATTGTCGGTAAGTAGTGAAATTCATGAGCACGACGCGACTATTATTTTTGAAGTTGAAGATAGTGGTATCGGTATTCCAAAAACTGAAATGGATAATATCTTTGCGATGTATTATCAAGTTCAACAAGGGGATGATAATTTACATGCGGTTGGTACAGGGATTGGTTTAGCAGTGTCACGGCAATTAGTTCAATTAATGGGCGGAGATATTTACGTTAATTCTGAACTTGGCGCTGGCAGTACTTTTACCGTGAAGATTAAAGTGCCATTAATTGAAACGGTAGTTGAAGAACATGTCGTTAATGATGTTCGCCCTGAAATGACAGGGTTAAGTATTTTCATGGTAGAAGATATTGAGCTTAACATTGTGGTAGCAAAATCATTATTGGAACGTTTAGGGCATGAGGTGACGGTAGCGATGCGTGGTGATCAAGCATTAGCGATGTTTAAGCCTGAAGATTATGATTTAGTGTTATTGGATATTCAATTGCCAGATATGACCGGATTTGATATTGCACAAAAATTACGTCAGCAATACCAAGACCTGCCTGCACTTGTCGCATTAACGGCCAATGTTGTTAATGATAAAACTGAGTATCTTGAAAAAGGTATGGATGAAGTTCTCAATAAACCACTCAGTGTCAAAGCCATTACTGACGTTATTGAAAACCTGGTGTTGAGTTGTAGTCATGAAATGGAAGAAATAGCTGCAGATGAGGACAATCTGGAGAGTAATACTATGACTCAAGGTAATATGGTCGACACTTTGTTAGATTTAGAGATGTTAACCTCATACGTTGAAATTGTTGGTACAGAGCCGGTATATACTAGTATTGCGATGTTTGAAAAAATGATGCCTGACTATTTGGCTATTTTAGATTCAAATATGACAGCAAAAGATCAAGACGGTATTAAATTTGAAGCACACAAAATAAAAGGTGCTGCAGGCTCTATTGGCCTTAAACATATTCAGCAAGTCGCGCAGATGGCGCAATCTCCCGAGCTACCTACGTGGTGGGAAAATATTAATGATTGGGTCGATGAAATTAAATACAGCTATCAAGATGATATCAATGTATTAAAAGCATGGTTAAAACAGCAGTAATTAATAATAAAAAAGGCACCTAGAAGGTGCCTTTTTATTTGATAACTGGTTTGGAAAAGAGATTACTCTTCGCCTAGATCACCACAAAAGCGGTAACCTTCACCATGAATAGTTGCGATGATCTCTGGAGTATCTGCGACTGATTCAAAGTGCTTACGAATGCGACGAATCGTTACATCAACAGTACGATCATGTGGCTTAAGTTCGCGGCCAGTCATTTTCTTTAATAAATCAGCACGTGTTTGAATCTTACCTGGGTTCTCACAGAAGTGCAGTAGAGCACGGAACTCAGAGCGTGGTAATTTAAATTGCTCGCCACTTGGGCTAACTAAAGAACGGCTATTAATTTCTAATGACCAACCATTAAACTCGTAACGTTCAACCAATTTCTTATCTTCAGTTGGAAGACCTTGGTTCATTGCACGAGTTAGTAGGTTACGAGCACGAATAGTTAATTCACGCGGGTTGAAAGGTTTTGTGATGTAATCATCAGCACCAATTTCAAGGCCTAAAATTTTATCAACTTCGTTATCACGGCCGGTTAAGAACATCAGTGCCATATCACCTTGTTCGCGAAGTTCACGAGCAAGTAAAAGGCCGTTCTTTCCTGGAAGATTAATATCCATAATAACTAGATGCACAGGGTTTTCAGAAAGCATCTGGTGCATTTCTGCGCCATCATTTGCTTCGAATACAGTGTAACCCTCTGCTTCGAAAATACTTTTCAGGGTGTTACGTGTTACGTGCTCGTCTTCTACAATCAGAATGTGAGGGGTTTGCATTTTGGCAGTACCTAATATCAGAAACTAAATCTGGTTAATCACAGAATAGTTAAATTCTATAAAAAAAATTCACATATAGGCAAAATGTTTAAATAAACATCTTATTTGTTACAACCTATGTGGTACACCATCCTTTCATTCAACATGTATTAGATGTTGAAATCCCCCATAAAGCTTGGGGTGCTGGCTACAATCTCCCTGATAATGCGACAATTGTATTCACTTAACAGCTCGCTAACAATGTGGAGAGCTTATTTGATGTCGATTATTTATATGTTTGTTGATTTACATCAATCAGCGAGAAAAACATTTGTTATATTTCGAGTTTAGTTAACTTTTATATCTGAGTAGATAAAAAGTATCATGATAGTAATCATAATATACAAAACCCAACACCATTGACTAATATTTAATCTTAATGATAATAAAAAATACAACATATAGTTCATCTTTCTCTAAATATTGTAACAGTATCAGTTAGGGTTGGCACTCATTAGGTTGATGGATTTTAGTAAAAAAGATCTCATAAATTAATATTGCGGTCATTGTTACGAAATACGGTCAATTTTGCCTGTTTTTGTTTATTTAATAGTGATAGGAAAGGCTAATGAAGGATTTATTACCAGATTTATGTGATTACTATGCACAAGATATTCGTTTTTTACCGTTAACGTTACATGATTATGGGTGCCATGCGCCATTTTGGGGGCAAATAGTGACATTACGTTGCTTTGAAGATAACAGTCTAGTGCGTAATGTATTATCAACTGATGGCCAAGGTAAGGTGCTATTTGTTGACGGTCACGGCAGTTGCCGACGGGCATTGCTAGGGGATCAACTTGCGTTATTAGCAATACAAAATAATTGGCAAGGCGTTGTTGTGCATGGCGCAATTCGAGATATTGCAACCTTGGGACAATTATCATTAGGTGTTAAAGCGTTAGCTGCATGCCCTATTAAAACGGATAAACGACAAATGGGTGAGCATAATGTCGTGCTCAGTATCGCGGACACGTTAATTTATCCCAATGATTATATCTATGCGGATTTGAATGGCATTATTTTAAGTAGTACAGAGTTAGATTTAAGTGTATTAAAAACTGAACCCTAAACCGAGTTCAATTATTTTTTCTAGCTCTGCATAATCAACAGTGGCCCGTACATTTACTTTTTGTGAGACGTCGTATTGGCTACTGAGCTCTAACCCTAATGAGGTTTGATTATTAATGGTGTCTGATGTAATCGCACTATTAATACTGATACGAGGGGATACTGAATATTTAACACCCGATGTTAACCCACTTGATGTGGGCTGACGGTCAGTACTGGTGGTTAAGTGGGTGCTCACATAAAGCTGAGTATTATTTGTTACTGAGTAAGCATAACCACTGTCTATTTGCCATACATCAAATCGTTGTTGACGTGATTGTGACGATAAAAACCATCCCGATGTGAGTTTTTTACCCCCATTATAAGTTAAGTTGGTTTCTATCGGTGTTGCCGCTTGCGTTGTTAGTGGCATGGCTAAAAAAATAAGTACTCCCACAATACTTATGTAATATTTGATCATGCTCGCTCCCATCACACCGACATTATTTTAAATAGTAGGTCATATTACGGAGAGAGTAAGTGTTATAACTGATAAATATTCATCAGGTAGCGTATTCATGATCATTGCCACAACTTAGTCGTAATATCTCCATTATTGCACTCACTAACGACGGTTATTTTTTGGATATTTGAACATGTAGTCGATGACGGGCATGATAAGGAAAAACGTCAGGATATAGCTCTTGATTAATATTCTTTTGTAAATGCTGCCAATAACTGGCTTCAAACAGATCTTGATGTAATTCATTAAACAGCTTTTTTACTTTAGGGTTTATTAGTAAAAAGGTACGAAACTCTTCTGGAAAAACATCATTAATCCCAACACTATACCAAGGCTCTGCTGCCATTTCGTCTTCAGGGTAACGCGCTGCTGGAATCTTTCTAAAATTCATTTCACTCATATAAGTAATTTCATCATAGTCATAAAACACCACGCGTTTATGACGTGTTACACCAAAATTTTTAAATAACATATCTCCTGGAAATATATTAGCGGCTGCGAGTTGTTTAATTGCATTTCCATATTCATTAACAGCATGGCGCAAGTCAGCATCGTTTGCTGTTTCGATATAAATATTAAATGGAATCATACGCCGCTCCATATAGAGGTGTTCAATTATGATCTCATCATCGGTAAGGGTCACGATAGAAGGCGCAATGGTTAATAGCTCATGAATTAATTCGTCGCTAAATCGATGTCGTGGAAAACTAAAATGACGATATTCTTGAGTGTCAGCCATTCTACCGACGCGATCGTGTTCTTTTACTAATTGATATTTTTGTTTAACAACGAGAGGGCTAATGTCTTTTTGTGGGGCAAATTTATCTTTAATTATTTTAAAAACAAAATCATAAGACGGTAATGTAAATACGGACATTACCATGCCTTTTATACCGGGAGCGATAATAAACTGATCGTCTGAATGCTCTAGATGTTCTAAAAATTGGCGATAAAATTCCGTTTTTCCATGTTTTTGACACCCAATGGCAGTATAAAGCTCAGCCAAATTTTTATTGGGTAACAGCTGGGCTAAAAAGCGCACTAATGCCGCTGGTGCTGGGCTATAAACCATGAAATAAGAGCGCGCAAAACCAAAGATCACACTGACATCATTAACGTTACAGATACCTGCGTCCAGTAACAACTGCCCATTATGATTGAGTATTGGCAGCACTAAGGGCCGTGATTCACCATCTGAAAACGTTAATTTTCCGACCAGGTAAGCGGCTTTGTTACGGTAAAAAGGTTCGCGAATTTGTTCTAAGGTTAGTTGTTGATTAAGCACTTCACCTAACTCGGCTTCTAAGTGGGTAACCAGCAATTGAATATCACGCTGCTTATCATTCCAATCAAGTGTAAAAGGCTGATCATCAAGCATTCTTTCTATCATTGCAGCAATGGTTGTTTGAACTCGATAGTGGCGAGTTAATGAACTTGGATAGGTTGGAATACGGTGCTGTTGCGAGCTATGAACAAAGATATTATCGCGGTTGATATTGCGATGCTTGAAAATTCTGCAATACACTGAATTAAAAAAACTTTCAGCAATATCATAACGTGGATAATCAACCAATAGATTTTGGTATGCTTGCTTCACCGCAGTTAGGCAGATTTGATTTGCATATTGCCCTCCAAGCATAATTTGAATCTGATTAGTGACTAATTCAACATGATGGTCATAAAAACTGATACGGGTTTTTAATGCTTGATGCACCTGCGTCCATTGCTGATGTTCAAATCGTTGTTGCGCCTCGGCAGTGACGTCAAGAAAGCGGCCAAACATGGCATCAAAGCCTTGTAAAATAGTATGTGCTATCAGTGACTCCATGGCTGCACTCATCAGTTTATCCTTAATGATGACAATTTTATTCTTTGCTATTTACTATGCAATGCTCTGTAGCGGACTGCAAATATTATCGTTGTTTTTTTGAGCAGTGAAGTGCGTCGTATTGCAGATGTGCACGACGTGTGTATTCTGTAATAATTGTAAAAACTTTATTGACTCTATATTGCATTCCATGTAATCGTAAGGTAACAGCGTGTAAATAGAAATGACAGTTATGACAAATGTATCCCGTATCGTTATCACCACCACCATGATTATTACCATTAACACTACTGGTGTTGATGCGGGCTGATATGCGCAAAATTACAACAAGCCCGCAACTCATTAAGAGCTGCGGGCTTTTTTTTAAATTTAAATTCATCAGTGTTGAGTAATATTTATCGAGAGATAAATAGTTCAGGATAGTCACTCGGGAGTAGGGAATGCGAGTATTTAAATTTGGCGGATCGTCACTAGCAGATGCAGAACGATTTTTAAGAGCGGCGGATATTATTGCCAGCAATGCCAAACAAGGCGAAGTTGCGGTGGTGTTATCAGCGCCGGGTAAGGTTACCAACAATTTAGTTGCGGTGATTGAGAGTGCGGTAACAACCGGTGCTGCAGCTCAGCAAATAGCAACATTAGAAACGGTATTTAATGATCTTTTTCATGGTTTAAAAGCACGTGAACCAAAGTTAGATCATCAGACATTAGAGAGCAAATTAGCCACCACGATTGAACAACTACAACAGTATGTTCACGGTATTCGGTTATTAGGATTATGCCCAGATAATGTGTATGCCAAAGTGATCAGTAAAGGTGAGCGGCTATCAATTGTAACCATGAAGTTGCTATTGGAAGCCAAAGGTCAGGCGGCAAGTTTGATTGATCCCGTGCAGTATCTCCATGCTGAAGGTGACTATCTTGAAGCTCATGTTGATATCGAGGTATCAACACAGCACTTCCAAAATAATCCATTACCCGCGGGCCACGTTTGTATCATGCCAGGTTTTACCGCCGGTAACGCTCAAGGTGAATTAGTCACTTTAGGCCGTAATGGTTCTGATTATTCAGCCGCTATTTTAGCTGCCTGTTTACGCGCGGATTGTTGTGAAATTTGGACAGATGTTGATGGCGTTTATAGTTGTGATCCACGTTTAGTCCCAGATGCTCGCCTACTTAAATCATTAAGTTATCAAGAAGCGATGGAATTATCTTATTTTGGAGCATCAGTATTACACCCTAAAACTATCGCCCCGATTGCTCAATTTCAAATCCCGTGTTTAATTAAAAACAGTTTTAATCCACAAGGCGCAGGCACGCTTATTGGTCAAGATACGGGTGAAGATCAGCTTGATATTAAAGGTATTACAACCTTAAAAGATTTAACCATGGTTAACGTTTCTGGCCCGGGAATGAAAGGTATGGTTGGTATGGCTGCGCGCGTGTTTGGTGCGATGTCATCAGCGGGTGTTTCTGTGGTGTTGATTACGCAATCTTCATCTGAATATAGCATTAGTTTTTGTATTGAAACCCTTGATAAGCCAATGGCTAGAAAGGCATTAATTGCTAGTTTTGAACTTGAATTAAAAGAAGGTTTATTAGAACCGGTCGAGTTCAGTGATGATTTATCAATTGTGACTTTGGTTGGCGACGGTATGCGAACCTCACATGGTGTTGCATCACGTTTCTTTACGGCGTTAGCTGAAGTTGATGTCAACATTGTAGCGATTGCACAAGGATCTTCTGAACGTGCTATCTCTGCTGTTATTCCTCAAAATAAAGTATCAGAAGCGGTTAAAGCGTGTCATGAGAATTTATTTAATAGTCAACATACGTTAGATGTGTTCGTCATTGGTGTTGGTGGTGTAGGTGGTGAATTGATTGATCAAATTCATCGTCAGCAACAGAAATTAGCGCAAAAAGGTATTGTGATTCGTGTCTGTGGCATGGCAAACAGTAAAGGGTTATTACTTAACAGTAATGGTTTTGTGTTGGATAGTTGGCGTGATTTGATGGGGGCAGTTAATGAGCCATTACAATTACAGCGCATGGCTGAGTTAGTGCGTCATAACCATATTATCAACCCTGTAATTGTTGATTGTACATCAGATCAAACCATTGCCGAGCAATATACTGATTATCTTGCGGCAGGTTTCCACGTTATTACCCCTAATAAGAAAGCCAATACAGCTAGCATGGCGTACTACCAGCAATTGCGTCAAGCTGCGCGGGTTGGCCATCGTAAATTTATGTACGATACCACCGTTGGTGCTGGCTTGCCTGTGATTGAAAACCTACAAAATTTATTAGCGGCGGGCGATGAATTAGTGCGTTTCTCTGGCATCTTATCTGGCTCTTTATCTTACATTTTCGGTAAGTTAGATGAGGGTATGAGTTTTAGTGAAGCGACCACAGTTGCATGTAATAACGGCTTTACTGAGCCCGATGCTCGTGATGATCTCTCCGGTATGGATGTTGCCCGTAAGTTATTGATTTTAGCTCGTGAAGCAGGGCTGGAGTTAGAACTTGAAGACGTTGTAGTTGAGCAAGCATTACCGCCGAGTTTTGATACATCAGGATCGGTTGATGACTTTATGGCGCGGTTACCTCAAGCGGATGCGTATTTCTCTGAATTAGCAGCAGAAGCGGCAAAAGAAGATAAAGTATTACGGTATGTTGGTGAGATTGATAATGGTCATTGCAATGTCAAAATTGTTGCGGTTAACCCAGATGATCCAATGTTTAAAATCAAAGACGGTGAAAATGCCTTGGCGTTTTATAGCCGCTATTACCAACCAATCCCGTTAGTGTTACGTGGCTATGGGGCGGGTACTGAAGTGACAGCTGCTGGTGTATTTGCTGATTTAATGCGTACCTTAGGTTGGAAGCGAGGTATATAACATGAGTGTCGTTGTTTATGCGCCTGCATCCATTGGTAATGTTAGTGTTGGTTTTGATGTTTTAGGTGCCGCGGTTTCCCCTATTGATGGCTCTTTATTGGGGGATAGAGTTGAAGTTGCACCTGGAATATCGGCATTTAGTTTGCAATGTGTCGGTGCCTTTGTGGATAAGTTACCATTGCAGGCAGAAGACAACATCGTGTATCGATGTTGGCAAGTGTTTGCTCGTGAATTGGATCATAAAGGTATTCCATTATTGCCGGTGGCTGTCACATTAGAAAAGAATATGCCAATCGGGTCTGGTTTAGGCTCAAGTGCATGTTCTATTGTGGCGGCACTTGATGCTTTAAATCAATTTCATCAACAACCATTAACCAGTAATGAACTATTGACGTTAATGGGGGAAATGGAAGGCGAAGTTTCAGGGAGCGCCCATTACGATAATGTTGCACCTTGTTTTTTAGGTGGGCTGCAATTTATGGTGCAAGAAATGGGGATCATTAGCCAAGCTATACCGTGCTTTGATGATTGGTATTGGGTAATGGCATATCCAGGTATTAAAGTGCCAACAGCGGAAGCGCGGGCCATTTTACCTGCTCAATATCGACGTCAAGATGTGATTGCTCATGGACGTTATCTGGGCGGGTTTATTCATGCTTGCTACTCTCAACAACCATTGCTCGCTGCCAAAATGATCCATGATGTTGTAGCTGAACCCTACCGTGAAAAATTACTGCCTAATTTTAATCAAGCGCGAAAATATGCATTAGAGGCTGGCGCGATTGCGAGTGGTATTTCAGGCTCTGGACCCACGATGTTTAGTATCTGTACCAATCTAGAGGTCGCACAGCGGTTAGCTAAATGGTTAGCCGATAATTATGTTCAAAATAATGAAGGGTTTGTCCATGTTTGTCAGCTTGATAAGCAAGGAGCAAAAGTGACAGGGAGTAAGTTATAGCCATGAAGTTGTATAATCTTAAAGAACACCAGCAACAGGTATCATTTGGACAGGCTGTGCGCCAAGGTTTAGGTCGTCAGCAAGGCTTATTTTTTCCAGCACAATTACCACAATTGGGTGATATTGATGCGCTACTTGCAATGGATTTTGTAAGTCGTAGTAGTAAGATTTTATCAGCATTTATTGGTGATGAGCTGAGTCACGATATTGTCACTCAAATGGTTGATAGTGCTTTTCAGTTTCCAGCACCGATTAAACAAGTTAAATCTGGTGTGTATGCATTAGAGCTTTTTCATGGTCCGACATTAGCATTTAAAGATTTTGGTGGCCGTTTTATGGCGCAATCTTTAGCTACGGTAACAGATGATACGGGTAAGATTACTATTTTAACGGCAACCTCTGGTGATACAGGCGCTGCAGTTGCTCATGCTTTTTATGGTATGGATAATATTCAAGTTGTTATTTTGTATCCCAAAGGAAAAATTAGTCCGCTGCAAGAAAAGTTATTTTGTACTTTAGGTGAAAACATTACTACCGTTGCTGTTAATGGTACTTTTGATGATTGTCAGGCATTAGTTAAGCAAGCATTTGACGATGCAGCGTTACGAACTGATATTGGCTTAAACTCGGCAAACTCGATTAATATCAGTCGTCTAATGGCGCAAATTTGTTATTATTTTGAGGCTGTAGCACAATTGCCAAAAGCAGAACGTGAACAACTCGTAATTTCAGTTCCAAGTGGTAATTTTGGTAATTTAACCGCAGGTCTATTAGCTAAATCGCTAGGTTTACCCGTTAAACGCTTTATTGCTGCCACTAATGTCAATGATACGGTTCCACGTTATTTACAAACGGGGGAGTGGACGCCAAAGACGACCATTGCCACGATTTCAAATGCAATGGATGTTAGTCAACCTAATAATTGGCCACGTATTGAAAAGTTGTGTCAGCTTAAAGGGTGGGGATTAAACGAGCTCGGGTATGGCGTCGTTGATGATCAACAAACAGCGGTTACATTAAAAGATATGTATAACGATGGTTATTTATGTGAGCCACATGGTGCCATTGCTTATCATGTTTTAGATCAACAATTAGCTGAAGGCGAAACGGGAATGTTTTTATGTACCGCACATCCGGCTAAATTTAAAGATGTGGTTGATTCTATTTTGGCTACGAATATTGCGTTACCAGCGCCCCTAGCAAAACATAATGCATTGCCGTTATTATCATTAGAAACTGCGAATGATTTTGATGTAATTAAGACGATTTTATACTCGGTTCAACCTGCTGTATAATGTGATATAAGTAAATTATGATACAAAAAAAGGAGCCAATGGCTCCTTTTTTTATTACAGCATCTTGCTCAAATCAAGACACTCACACTAGGCTATAAATTATAGGCTGCTAGTGAAAGTACGAGCGATAACGTCTTGCTGTTGTTCAGTTGTTAGTGAATTGAAACGTACAGCGTAACCTGATACACGGATAGTTAGCTGTGGGTATTTTTCTGGGTGTGCAGCAGCATCTAATAGTGTTTCACGCTTAAGAACGTTAACGTTTAGGTGTTGACCACCTTCGATTTTAGCTGGTGATTCGATAGCTAGTTCACGGTACTCAATGTCACCAAGATCTGCTTGTGCGATAACTTGGTCAGCATCGTAGCTACCAGGTGCACAAACACAACGTGCTTCATTAGACTCGCTATCTAGGATCCAGATTGAGTTTAGTAGATCATCGTTTGCTGCTTTAGTAATTTGAATACCAGTAATCATAACTTTTCTCCAGGGAAATTGTTGTTAATTTATTCGTTTTTGTATTGAGCTACCTATTATATAACCTTCAATGCACATTTGTGTATTGATGTAGATCAAATTACAACGAAAAACCTTAAATATAATAAGGCTGTTTTATTGAGCTAGGTCAATCTAACTGCATTTTACTGACGAATCAACTAAAAATATCAAATTTAAAAAATAAGTTGAATGTTATTTTGTTGTAAAATAACAACATTTTATGATGTCATAACAAGCTTGTAGTGAATAAGTTGTCACCACTATTGGGTTTATATGTTAAATGTGGCTGCAAACATTAGTGTTATTAATATATTGTTTGGTGGTTATTTTCAGAGGTTATTATGAAACTTATTGGGGCTCATGTGTCGGCTGCTGGTGGTGTGTACAATGCCCCTTCAAATGCGGCGTCTATTGGTGCTAATGCATTTGCATTGTTTACTAAAAATCAACGTCAATGGCAGGCTAAGCCGTTAGACGCTGATGCTATTTCTGCGTTTAAGTCGCGATGTCAGCAGTTCAATTTCGATACAAGTGCTATTTTACCGCATGATTCTTACTTGATTAATTTAGGCTCACCGGATGCTGAGAAGCTACAAAAATCACGGTTAGCTTTCATTGATGAGATGCAACGTTGTCAGCAGTTAGGGTTACATTTGTTGAATTTTCATCCTGGCAGTCATTTAAAAAAAATATCGGAATCGGCTTGTTTAGCTCTGATTGCTGAATCGATCAATTTAGCTCATCAACAAGTTGATGATGTGGTGGCCGTGATCGAAAATACGGCAGGACAAGGCTCGAATCTAGGTTGGCGTTTTGAACATTTAGCTGAAATTATTGCACAAGTGGAGGATAAATCTCGCGTAGGGGTTTGTATTGATACTTGTCATACTTTTGCTGCTGGATATGATTTACGGACGTTGGAAGCGACAGCTGCGACGTTTGCTGAATTTGATCAAGTTGTTGGTATGCAATATTTGCGAGCAATGCATTTAAATGATTCTAAAGGCGATTTAGGGAGCCATTTGGATCGTCATCACAGTCTTGGCGAAGGGATGATTGGATGGGATTGTTTTCGATTCTTAATGCAAGATAACCGATTTAATAATATGCCTTTGATATTAGAAACCATTAATCCTGATATCTGGCACCATGAAATTGCGACGTTGCGCAGTTTTCAACAAGAGGATTAACTGATGACGGCAAGTTGGCAAGCATTTATCGAGCAGCAACAACAATTACCGTACTTTAATGATATTGAACAAGCGGTTGCTAAGGCTCGCGCTGAGGGTAAAACTGTCTTCCCACCTCAAAATGCGGTGTTTAATGCATTTTTAAGCACGCCATTAATGGAGACGAAAGTCGTGATTTTAGGCCAAGATCCTTATCATGGACCTAATCAAGCACATGGATTGAGTTTTTCAGTATTACCTGGAGTGAAAACGCCGCCGTCATTGGTTAATATGTATAAAGAATTAGCGACAGATATTAATGGCTTTACTATTCCTGAGCATGGTTATTTACAACCATGGGCAGAGCAAGGAGTATTGTTACTTAATACCGTATTAACCGTTGAACAAGGTAATGCACATTCACATGCCAAAATTGGTTGGGAAACGTTCACCGATCGGGCTATTGAATATATTAATGGCAATACTGAAGGCGTGATTTTTTTATTGTGGGGCGCACATGCTCAGAAAAAAGGTAAGAAAATAGATCTTGAACGACATCATGTTTTAACGTCAGCACATCCTTCACCATTGTCTGCTTATCGTGGTTTTTTTGGTTGTAAGCATTTTTCAGAGACAAATAATTTATTGTCGATGATGAGTAAATCACCAATTAATTGGCAATTATAAATCGAATTGCAATACATTGTTTTTAGGAATAAAACGACCAGCATTTATGCTGGTCGTTTTGATGTTATATCTAGAAATCAAAATCATCACTATTGAAGCTACCACACATATCCATGTCTTGTAGTTCTCGACGTAGTCTTTGACGGTCTTTCAATGCTTCAATTTCACGCCACTTTCGTTTTTCTGGTTTAGCACGAGAGCGGCGAGAAACCGTATCGATTGTCATCATGTCATCAAATGCAAAGCTATCCATAAAGCACCTATCCCTACTTTTCGCTTGGTGTAAGCGATTTGAGTATTTATTACCATAGAATGGCTAATAATAAAATTGAACTGTTTCTCATTTGTTATTAAAATATGAAACTTTTGTGTGCTTGGTCTCACAGTTGTTGAGTGATTGATTAAAAAAGAAACCATTATTGGTGTTAAATAGGGTTTTATGGTGTCAATTATTAGTCATTAGCTCAATAGGATAATTATCTAAATTAAATCCATTTTTAAAGGGTAATAATCAGTAAATATTTCTAGTTGTAAGTTTTATAACTCACTGTAAAAATACTGATAATTAAATAATTATTATTTTAATAATGGTTTTGTAGCTTATCTTTGATCTTCTGCTTTAAAGGTAGCAGGGATAAAGGAATTCTTAGGGCGTATTATTGCCATATTTGGCGCTGTTTTTATTGGATTAATAACGGTAGTAATAAGGACGTTGTATCATTAATTATCGATTTTTAAGGCGTAAAATGTGACCAGTCAAATTAACTTTATCAACGATTTGCTGTGGGGATCGGTGTTGATATATTTGCTGATTGGTATTGGCATTTATTTTACCTATCGTCTCAATTTCATTCAGTTTCGTCACTTTAAACATATGTTTTCTGTAATGAAAAATAGCCGTAAGTCAGATTCATCGGGCATTTCATCTTTTCAAGCTTTGTGTACTAGTTTGGCGGCAAGAGTTGGCTCTGGCAATATGGCGGGAGTGGCGGTTGCCTTGACCTTAGGTGGCCCCGGTGCCATTTTTTGGATGTGGCTAATTGCAATGCTAGGCATGGCGACTGCTTTTGCCGAAAGTGCGTTAGCACAATTATACAAAACCCGTGACGATGATGGTAATTACCGTGGTGGTCCTGCTTACTATATGGAACGCGGTTTAGGCATGCGCTGGATGGGGATTATCTTTTCTATCTGTTTGATCATTGCTTTTGGTTTGGTATTTAATGCAGTGCAAGCCAATTCAATCAGTCAAGCAGCGCATGTTGCTTTTGGATGGCAACCACAATATGTAGGCCTTGGTTTAGTCGTATTAACGGGCGTTATTATTTTTGGTGGCCTGCGCACAATAGCCCGTACAGCAGAGATACTAGTACCGACAATGGCACTATGTTATCTCGGGTTGGCATTATTTATTATGCTGAGTAATATCGAACAGTTACCGCATATTTTAATGCTTATTTTTCGAAGCGCATTTGGGTTTGAAGAAGCGGCATCTGGCGCGCTGGGCTATACCATTGCGCAAGGAATGATTAATGGCTTAAAGCGTGGCTTATTTTCAAATGAAGCAGGCATGGGTTCCGCACCAAACGCTGCAGCATCGGCAACACCTTATCCTCCTCATCCAGCATCACAAGGTTATGTACAGATGCTAGGGGTGTTTATGGACACTATTGTTATCTGTTCTGCTACGGTGGCAATTATTTTAATGTCTGGTGAATATGAGCCACATAGTAGTATTACTGGTATTGAATTAACTCAAAAAGCCATCAGTTCACAAGTGGGTGATTGGGGGAGCGTTTTTATTGCTGTCGCTATTTTCTTTTTTTCCTTCACTTCATTAGTTGCCAATTATTCTTATGCGGAAACGAATTTGATATTTCTAGAGCATAATCACAAAGTTGGTTTAAATGTCTTTCGAGTAGTGGTGTTATGCATGGTGATGTTTGGTGCAATGGCTGATTTACCGACTGTATGGGCAATGGCTGATATTTCTATGGGAATGATGGCGATGATTAACTTAACTGCAATAGTGTTACTGTCGAGCACGGTAATTAAGCTAGCACAAGATTATAATAAGCAGTTATCACTGGGAAAAATTCCAACATTTAATCGTCAAGATTATCCAGAATTATATGCTCAATTAGAGGCGGGAATTTGGGATGAGTCACTACCATTAGCGGTAAAATCAACGCGATATTAATGGTTGTATACCTATTAATGCAATAGTAATAACCACAGCAGTTATACGTGGTTTTTGCTATTGATGGTGGTAGTCTAAAGCAGTCAGACTTTAAAGGAAAAAGCCTTATGTTAATTGTGGTATCACCAGCAAAAACGTTAGATTACATCTCACCATTAGCAACAACAACTTACACGTTACCTGAATTAACCGTTGATTCAGCTGAATTGATTGATGTTTGCCGAGAGCTGACACCGATGGATATCGCGAGCTTGATGAAAGTCAGTGATAAAATTGCTGGATTAAATGCGGCGCGTTTTGCAGAGTGGCAGCCAACGTTTACCGTGGATAATGCTCGCCAAGCAATTTTGGCATTTAAAGGTGATGTTTATACTGGTTTGGCCGCTGAAACCATGACTGAAACTCAGTTTGCTTACACACAACAACATTTACGAATGCTATCAGGATTGTATGGTGTGTTACGCCCACTTGATTTGATGCAGCCTTATCGATTGGAGATGGGGACGCGTTTAGCAAATCCTCGAGGCAGTAATTTGTATCAATTTTGGGGGAATATCATCACTGATAAACTCAACGTAGCTGTTGCTGAACAAGGTGATGATATTGTGGTTAACTTGGCCTCTAATGAGTATTTTAAAGCCGTTAAGCCTAAGCAACTTAAAGCACAATTAATTACGCCCATCTTTAAAGATTGTAAGAATGGGACTTATAAAGTCATTAGTTTCTACGCTAAAAGAGCCCGAGGCATGATGGCTCGTTATATTTTGGATAATCAATTAACGTCTATCGCTCAATTACAACAGTTTGATAGTGCAGGTTATTATTTTGTTGCCGCGGAATCAACATCGACAGAATTAGTGTTTAAGCGTGAACAACAATAATTGATGAACATCCATAATGTGTAAACAACCACAATTAATATTGCCATCATTTTATTAGATGAAAAAAGGCCAACGTATTAGCGTTGGCCTTATTATTTTATGTGTAAAAGAGAAAACTATGACTTAGCTTGGCTTTTTTTAGCCGCTTGTTTGATTTTCTTTTTCGCTTTCGCTTCTTTTACTTTTTTATTAACTTTTTTCTTTTTCTTGGCTGTATTAGCTTTCTTTGTCTGTGGACGAAGACCATGAATAAAGCGCTCTTGCACTTCTTCTTTCATGTAACGGCTAATACGCTCAATCATGCCTTGGTCATGTGCTTCGACCAATGCAATCGCTGTTCCTTTTTTGCCTGCGCGAGCAGTACGACCAATGCGGTGTACATACACTTCAGCGGTACGTGGTAGGTCAAAGTTAATAACATGGCTTACGTCAGGTAAATCAATACCACGCGCAGCAACGTCGGTAGCAATGAGTACGTTCACTACACCATCACGAAAACGAGTGATCATGTTAGTACGCGCAGCTTGTGCCATTTCACCTTGAATCCAGTTACAAGGAATACCCATTGCGTCTAATTGACTGCGAAGGATACCTAGGCGTTCACGTGTTTTAACAAAGATGATTGTACGTTCAGCTTGATCTTTAATAATGTTTTCTAACAGAGCAAGCTTGTGCTCCATACTATCGCAACGAAGATACATCTGTTGAATCTTTTTACGTTCGCGACGAGATGGATCCGCGTTAACTTCAAGTGGTTCATTTAGAATAGTTTCTGAGAACTCACGTACGCCTTTACCTTCTAAGGTTGCTGAGAATAATAAGCTCTGACGACGCCAGCGACATTCATGGTTGATACGCTCAACAATTTTGCCAAAGCCCATATCTAGCATACGGTCAGCTTCATCAAGAATCAGACATTCAATTGCGCGGCAATCAAATTTCTCAGACTCAATGTATTCCATTAAACGGCCAGGTGTTGCTACGACGATATCTTGCGTTTTGCCAAGTAGCTCAGCATGCTCATCGTAAGAAATACCACCAGTAATGGTGAATACTTTTAAGTTAGTGTACTTAGAAAGTGCTTTTGCGTGCTCAGCAACTTGAATCGCTAACTCACGGGTTGGCGTTAAGATTAATACACGTGCAGGCCCCGGCTTTTTGCGTGGAAAATCCTGCAAGTGCTGAATCATTGGAAGCAGAAACGCCGCTGTTTTTCCGGTCCCTGTTGGTGCAGAAGCCATGACATCTTTACCGTCAAGGGCATGAGGGATAGCCTGCGCTTGAACTACGGTTGGGCGGCTATAGCCGATCTCGTCAATCGCTCGTAATAGCTCGCTATCTAACTCTAATTCGGAAAAGTCTTTCACCAGTTATCTCTCCCAAGACAAATGCTAAATATGTTCTCGTCACTGTGCTTATGCAGTGTAACCAGAACATGGGTATTTATATTAAGGGGCGGCATTATAGCCACTCTTGGCGTAAGTAACACCGATTAAAACATAAAAACTTCAGTTAATGATCAATATTCGTTATTTCATGATTATATTTTATACGTTAACCGATTACATTTTTAAGTAAAAATCTTTTGTAAGTCTAATAAAATCAGATGAGTAAGTGTTATCGGTATGGATACAGAGCTGTTGTTGTTCAGTAATAACACAATTTTTAGTTAATTCGATTAATGTACGCATTAATGGTTTATGTGCAGTGGTACGAATGTCACAGCGACGTTGGCAGTATAACCCGTAAGCCGATGCTTGGTTGAGCAGTTGTTGACCTTCATAGGTGGGTAGAATAATGCTGGCATTGCCATTTGCAGTTAATAAATAGCGAAGGGTCTCTAGTAATTGTTGATGACTGAAACTATCCGTATGGCGGGCTGTGGCGCGATGCTGCTGTTGTGCTTGTTGGCCAGCATTAAAATAAGGTGGATTACAAATAATACTATCAATTGAAGCTGGCGAAATATGCTGACACCAATGAACAATATTATTTTCAATACACTGTAAACGTGATGACCAGGGTGATGCTGCAAAATTTGCGGTTGCCGCGGTTGCAGCACTGGAATCTAATTCAATGGCTGTGATCGTGGTCATTTGTGTACGCTGAGCCGCCATTAACGCTAATAATCCACTGCCTGTACCTATATCTACAATATGCCCTTGTTGTGGTAACGCTGCCCATGCACCTAATAAAACGCCATCAGTACTAATAGGCATGCCGCAACCATGATCATTGATGGTGAATTGTTTGAAGTTAAAGCTGCGACTCATTGTTTATTCCCTTGGTTTTTGGATAGTTACCATGTTGATAAAACACACAAAAGCATATAAAGCGAAGATTATATAACCAAACTATAATTATTGACGTTGATTTTGTTAAAATTCTGTTTTTATCACGATGTTTAAGTGTTATGTGTTTTTTGTAAGTATGGTTGTTTTGCTTTGTATTGGTTATTTGTGTTGTTTTTTATTTTAAAAGTAGTGGTTAGTTCTGGTTTTTTTACTCTCAAACTGAATTATATGGTGTTTTTCGCTACTCTATTGCTAAGATTAATCTTTTTGGTCATTATGCTGCAAGGCACGTAATTAATAGCAACATATAACCCGTGCTACTTATTATAAAAAATGCAGACACAATATATAACCCATTAGAGAGTGGAAGGTGCAGTTTGAAAAAAACACTCAAAATAACAGATATCATTGCGCTAGGCTTTATGACCTTTGCGTTCTTCCTTGGTGCAGGTAACATTATTTTTCCACCGTTAGCCGGACAGCTTGCGGGTGAGAATATGCTATCAGCAATGTCAGGGTTCTTAGTAACAGCCGTAGGCTTACCGTTAATTGGAATTATCGCGGTAGCAATAGCGGGTGGTGGTTGGACGGGACTGACTCGTGATTTACCATCAAAGGTAGCAACGTTAATGGCGGTATTGATTTTTATCATTATTGGCCCTGCGTTTGCTGCACCTCGTACCGGTCTTGTTGCTTATGAAATGGCTGTAAAACCGTTTATTACCGATGCTAGCCAAACCAGTTTAACCATTTTTTCTATTATCTTCTTTTCGGTAGCACTGTTTTTTGCTTGGTCACGCGGTAAATTAATCGACATGATCGGTAAATTTTTAACTCCAGCATTATTTGTGGTGTTAACAGTATTAGCGATTGCGGTATTTATTAACCCACAAGGAAGCATCATCGCGGCACAAGGTGAATATATCACTCAACCGTTTACGACAGGTTTCCTTGAAGGTTATAACACCATGGATACCTTTGCAGCACTGATGTTTGGCATGTTAATTGTTGATGTTATTCGCAGCAAAGGCGTAACGGATGACAAGACAACCTGTACTTACCTTATCTATGCGGGCTTGATTGCAGCTGCCGGTTTAGCTTTTGTTTATGTATCATTATTTTATCTTGGTGCGACTAGTGCAAGTATTGCTGCAGGTGTCGGCAATGGTGGTGCGATCTTAACGACTTACGTGATGGCGTTGTTTGGTTCAACAGGCCAAATCATTTTATCAACGATTGTACTACTTGCCTGTTTAACAACAGCGATTGGTTTAATCAGTGCGTGTGCGGATTATTTTAGTACGCTAACGCCAATGTCTTACAAAAAATGGGCTGTACTGCTTGCGATTGTGTGTGCTGTTGTTGCCAATGTTGGTTTAAATATGCTGATTTCTCTATCGATACCAGTGTTGTTTGCATTATATCCTGTTGCTATCGCATTAGTGGCATTGACCTTGATTCGCAAATGGTTACCTAATCCACGTTTAGCGTATCGTGTGGTGTTATTAGTATCACTGATTTTCAGTATGATTGACGTGGCTAAATACCTGAAGTTTGATATGTCGTTGTTTAGCTCATTACCAATGTTTAATTATGGTATGGCATGGGTTTTACCAACGGTTATTGCTTTAGTGATAACGCGCTTCATCGGTGGCAAACAATCTAAAGATGAGAATAAGCACACTGTTGTTATATAAAAAATAAGATAACAATTGAGTCGTTTTAACCGAAAAAAGGGATGCATTGGCATCCCTTTTTTATGGGGACGAGGAGTCGAACTAGATAAGTTGCGCGTATTCCAGCATGATTTGCTCACACCATTGTTGAATACGATCATCACTTAACTCGTATTGGCTATCTTCATCTAAAGCGAGACCCACAAAAAATTCTTTATCTGCCGTTAATGCTTTGGATGCTTGAAATTGGTAGCTATCGTCATTGGGCCAATAACCAATAAATTGGACGCCAGTTGAACTGAGTTGGTCATGTAACATACCCATAGCATCTAAAAACCACTCGGTATAGCCTTCTTGATCGCCGAGCCCAAATAGCGCCACGGTTTTTTGTTGTAATTGTAAGCCATCTAATTGCTGCCATACCGCTTCCCAGTCTTCTTGAATCTCACCAAAGTCCCAGGTTGAAATGCCTAAAATTAGCATGTCATACTGGTTCATTTCAGCTAATGGCGTGTGTTTAATATTGTGTAATTCAACCAGATCAGCCCCAAGGCATTCACGAATTTTTTCTGCTGCCATTTCGGTATAACAGGTCGTTGAGCCATAAAACAAACCAATTTTCATGCTGTGTATCCTATGTTTTTATTTTTAACCAAAGTGTACTCGCTATTGATCGTTGAGCTCAAGGTTAGCGTGGTCTTGAACGGCATAATATTCCGTTGAATAAATGGATAACGAGGTTACTTTTTAATGTAAATATCCTATCATGCGCTGAGTACTGTGTTTTTATCCATGTATTTAAACCGTCTTATGACACAGCTTATGATGAGGTAAAAATGGTAACTGACGATGTTATTATTGAGCGCTTTCTTGATGCGATGTGGATGGAGCGAGGGTTATCAGATAATACTCTAGCCTCTTATCGTAATGATTTAAAAAAATTACAACAATGGATGCAACAACAAGCGATTACGGTTTCTCACGCTTCGGTTGATGACTTGCAACGTTACCAATTATGGCTATTTGATCAAGATTATAAGCAAACGTCGCGGGCACGAATGGTGTCGGCAATTCGACGTTTATTTCAATATCTATACCGTGAAAAAGTACGAATTGATGATCCGAGTGCAATGTTAGTAACGCCTAAGTTACCTAAACGGTTGCCAAAAGATCTCAGTGAAGCACAAGTAGAAGCATTATTAGATGCGCCAGATGTGAACGATCCACTTGAACTGCGCGATAAAGCAATGTTGGAATTGTTGTATGCCACAGGGCTTCGTGTAACCGAATTAGTCACATTAACTATGGATAAAGTTAGCCTTCGCCAAGGTGTAGTGAGAGTGACTGGTAAAGGCGATAAAGAACGCTTAGTGCCGATGGGGGAGAATGCTGTTGATTGGATTGAACAGTTTATTGAAAGTGGGCGGCCAGTATTATTAGGCGAAAAAAGCTCAGATGTATTGTTTCCAAGTCGACGCGCACGCCAAATGACCCGCCAAACATTTTGGCATCGCATTAAATATTATGCCGTATTAGCAGGTATTGATGCTGATACATTGTCGCCCCATGTGATGCGCCATGCTTTTGCTACTCATTTACTTAATTATGGGGCCGACTTACGAGTGGTACAAATGTTGCTGGGTCATAGTGATCTCTCAACAACCCAGATTTATACTCATGTCGCCACTGAAAGATTGAAACAATTGCACCAAAGCCATCATCCTCGTGCATAATTATGAGATGTTATTGGTTAAAATTAGCGATAATATTTGTATTTAAGGATACTTCATTTATGCTTCGCTAATAAAAATAATAGCCTAATTGAAACTATATAGTCTAAATCTCGGTCAATTTGTATTGAGATTGTCATCATTTGAAAAGGGATAACAAGATGCATTTTATTCGTCGCACCGTGCTAGCCACTACCATTGCACTGACTGCTTTTTCCGCAGTAGCAAAGCCTGATGTAGCGGCTATCACTAAGCAATTATCAACCATTGGTTTAACGCCAAGCTCTATTACGGCTTCGCCAATGGCGGGCGTAAATGAAGTTGTGACTGAACGTGGTGTTGTTTATACCTCTGATGATGGACAATATTTTTTAGCTGGTCATTTATATCAAAATACGGGTGCTGAACCTGTAAATTTAACTGAACAAAAAATGGCACAGTTAAACAAAGCTAAATTAGCAGGTATGGATAAAGACATGATTGTTTATCCTGCTAAAAACGAAAAATATGTGGTAACCGTGTTTACCGATACCAGTTGTGGTTACTGCCGTAAATTGCATAATGAAATGCAAGGTTATAACGATGCAGGCATAACGGTACGCTACCTTGCTTTCCCTCGTGGTGGTGAGCGTTCAAGTAACTTCAATCAAATGAGTGCGATTTGGGGAGCAAAAGATCGTGTTAAAGCGATGCACGATGCAAAAAGTGGTACTTTTGATGAGTCAAAAATTACTCCACGTCCTGATCTAGTGATGGAACAATATCGTCTAGGTGTTGCGATGGGCGTTAATGGAACACCTGCAATCGTACTTGAAGACGGAACGATGATTCCAGGGTACCAACCGCCAGCTGCGTTATTGCAATTATTGGATAGCAAAGCAAAAAGCTAATCACGACCATTAATGAACATTGGTCATCGTGAATAAAAGCCTGATAGTCATATCAGGCTTTTTTGTTGACGGTGATTTGGTTAAGATGAAAAGATAATCATTCCACTTAAAGAAGCCGTTATTATGATAAAAATCAAGCGTCGTCCTGCTGTCGATCCTCAAGGCTTCTCGAATGAGATCCCCGCTATTTTACAACGTATTTATGCTAGTCGCGGTATTAGCAATGATGCTGAACTTGAACGTGGTGCTAAAGGGTTACTCAATTATAATCAACTCTTTGGTATGGCGGATGCGGTGGCGTTATTAGTTGCTGCCCTGACCAATAATACTCGTATTATTATTGTCGGCGATTTTGATGCTGATGGTGCTACTAGTTCAGCATTATCAGTGCTTGCATTGAAAATGTTGGGCTGTCGTAACGTTGATTATCTGGTACCAAATCGGTTTGATGATGGTTATGGTTTAAGCCCTGAAGTGGCGCAACAAGCCATTGAGCGTGGCGCTGAATTGATCATGACGGTTGATAATGGTGTCTCATCTATTACTGGTGTTGCAGCAGCAAAGGCGCAAGGGGTACAAGTGTTGGTTACTGATCATCACTTGCCTGGGGATTGTTTACCTGCGGCTGATGCGATGGTGAATCCAAACTTGAATCAATGCGGTTTTCCATCAAAAGCATTATGTGGCGTAGGGGTGGCGTTTTATTTAATGTTGGCGCTACGAGCAGAGCTGCGTAATAACGGTTGGTTTGAACAACAAGCCATTGCGGTGCCTAACCTCGCTGAATTGCTTGATTTAGTGGCATTGGGCACGGTTGCTGATGTGGTGGCTTTAGATGGTAATAACCGCATTCTTGTTCATCAAGGTTTACAACGTATTCGTGCTGGTAAATGTCGCCCTGGTATTCAAGCATTAATCGAAGTCGCTAATCGTGATCCTGCTCGATTAGTGGCGAGCGATCTTGGCTTTGCACTTGGGCCGCGAATTAATGCTGCCGGACGATTAGATGATATGTCGTTTGGGGTTGAATTACTCTTGTGTGACAATATTCAAGCAGCACGACGTATGGCGTCAGAGCTTGATGCACTCAATCAAACCCGTAAAGAAATAGAACAAGGGATGAAAGAAGAAGGTCTCGCTATTTGTGAACGGTTACAGTTTAACCAGCAGGATATGCCTTATGGTTTAGTGCTGTTTCAACGTGATTGGCATCAAGGCGTGATCGGTATTTTAGCTTCACGAATCAAAGATAAATATCATCGCCCAGTGATTGCTTTTGCGGATGCTGGTAATGGTGAAATTAAAGGTTCTTGTCGCTCGATAGCTGGATTACATATGCGAGATGTATTGGATGCGGTTGATACACAACATTCAGGCATGATCTTAAAATTTGGTGGTCATGCAATGGCGGCCGGATTAACCATTCCAGAATCGCAGTTAGAGGCGTTTAGTTTTGCCTTTGATGCAGCAGTACGTAAAGTGTTAAATGAAGATGCACTACAAGGCGTTTTACTGAGTGATGGTGAATTACAGCCTCATGAATTGACACTTGATACCGCTGAAATATTACGCGCAGGTGGACCATGGGGACAACAATTCCCTGAACCAACGTTTGATGGTTCGTTTCGATTATTACACCAAAAGCTGGTGGGAGGTAAGCATCTAAAAATGATGGTTGAGCCTCTAGTTGGCGGCTGTGTGATCGATGCCATCGCATTTAATGTTGATCTTAAACGGTGGCCAGATGCTTCAGTACAGCAAATTGAATTGGTGTATCGCCTCGATGTTAATGAGTTTCGCGGCAACCGTAGCGTGCAATTGATGGTTGAACATTTGATTGCAAAATAATGTTAGCCTAAGAACTTAGCCGAAAGTGATGAGGATCTTGGCGTTGACAGCCTAGATTGTCATCATATTTCGATTAATTTTCTGATAACCTTTCACTCCCCCTGTATATTCTATCTACAATTCGATAGAATCTTGCGGTTATGTCCATTTCGGTAATGAAGCGTGGCGATGTTCGAAATTAATCCTATTAAAAACCGACTTGAGGATGTGTCAGCACGTACTGACATCCTTAGGGGGTACCTTTGACTATGATGCTAAACAAGAGCGTCTAGAAGAGGTCAATGCAGAGTTAGAGCAACCAGATGTATGGAGTGAACCTGAACGTGCTCAAGCGTTAGGTAAAGAACGTGCAGCACTGGAAGCGGTAGTTGAAACCATTGACTTATTAGACCAAGGCGTTGAAGACGTTGCGGGTCTACTTGAGTTAGCGGTTGAAGAAGACGATCAAGAAACCTTTGATGAGATTGAACCTGAGTTAGCTGAGCTTGAAGCTAAGTTAGCTAAGTTAGAATTTCGTCGAATGTTTGCTGGCGATCATGATAGTTCTGATTGCTATCTTGACCTTCAAGCAGGTTCTGGTGGTACTGAAGCACAAGATTGGACATCAATGATGCTCCGCATGTATTTGCGTTGGGCTGATGCCAAAGGCTTTAAGAGCGAGATCATTGAAATTTCTGATGGCGATGTTGCTGGTCTTAAATCTGTCACAGTACGTATTAGCGGTGAGTATGCTTATGGCTGGTTACGGACTGAAACAGGTGTTCACCGTTTAGTGCGTAAATCACCGTTTGACTCAGGCGGCCGTCGTCATACTTCGTTTGCATCAGCGTTTGTGTATCCAGAAATTGATGACAATATTGTAATTGATATCAATCCTTCTGATTTACGTATTGACGTCTACCGCGCATCAGGTGCCGGTGGTCAGCACGTAAACACCACTGAGTCTGCGGTACGTATTACACACTTACCAACAAACCTTGTTGTACAGTGTCAGAACGATCGCTCTCAGCATAAGAATAAAGATCAAGCAATGAAGCAATTAAAAGCGAAATTGTTTGAATATGAAATGCAGAAGCAAAATGCTGAAAAGCAAGCCAGTGAAGATACCAAATCAGACATTGGTTGGGGCAGTCAAATCCGTTCTTATGTATTGGATGACTCCCGCATAAAAGATTTACGTACTGGGGTGGAAAATCGAAACACCCAAGCAGTATTGGACGGTGATTTAGACCGTTTTATTGAAGCTAGCTTGAAATCAGGTCTTTAACCGAATTTCAGTAAAATTTTAAGGGATACCCCATGACTGACCAAGTACAAGATGAGAATAAACTGATTGCTGAACGTCGTGCTAAATTAGACATGATCCGCAAAAGTTGTAAAGCAAATGGCCACCCAAATGATTTCCGTCGTGATAGCTTAGCGGCAGATCTAGAAGCAAAATACGGTGAGATGACCAAGGAAGAGCTTGAACAAGCCGGTCATGTATATGCAATCGCTGGTCGTGTTATGGCTAAGCGTGGTCCTTTCCTTGCAATTCAAGATGTATCTGGCCGCATTCAGGCTTATGCATCTAAAGATGTTCAGAAAGAACTAAAAGAAAAATATTCTGGTCTAGATATCGGTGACATCATCGGTGTTAAAGGGGCGCTACATAAATCAGGTAAAGGTGATCTTTACATCGAAATGGATAACTACGAGTTGCTAACTAAAGCACTACGTCCATTACCAGAAAAATTCCATGGTCTAACTGACCAAGAAATGCGTTACCGTCAACGTTATGTTGATCTGATTGTAAATGACGATTCTCGTCGTGCATTTATTATTCGTTCAAAAGTGGTTTCAGCGATCCGTAATTTCATGGTAACAAAAAACTTCATGGAAGTTGAAACGCCAATGATGCACGTGATCCCTGGTGGTGCAACAGCACGTCCATTTGTGACACACCATAATGCATTAGACATCGACATGTACCTACGTGTTGCGCCTGAACTTTATCTTAAGCGTCTAGTGGTTGGTGGTTTTGAGCGTGTGTTTGAAATCAACCGTAACTTCCGTAACGAAGGTCTATCTCCACGTCATAACCCTGAATTCACAATGATGGAATTCTACATGGCGTATGCTGATTACCATGATCTAATGGATCTTACAGAAGAAATGCTAAGCAGCGTTGCGATTGACGTTCTTGGCTCTTCAAAAATGCCTTACGGTGAGTTTGAAGTTGAATTTGCTGGTCCTTATGCACGTATCAGCATGTTAGATGCAATCAAACAATACAATCCAGACCATGCAGAAATTCAAGCATTAACTTACGAAGGCGTTGCTGATCGTGAGCTAATGGTTAAGATTGCTAAGTCTGTGCATGTTGATGTTGAAAGTTTCTGGACATGTGGTCAATTGTTAGAAGAGATCTTTGGTGAAACCGCTGAGCCTCAACTAATGCAACCAACATTCATTACTGAATACCCAGCTGATATTTCACCACTTGCTCGTCGTAACGATGAAAACCCATTCATTACTGACCGTTTTGAATTCTTTATCGGTGGCCGTGAAGTGGCAAATGGTTTCTCTGAGCTTAACGATGCTCAAGACCAAGACCAACGCTTTAAAGCACAAGTTAATGCTAAAGATGCGGGTGACGATGAAGCAATGTACTACGATGCAGACTACATTACTGCACTAGAGCATGGTTTACCGCCAACAGCGGGTCAAGGTATCGGTATTGACCGTTTAGTAATGTTATTTACTAACACACACACAATTCGTGACGTTATTTTGTTCCCGGCAATGCGCCCACAACTAAATAATTAATCGACGCGTGATATAAAAAAGCCATCGCCAAGTGCGGTGGTTTTTTTTTGCCTCGAAAAAAGAGTCAAAAAAGCGACAAATAGCGTTCTGTTTTATAAAAATTCGAGTTACATCAATATATTATATTACCTTAATCACATTATACTAAACAAGTTGCATTTGTTCGTATATTATTAATAAAGCAGTTGTTAAATACCACTAAAGAGATAATTGCGTTATTAATGGAGGGATGAATGACAATTGGGATGGTAAAAAAAGCTAAGGCCGTTATTCCTAATACCTTAGTTATTTTTGGCGGTAATAATCAGCAGTGGTTACCAGCAATGGAAAGTGCTGGTTGGTTATGTCATCGTTGTTATGATTTACGAACAGCTGAAACATTACTGTTAGAAATCGGTCCTTGCATTGGTGTGGTAGACCTTAGCCATGATGACTTCAGTATTCATAGTTTTTCTGCAATGGTTAATCGTAATAAACAAGTTCGCTGGATCGCGATAGTCCGTGATGAGCAACTTGGTAATGAAGCGATAGGCCAATTTATCGTTAATTTTTGCCTTGATTATTTTTCGGTGCCCGTTCCACCAGAGCGATTATTACAAACAATAGGGCACCAGATTGGAATGCTTAATTTAGAGCGTAAGGTGTGGCCCCAATTAGGTAATTTTGGTCAACAAGGTTTGCAAGGCTCTACGACAGTAATGAAAAAATTACGTGATCAAGTTAAGCGGGTTGCATTAAGTGATGTTTCTGTTGTTATCAGTGGTGAAATAGGAACCGGAAAAATATTAGTTGCTGATGCCATTTTTCAGGCTTCAGCGCGCGCGAAACAGCAGGTAATACGAGTTAACTGTGAAACCATGACAGCTGATTGGATGATTGATACTGAGCATGGAATTCAATCTGTTTTTGAAGCTGCTAATAATGGGGTGTTAGTGCTGGAGGAATTTACTGCACTCACTGACGCTTGCCAACAGTCTCTGTATCAAGTGTTAGCTGAGGGAAGTTACTATGGTTCTGAGGGGAATGCGATTGCCGTTGATATGCGTATTATCTCGGTTACACATCACTCGCTTGAGAGTTTGGTGACTTTAGCCAGTTTACGACGTGAGTTATATTTTCGTTTAAATGTTGTCTCAATCACAGTACCACCGTTACGTGAACGCAGTGACGATATTATTTTTTTAGCTGAATTTTTGTTATTAAAATATGCGCGCCAATACAACAGTGTTGCTAAATCTTTATCAGAACAGGCTCAAGCAATGTTATTGCAATATCCGTGGCCAGGTAATGTGCAGGAGCTTATTTGCCAAATTAAACGGGCGGTATTGCTAGCTGAAAATAAATGCATTGAAGCGGATCAGTTAGATATACCTCGTTTAATGGATGATAAATTAAGTTTAAAAAAAGTACGTGAAGAATCTGAGCGAAATGCGTTGTTAACTGTATTAGAAAATAACAAAGGGCAGATATCGGCAGCAGCACGTGAATTGGGTGTCTCTCGAGCGACGATGTATCGATTGTTAAATAAGCATCAATTAATTCCGCCGCCACGTTGTTTTCGTCAAAGCCATGCATGATGAATGCGCAAAAATTTTTGCGGTTAAATAAAGTGTTGTTGTAGTAATTGCGCGGTAAATTGTTTTTTTAGATAGAAACCACGTGGTAAGGTTTTAATGGGCTGACCATTAGCACCATAAGCTTCTGTGAGCACTTTACTGTTCGCGGCTTTAGGACGTAATTGCAGGACCTCACCATGACGAGCAGTGATGGTCTCTACTTGCCCTAATACGATCATGTCCATTAATTCTTCCCAATCTTGCTGTAATTGTGCTTCTTCTTCAGCACTTGGACTCCACAGTAATGCTGAACCGACATGACGATCTTCAAGCGGAATATCTCGCTCTCCTTCAACGGGCACCCATAACACTCGCGCAAGTTTCTGTCTGATATGGCTATTGTGCCATTGTAACCCTTGCACACCAATTAAAGGGGCAACACAAACAAACGTCGTTTCTAGAGGTTTCCCCTGATAGCTGATCGGTATGGTTTTAAGTTCAATACCAAGCTCCATAAAATCGGGAACCGGTTTGCTGCCAGCGGTTGCACCGAGGTGCCACTCTAATAATTGACCAACCCAACCTTTATCGCGCTTAAGATTCGGCGGAGGAATAATACCCGCGATTGCTGCTAATTCGCCGAGAGTCATACCTGCCAATTGTTGGGCTCGATTGAGTAATTCAGCTTCTGTTTTTGGCGTTGAACGCATGATTTTTATATTCATAAAGTGTCGTGATAGTCAGTTATATTCAATTTTTTACCGCAATTAATACTATCATATTCGTATGGGGTGGTGGGGGAGGATCGGTGTTGATCATTAGATCTCAATTGGGGTTAAGGTTGATCATGACCGCTAAATAGATGTTATAGCAGGGTCTGATGGTTTTATTATCAGCGACAGGTCGATGTTATTTAACACGAAGATTAAAATAAAAAGATATCCACAGCTTTTTTTTTGAAAATATTTCATTGTAGTATAACTGAGTATCTATACAGTGATAAGTTGCAAAAATAACCATTATGATGCGGTGTTGTTCACAGTGATAGGGGGGGAATTGTGAGTAACGTCATTATTGGTTGATATTTAACCGATCGTTTTTTGGTGATGTGAAAGTTGTCTTTATTTTATTTTATTATAGAGTAGTTTTTTATTTATCTTTATGTTTTTAAAGCTAAAAAAAATCATTATTCTGTTTGTTATTATATGTTGTTAAGGTGCTATTTATTACTTAAAACGGCTTTTTTTAGGTTTCTGCACAAATCTATCCACAGAAAGAGTGAATAAATGTGGGATATGTCTCATTTGACTGTCTGTAAAGTAATCAGTGTGCAAAGTTATCCAGAATATGGTTTTTATTGTGTAAAACTCGGCGATATTGATGAATGTTTGTTTACCGATCACGTCTACTATGAAAAAATCACTATTAATAGATATTTATACTTGAGGTCGTCCAGTGATTGATGGCGATGGATACCGCCCTAATGTAGGGATCGTTATCTGCAATGGCCATGGCCAGGTATTTTGGGCTCGACGATATGGACAACATTCTTGGCAATTTCCGCAAGGTGGCATTGATGAAGGTGAAACCCCTGAACAGGCTATGTATCGTGAATTGTATGAAGAAGTAGGGTTAACCAAAAAAGATGTCAGGATTATTGCGTCAAGCCGACACTGGTTACGTTATAAATTACCGAAGCGTCTTGTACGGTGGGATTCAAAACCTGTTTGTATCGGTCAAAAGCAAAAGTGGTTTTTGCTGAGTTTGGAATGCGATGAGTCCAAGGTCAATATGCAGCGTGGTGTAACACCTGAGTTTGATGGTTGGCGTTGGGTAAGTTATTGGTACCCAGTAAGGCAAGTTGTCTCTTTTAAGCGTGATGTATATCGTCGAGCATTAAAGGAGTTTGCAGCTGTTGCTATGCCATTTAAAGAATGGAAAGAACGTAAATTTAAGCGCATTAAAAACAAACGCAATTAGTAAGTAGAGGTTATTGGCTCACAGGGAACAATTAAAGGCTCGTTATGCTGACACAGCTAAGAGAAATTGTTGACAAGGTTGTCAGCGCTCACACATTGATTGATGCATTAGATCAATTAGTCTCAAATACTACTTTGGTAATGAAAACCGATTGTTGTTCGGTGTACATTGCTGATCATCAGCGTCAGGTTTATACCCTGATGGCGACACAGGGACTGAATAAATCTCGACGGCGTATTAGCTTGCGCTTTGATCAAGGGTTAGTAGGATTAGTGGGCCAACGAGCTGAACCATTAAATGTCGCTGATGCTCGAGTACATCCCCGCTTTAAGCATTTACCAGGGATCGGAGAGGAATCTTTTCGATCCTTTTTTGGTACTCCCATTATTCATCAACGCCAAGTTCTCGGTGTTATTGTTGTTCAGCAGCGCGAGCAACGTGAATTTACTGAAAGTGAAGAATCTTTTTTAGTCACGCTCGCTGCTCAGTTGGCGGGAATTTTAGCGCACGCTAAAGCACAAGGTATGTGGTTTGAAAAAGGGCATCGACTTCATCTAACCGGATCGGCTGCATCAAGTGGTGTCGCGATTGCCAAAGCATGGTGGGATGACACACAACCATTGTTAGAGCATGTGGCACCAGCATCGTGTTTAGATTGTCATGCAGAACAAGAACGCTTAACTATTGCGATAGATTCTGCCGGTAAAGAATTTAGGCGGTTACGAAAGCGGTTTGATAGCGATTTACAGAAAGAAACCCTCGCCATTTTTGACTTGTTTAGTCACCTTCTCAATGATCCTTTGTTACGTAAGGATCTCAAGCGTCATATCGAAGGGGGAGATCAAGCTGAATGGGCGGTGAGACAAGTCGTTGAGACTTATTCTAACCGCTTTGCCAACATGAAAGATCTTTACCTTAAAGAGCGAGCGCGTGATATTCGAGAGTTAGGGCAGCGGCTATTATATTTTTTATGTGATGACAAGCCTAATGAGCAGCAGTGGAATGAACCCATTGTATTATTAACCCGTGAATTAACAGCAGCAATGTTAGCTACCGTACCTGCTGGAAAATTGGCAGCAGTGGTTGCTCAAGAAGGCGCGGCTAACTCTCACGCCGCTATTTTATCGCGAGCCTTGGGTATTCCGACCATTATGGGGGTCGATTTTACGCCTCAAACAGTACATAGCAATCTGGTGGTCGTTGATGGCTATCGTGGCGATTTACTGGTTAATCCTAATCGGCATGTGTTGGCTGAGTATCGCCGTTTATTACGCGAAGATGATGAACTTGAAAAGATCGTTGAATGCGATCAACAACAACATGCAGTAACCAAAGATCAGCAGCGGATCATGGTACATATTAATGCCGGATTAAGTGCAGACTCGCATTTAGCATTAAACAAAGGTATTGATGGCGTCGGTTTATACCGCACTGAAGTCCCATTTTTATTGCAGCGTAGCTTTCCCTCTGAAGAAGAACAAATTAACCAGTATCGCGCTATTTTGCACACTTATCCCGACCAACCTGTGGTTATGCGAACATTAGATATTGGTGGTGATAAACCATTACCTTATTTATCCATTGAAGAAGATAACCCGTTTCTTGGCTGGCGTGGCATTCGGTTTACGCTTGATCACCCTGAAATATTTATGATTCAAGTACGTGCCATGCTGCGAGCAAGTATTGGGCTGACTAATTTAGATATTTTATTGCCGATGATTTCGGGGATAAATGAACTCGATGATGCTAAAGCCATAATTGAACGAGCATATACCGATGTCGCTCAAACGGCATTAGCGGCAGGACAACAGCTGCATAAGCCTCGAATAGGTATCATGATTGAAGTGCCGTCGATGTTATATCAATTGCATGCTTTAGTTGGACGGGTCGATTTTATCTCAGTGGGGAGTAATGATTTAACCCAATATTTATTGGCCGTTGATCGTAATAATGCGCGGGTAGCGAGTGTCTATGATGCGCTTCACCCCGCAGTTTTACATGCCTTAAAACATATTGTCGATAGCGCTAAACGGTATCAATTACCTGTGTGTGTCTGTGGTGAGTTGGCGGGCGATCCTGTTGGAGCGGTGTTGTTAGTTGGTATGGGATATCGTTCGTTGAGTATGAATGCGCGTAATGTTGCGAAAATTAAATATATTTTACGGCATATTAATGGTTCAGATATGACATCATTAGCAACTCAGGCGCTACAAGTTGATGTTGCTGATGATGTTCGTCAATTAACGACAGCATTTATTGAACAATATCACCTAGGTGGTTTTATTCGTGCGGGTAATAAATAACGGTGGTGTAGTGTGAAAAAATGTGTGGGTGATTATGATGCATGAAAGCGTGATGTGGCTGTTTTTGATGTGTTTAATCTTAGGCTCCGTGGTGGGGGTGTTAGCTGGATTATTGGGCATTGGCGGTGGCTTGCTAGTGGTACCGGCATTGGTATGGCTATTGCCTAAAATAGGTATTGAACCTGCAATGTTAATGCATATTGCGTTAGCAACCTCATTAGCGAGCATTGTGATGACATCAATGGCTTCTGCCCGCAATCACTTTAGATTGGGAAATGTTGATTTTTCAGTGGTTAAAGTGTTGGCGCCTGGCATTATTATTGGTGGTCTTGGCGGCAGTGTGGTGGCGGAATTAGTGCCTGCGCAGTATTTGCCAAAAGTGTTTGCAGTGATCGTATTGCTGCTTGCTCTACAAATGATGTTATCGTTGCGAGTTACCCATTCTCGACCACTTCCGAGTCCGCTGGCATCAGCGATTGGCGGTGGTGTGATTGGCTTATTATCCAGTTTAGCAGGTATTGGTGGCGGGTCATTAACTGTGCCATATTTAAGCTATTTTGGCATTGAAATGCGACGGGCTATTGGTTCGGCTTCTCTGGTTGGGTTCCTGATTGCCATTTCAGGCATGATTGGTTTTATTTTTGCTGGTGTCGGTAGTGCTAATTTACCGGCATATAGCCTGGGCTATGTATATTTACCTGCATTAGTAGGGATTGCCGCCACTTCAATGATTACCACTCGCTATGGTGCGGCATTGGTGACGCGTTTACCAACAGCAACGCTTAAAAAGCTGTTTGCGATATTGCTGCTTATTATCAGTATTAAAATGTTCTTGAGTTGATATCGGCTAGATTTAATTTTGTTATCTTCTGATAGAATTAAGAGTAACGACTTTTAGACGCCTAGCTTTTGCTAGGCGTCATTAATTTAACGGGTAGGACAAATGAAACAGTACTTGGCGTTGTGTCAGCGGATCGTTGATGACGGTGTGTGGATTGGAAATGAACGAACTGGCAAACGTTGCCTGACAGTGATTAATGCTGATTTAACCTATGATGTTGCTAATAATCAGTTTCCACTAATTACTACCCGTAAAAGTTTTTGGAAAGCCGCCATTGCTGAATTGCTAGGTTACTTACGCGGTTATGATAACGCGGCACAATTTCGTGCTATTGGTTGTAATACGTGGAATGCCAATGCCAATGATAACCAAGCATGGCTCGATAACCCGCACCGTAAAGGTGAAGATGATATGGGACGAGTCTATGGCGTTCAAGGTCGTCGTTGGCAAAAGGCCGATGGTACAGTTATCGATCAACTCAAGAAAATTGTTGATGATCTAACCAAGGGCATTGATGATCGTGGTGAAATTCTGACGTTTTATAATCCAGGTGAGTTTGATATGGGGTGTTTGCGCCCATGTATGCATACTCACACGTTTTCATTGTTAGGGGATACGTTGTATCTCACCAGTGCTCAACGTTCTTGTGATGTGCCGTTAGGGCTTAATTTTAATCAAGTTCAAGTGTTTACGTTACTGGCGTTAATGGCTCAAATCACCGGTAAAAAACCGGGTCAGGCTTACCATAAAATCATTAATGCTCATATTTATGAAGATCAATTACCATTAATGCGCGATGAGCAACTAACCCGTACACCATTTGCATCACCACAATTAATTATTAACTCTAAGATCACTTCGTTAGAAGATTTAGAAACATGGGTAACCTTAGATGATTTTGAAGTGGTGGGTTATGAGCATCATGCGCCAATTCAATATCCATTTTCAGTATAACAATACGATTATCTAGCTCGATGAGCATAATTTATTGATGGTAAATTAGAGATAACAAAAAGCCCCGCACAATTGCTTATGCGGGGCTTTTTATTTAACTGTTGTAATGTTTAGCGTCGCGATTACGCTGTAAACGCTAGGATTGAACCTGGAATAGCAATGAACACTAGGCCAAGGTAACCCGCAACAGCGGCTTTGTTCTTCGTTGCTAAATCGCTAAGGAAGAACGCGCACTTAAGTGGAATTTCACGTAAGAACGGTACGCCGTAAATCAATACTGTCGCTAACACGTTAAAGCATAAGTGTACCAGCGCAATCTGTAGTGCAAACACTGCGTGTTCACCAGATACAGCCGTTGCTGCTAGTAGCGCTGTGATACAGGTACCGATGTTTGCACCAAGAGTAAATGGGTAAACTTCACGTACTGTTAATACACCTGTACCAACAAGAGGTACCATTAAACTTGTTGTTGTTGATGATGACTGTACAAGTACGGTTACCGCAGTACCAGAAGCAATACCATGTAATGGACCACGACCGATTGCGCTCTTTAGAATATCACGTGCACGACCTACCATTAGGCCTCGCATTAGGCGACCCATTAACGTGATAGAGACAAAAATTAACGCAATACCTAGAACGATCAGACCAAAACCACCGTTATGACCAAATACTTCTAGTGGACCTTTTACTAAATCAACAGCTGGTTGTGTTAACGGCTTCATGAAATCCATGCCGTTCATGCTCATGTCACCCGCTTTTAAGAACGGTGAAACTAACCAACCAGATAACTTATCAAGAATACCAAACATCATTTCCAATGGTAGGAAAATGGCTACTGCTAATAAGTTAAAGAAATCATGTACCGTGGCACTTGCAAATGCGCGGCGGAATTCTTCTTTACAACGAGCGTGACCTAAACTAACTAATGTATTGGTTAATGTGGTGCCAATGTTAGCACCCATTACCATTGGAATAGCCGTTTCGACAGGTAAACCACCCGCCACAAGACCAACGATAATTGAGGTTACTGTACTTGATGATTGAATAAGTGCGGTAGCAATCAGACCAATCATTAAGCCTGCAACAGGGTGAGAGGCAAACTCAAATAAGGTTTTTGCTTGCTCGCCTACAGACCATTTAAAGCCGCCGCTGACCATAGATACAGCAACGAGTAACAAATATAGCATGAACGCTAGGTTGGCCCAGCGGACCCAACGCATAGAGCTGAACTTAGATGCAGCAGTAGTGGCTTGGGTAGTCATAATCATTTCTCCATGACAGGAATATGTCGTTTTGGTGTCATTTTGTTGAAATCTGCGTGAATAGTAGTTTGGTTATATTTCAGAAATATTACACTGAGTGTCATAAATGGATATTTGTTTGGGGTTTGTCAGCAAAGTGAGAGAGCAACCGATTAAATTATACAATGTCAGGTTGCATTAATACGCCCTAGTAGATTGTTTCTAATTGGTTTTTAATGGTTTTCGATATTTTTAGTTTTTAGAGTTAAAAATTATAAAAATATGCTTATTAAAAGTAAAATTTTGCGATTTATTTTGTTTTTAGTATAAATCTAATGAATGACGACAACTTAACAGTGCGGATATAGTAGCGCTATAACTACAACCTTTCGGTTTTACCGAGTATTTATATCTATACAAACGATTTTTCAGTTGGTAAGACTGACGTTTACACTAAATTTAATTGAGATGACCAAGTATTTAGCTAACCTATAAGTTAGGGTTGCTTGGATCGCGTGAAAAATATAGTTAAAGGAGTAACGGTTAATGACCGATGCTATTCGTAAGTTTCTTAAATTAGAATCAGCTGGCGGTATTATTCTTATTATCGCGGCGTTAATTGCAATGGTTATTGCTAACTCTCCGTTGGCATCGTTATACACTGATACGCTACACAGCTATATTGCCGGATTATCAGTAGCACATTGGATCAATGATGGCTTAATGGCGATTTTCTTTTTCTTAATTGGATTAGAAGTTAAACGTGAGCTTATTGAAGGTGCACTTAATACTAAAGAAAAAGCTATTTTCCCGGCGATTGCTGCAGTAGGTGGCATGATTGCGCCAGCGTTAATTTATACGGCATTTAATTATGGCGATCCAATGGCAGTTAAAGGTTGGGCTATTCCTGCTGCAACCGATATTGCTTTTGCACTTGGCGTGATGGCATTACTGGGTAACCGTGTGCCTGTAAGCCTAAAAGTGTTCTTATTAGCGTTAGCAATCATTGATGACTTAGGCGTAATTGTTATTATTGCTTTATTCTATAGCTCTGATTTATCGACCATTGCATTAACCGTGGCCTTTGCTGCAACGGCAACACTTGTGCTTATGAACCTCAAAAATATCACCAGCATTCCACTATACTTAATTGTTGGTGCTATTTTATGGTTCAGCGTGCTGCAATCGGGTGTTCATGCCACATTAGCGGGTGTTGTGTTAGGTTTTGCGGTGCCATTAGCGGGTAAAGATGGACGAGCAGATACCCATTCTCCACTTAAAACTATCGAGCATGCACTACATCCTTATGTTGCTTTTTTAATCTTGCCATTATTTGCGTTTGCAAACGCGGGTATTTCATTAACAGGAGTATCAATGGCAAGTCTATCGTCAATGTTACCTGTGGGTATTGCGGCTGGATTATTTATTGGTAAGCCTGTTGGCATTTTTACTGCTTGTCTTATTGCGGTGAAAACGGGATTAGCTAAATTGCCGGACGGCATCAACTTTAAGCATATTTTTGCAGTGTCAGTGCTGTGCGGTATCGGTTTTACGATGTCGATCTTTATTTCATCATTGGCGTTTGTTGGTGCAGACGAGAGTTTTGCAACTTATTCACGACTTGGAATCTTATTAGGTTCAACGGTTGCCGCTATCGTTGGTTACGTTATGTTGAGTAAAACACTACCTAAATCAGAGGTGTAATATGAAAACGTTGCTAGTAATTTTCACGTGTTTATTTTCACTGCCAAGTGTTGCTGCAAATTATCAGCAGTGTGTTAATGACGATCGTTCTGAGTTATGTCAAGCGTACTTAAAAGGTATGAGCGATGCCAAAGCAACTGTCGTAAAAACGACGACGGTTGATAATGAAAGTACATTTCGCCAACGAGCATTAGAACAACGTGGTGGTGAACGCGTACGTAACTTAGAACGACAGCAACGTTAATTACGGTTAAATACGATCTTGGTTTGATTTTATTGTAAATTCTGCCGTCAAAGATTGAACAGCCCAGAGGCACAGCGTAAGCTTTGTCGCTGGGTTTTTTTATTTAAAATAGCGGCAATGTCTCACTTAAACTATAACCATCTTTATTATTTTTGGATGGTCTGCAAACAAGGCTCAGTAACCAAAGCGGCTGATGCATTATTTCTAACCCCACAAACGGTGACGGGTCAAATTCGATCATTAGAAGATCGCCTCAAAGGCAAGTTAACCAAACGTGTTGGGCGCAATATTGAACCCACTGAACTTGGCCAATTAGTGTTTAAATATGCGGATAAGATGTTTGATTTGAGTTATCAAATGCTTGATCGAATTAATTATACTCAACGTGATAACCAATTATTTGAAGTTGGGGTGGCTGATGCTTTGTCAAAACGGTTAGTGAGTCAAGTGCTACTAGAAGGTATTCCTAACGATCAGCGAATTCAATTAAGCTGTTTTGAATCGACCCACGAAATGCTGTTAGAGCAGTTATCCCAACATAAATTAGATATGATTTTGTCCGATTGTCCAGTCAGTTCGACTCAAAACCCAGGTTTATACAGTAAAAAACTGGGTGAATCAGCGATGAGTTTTTTCTGTACTGACGATTTATCTGATGCAGATTTTCCAGCCTGTATTGAAGATTACAAGTTATTGGTACCAAGTCGGCGCTCTGCAATGGGACGCAAATTACATCAATGGTTTGATCAGCAGGGTATAACGCCAAATATTCTAGGCGAGTTTGATGATGCCGCGTTAATGAAGGCGTTTGCTTTTTACCATAAATCGATGTTTATCGCGCCGTCCATTTATGCTGATGAATTAACCAGTAATAGCCGATTGTATGAAGTAAAGCGAGTGACAGATATTTGTGATGAATATTTTGTTATTTTTGCAGAGCGAATGATCATGCATCCGGCGGTAAAACGCATTTGTGCGGCTGATTTTAGTACATTATTTTAATGTATTTATGCTCTATTAACGCCTTATATACTTCAAATATAAATAATAAGGCGTTAATTGTTACGACTATAACGGTGCTTTTGTTGTGGCAGAGTCGGTAGTGATTTTCTCTTTCTCTTCTTTGTCTTTGGCTGAGATTGAAATACCTGCGGTTAAGTTGTAACGCATTGCGTCTTCAAATGACCAATCAACAAGCGTTAAATCTTCGCGTTTTACCAGTGTTGTAATCCCCGCGATTTGATAGCTGAGTGGAAATAACACCGGTACCCAATTTCCATCTGGTAATGCGTTTGTAAGCGGCTCTGGCGTGTCATTAGACATAATGAACCCTACCACATAGGTATCATTGGCTTGATGTACTAACACTGTTTGTTGGCTTTTATTTTTATTGTCACTGCTCATCAGTGAGGCAATATCATTAATACTGCTATAAACCGTTTTAAAAAATGGGAAACGCATCAATTGGCGAATAACAAAATCATATAGCCATGCAATAGGGCTAACAGAAAAAAGTAATCCCGCAACGAACAATAAAATTAGAATGAGTAAAAAACCAGCACCTTTGAAGAGTTCGGTGATGTGAACAAGGCCAAATAAAAAACTGCCTACTTCATCTAATGACTCAAAAAGTGACCAAAATAACCAAATACTTAATACTAGCGGCAGAACGTTGAACAAGCCGCGTAATAGCGTTTTTTTCATTTTATGCTCGAAGATGTGAAATAAATTCAGCCATAAAAGTAACAATATTTTGTTTCTAAATGCTAGTTTTATAGGCAATGGCTAATAAATAGATATAAAAAAACCGACCCTAAGGTCGGTTTTTTTTAATCTAGACTCATTAATTAAAATTAAAGAGCTTTGATTTTCGCTGTTAGACGAGCTTTGTGACGTGCAGCTTTGTTCTTATGGATCAGGCCTTTAGTAGCCATGCGGTCCATAACAGGTTGCATTTCAGCGAAAGCTTGTGTTGCAGCTTCTTTATTACCAGCTTCAATAGCGATAATTACTTTCTTGAAGAAAGTGCGCATCATAGAACGACGGCTAGCGTTATGCTGACGACGTTTTTCTGAAGTTAGTGCACGTTTCTTAGCAGATTTGATATTTGCCAAGGGTGTAACTCCCAAATCTTGGTATGGTGACAATTTAAGGCCGAGGACTATGCCCTTAATCTTAATCATTGTCAAATGATTCGTGCAAATAACCGCCATACCAATCTAGTTGGCACTTGCGGATTAACACGGTTAATATGGCGACAGATTTTACCAGTATTTCGATTCAGAAGTCACCTTTCTGAACATCTTTTATGAGGTTTTTTTGTGAGTAAGCGTCTTTTACGCTCTGGAATGATAGTTAGCGCCATGACTTTAGTGTCTCGCGTGCTCGGTTTGGTCCGAGATGTGGTGGTGGCTAACCTCATGGGAGCAGGGGCTGCGGCCGATGTTTTTTTCTTTGCCAACAAAATTCCTAACTTTTTACGCCGTCTTTTTGCTGAAGGGGCTTTTTCGCAAGCCTTTGTACCAGTATTAACTGAGTACCATGCTGCAGGCGATGTTGATCGAACCCGATTATTAATTGCACGAGCTGCGGGAACACTGGGTGGCATTGTTACCATCGTGACCTTGGTCGGGGTATTAGGATCCGGTGCTGTTACGGCATTGTTTGGTTTTGGTTGGTTTTGGGATTGGATACAGGGTACGTCTCCCGGAGCTGAAAAATTTGAGTTAGCCAGTTTATTGCTGAAAATTACTTTTCCCTACTTGTGGTTTGTGACTTTTGTCGCATTATCTGGTGCTATTTTAAACACATTAGGTAAATTTGCGATTTCATCGTTTACGCCGGTGTTTCTTAATATCGCCATTATTGGCTGTGCGGTGTTTATTGCGCCTCATCTAGCCAAACCTGAAATTGGTTTAGCTCTTGGTGTTTTTATCGGTGGTTTGGTGCAATTTTGTTTTCAATTGCCATTTTTATATCGCGAGGGGTATTTAGTTCGACCACAGTGGGGCTGGAATGACCCTGGAGTCACTAAAATACGTAAATTGATGCTACCGGCTTTGTTTGGCGTATCAGTGACTCAAATTAACTTATTGCTTGATACGTTAATTGCCAGCTTTCTAATGACGGGTTCAATCAGCTGGTTATATTACTCTGATCGATTATTAGAATTTCCGCTGGGTTTATTTGGTATTGCGATTGCCACCGTGATCTTACCTGCCTTATCTCGCAAACATGTTGATAAGTCACCTCAACAATTCGCAGATACGATGGATTGGGGAGTGCGAATGGTGTTGATCTTGGGTATTCCTGCCATGCTCGGTATGATTACCTTGGCCAAACCAATGTTGATGGTAATGTTCATGCGGGGTGAGTTTGATCTTTATGATGTTAACCAAACAGCAATGTCACTGTGGGTGGTATCCGCAGGTTTGCTTAACTACATGTTGATTAAAATTTTCGCGCCAGGTTATTACGCACGTCAAGATACCAAAACGCCTGTGAAAATTGGTATTATTGCCATGGTCAGCAATATGGTCTTTAACGGTATATTTGCGCCATTCTATGGTTATGTCGGTCTTTCTATTGCGAGTGTATTATCGGCTTTGCTGAATGCAGGGTTGCTATACCGAGGTTTACATAAAGAAAACATTTACCGAGTGAGCCGCCAAACATTATTATTTGTGCTGCGACTAGTGGTTGCTGGTGCCGTCATGGTCGGTGGATTAGTCTGGTTTAGTCCTTCGAGCGAACAATGGTTAGCTTTCCATTTGTTTGATCGTGTGGTGTGGCTATTTGGCTTAATTTTGGGCGGTAGTGGTGTTTATCTGTTGTGCGCAATTATTTTGGGTGTTCGCCCGCGCCATCTGCGTGCAGAGAGCTGATTGAAACCGCTGAGTAGTATATAATTCACCAGCTTTGCGCTTAAACGTGATTTTTAATCGTAATGGTGGTGAGTTAGTTACCGTAGTTATTAATTTTTTGGCTGTTATTGGTCATCATATAAACAAATGATCTGATTGTAGGATGAGCAAATAGCCTTATGAGTACTGGCATAATTAAATTACCTATGGAATTAATTCGAGGTATACCCAATATTCAGCCACGCCATCATGGCTGCGTGCTAACTATTGGCAATTTTGACGGTGTCCATCTTGGCCATCAAACGTTGCTTAAACAAGTCATTGCTAAAGCGCACTCAATGGGGTTAGCTGCTACGGTAATGACGTTTGAACCGCAACCACAAGAGCTTTTTGCGGGAAATAAAGCCCCTGCAAGGTTGACCCGTTTTCGTGAGAAATATGTAGAATTGAAAAAAGTCGGCATTGATCGATTATTGTGTGTTAATTTTAATCATCATTTTGCATCAATGACTGCTGAATATTTCGTCGAATGCTTGTTGGTAAAGCAATTGGGTGTTAAATTTCTGGTTATTGGTGATGACTTTCGTTTTGGTCAAGAGCGACGTGGTGATTTTGCGATGCTGGTGGCGGCTGGAAAGAAATACGGATTTGAAGTAATTAGTACAACAAGTTTTTGTGTTTCAGAGCAGCGAGTAAGCAGTACCGCAATTCGTCAAGCTTTAGCGAATAATGAGTTAGATCAAGTAGAACAAATGCTTGGTCGACCGTACAGTATTCGTGGCCGTGTCTCACACGGAAGAAAATTAGGCCGTACTATCGGTTTTCCAACAGCTAATATTCCACTTAAACGTCGCGTAACGCCTGTCGCAGGGGTTTATGCGGTCGAAGTATTGGGTATTACCGCCGCGCCTATTGCAGGTGTGGCTAATGTTGGCCACCGACCAACGGTAAAAGGTGTACGACAACAACTTGAAGTACACCTGTTTGACTTCCAAGCGGATCTTTATGGTCGTCAGCTTGAAGTCGTGTTACGCCATAAGTTGCGTGACGAAAAAAAATTTGAATCATTCGATGCGCTGAAATTACAAATCGAACGAGATGCTCAAGCAGCACGGGTGTGGCTGTCTGAGCGTAATAATGTCCAACTTCGCCCAAGTAACGGAATCTAGAATCCATGAGTGACTATAAAGATACCCTGAACCTGCCTGAAACAGGGTTTCCGATGCGAGGCAACCTAGCTCAACGTGAGCCTGCAATGCTTAAGCGTTGGTATGATGAAGATCTTTACGGTGAAATTCGTAAAGCTAAGAAAGGTAAAAAATCTTTCGTATTACACGATGGCCCTCCTTACGCTAACGGTGATATTCACATCGGTCACGCGTTAAACAAGATTCTTAAAGATATTATTATTAAATCAAAGACGCTTTCTGGCTTTGATTCACCGTACATCCCTGGTTGGGACTGTCATGGTCTACCAATTGAATTAATGGTAGAAAAGAAATTTGGTAAGCCGGGTCAAAAATTAACGGCAGCTGAATTCCGCGAAAAATGTCGTGCTTACGCGGCTGGCCAAGTTGAAGGTCAAAAAGAAAGTTTCATGCGTCTAGGTGTTCTAGGTGAGTGGGATAAGCCATACCGTACAATGGATTTCGGCACTGAAGCGAACATCATTCGTGCACTAGGTAAAATCGCAGATAAAGATCACCTACTTAAAGGTTTTAAACCTGTTCATTGGTGTACTGATTGTGGTTCTGCATTGGCTGAAGCTGAAGTTGAATACCAAGATAAAGTATCGCTATCTATTGACGTTAAATTTAAAGCGGTAGACGAAGCTGCGGTATTAGCGAAGTTTGGCTGTGTTGCTGACCAAGGTGAAGGCGACGTGTCGATTGTTATCTGGACAACGACACCATGGACAATGCCGGCTAACCGCGGTGTTGCTGTGAGTGCTGATCTTGAATACGCATTGGTACAAACACCTGTTACAGATGTACACACTCAACCACAACGTTTAATCGTAGCGGCAGAGCTTGTAAAAGAAGTAATGGCACGTGTTGGCTTTGAAGAGTCAGAAATCCTAGGTTTCTGTAAAGGTGAAGAATTAGAGCTAATGCGCTTTAATCACCCATTCTACAGCTTTGATGTACCCGTAGTGCTAGCTGATCACGTAACGACTGAATCTGGTACTGGTTGTGTACATACTGCACCTGGCCATGGTCAAGAAGACTTCGTGGTAGGTCAAAAGTACAACCTTGAAATTGCTAACCCTGTGGGCAGCAACGGCGTTTACTTACCTGATACTGAGATCTTTGCTGGTCAACACGTATTTAAAGCAAACGAAGCCGTTGTAGATGTATTACGTGAACACGGCTCATTATTACATTTCTCTAAAATCACTCACAGCTACCCACATTGCTGGCGCCATAAAACGCCAATTATCTTCCGTGCAACGCCACAATGGTTTATCTCTATGGATAAAGCAGGTCTGCGTACTAAAGCACTAGCTGAGATCAAGAACGTACAATGGATGCCTGAGTGGGGTCAAAGCCGCATCGAAGGTATGATCGAAGGTCGCCCTGAGTGGTGTATCTCTCGTCAACGTACTTGGGGTGTGCCAATTGCCTTATTTATTCATAAAGAAACGCAAGAGCTTCACCCGCAAACATCTGAGCTAATTGAAAAAGTAGCACAGCTTGTTGAGCAAAAGGGTATTCAAGCTTGGTGGGATCTAGAACTGACTGACGTAATGAGTGCAGAAGATGCGGTAAATTACGAAAAAGTACTAGATACATTAGACGTATGGTTTGACTCTGGTGTTACCCATTTCTCTGTGGTTGATAGCCGTCCTGAGTTTAATGGTCACTCAGCAGATCTTTACCTAGAAGGTTCAGATCAACACCGTGGTTGGTTCCAGTCATCATTGATTTCATCTGTTGCGATGAAAGACAAAGCCCCGTACAAGCAAGTGTTAACACACGGCTTCGTGGTTGACGGTCAAGGCCGTAAAATGTCGAAATCAGTGGGCAACGTGGTTGCACCAAAAGATGTAACCAACAAGCTTGGCGCAGATATTCTACGTCTATGGGTTGCATCAACAGATTACACGGGTGAAGTTGCGGTTTCTGACGAGATCTTAAAGCGTTCTGCTGATGCTTACCGTCGTATTCGTAACACTGCACGTTTCTTCTTAGCTAACTTAAATGGCTTCAATCCTGAAACTGATTGTGTGCCTGTGGAAGAAATGGTTGCGCTAGATCGTTGGGCTGTAGGCCGTGCAATGGCGGCTCAAGAAGAGATCGTTAAAGCATACGAAGACTACAACCTACACACGGTAACTCAGCGTTTAATGCAGTTCTGTTCAGTGGAAATGGGTTCTTTCTATTTAGATGTAATTAAAGACCGTCAGTACACAGCAAAACGTGGTGGTCATGCACAACGTAGTTGTCAAACGGCGCTTTACTACATCGTAGAAGCACTGGTTCGTTGGATGGCACCTATCATGTCATTCACCGCTGATGAAATCTGGAACGAAATGCCAGGTAAACGTGATCAATTCGTGTTTACTGGCGAGTGGTTCGATGGTTTATTTGGTCTTGCTGAGAACGAAGAATTAAATAACGAATTCTGGACTGAGATTCAACAAATTCGTGGTGCAGTGAATAAGTTACTTGAAACTGCACGTAGCGAAAAAGTTATCGGTGGTTCACTACAAGCGGAAGTAACGCTGACAGCTAATGCTGATCTTGCTGCGAAACTGAATAAGCTAGAAGACGAATTACGTTTTGTATTGCTAACATCAAAAGCACAAGTAGTGGTTGCTGATAGCAAGCCAGAAGGCGCACAAGAAACAGATATCGAAGGATTATTTGTTACTGTGGCTGCATCAGAAGCTGCGAAGTGTGAGCGTTGTTGGCACCATGTTGCTGATGTAGGCACAATTGCTGGACACGAAGAAGTGTGTGGTCGTTGTGTTACTAACATCGATGGCGACGGCGAAGAGCGTAAATTTGCCTAATGACTAATTCAGCACCTCAGCAAGCGTTGACGCTTAAACAATCGGGTATTCGCTGGCTATGGTTAGCGATTCTGGTATTTATTATCGACAATGGCACTAAGCTATTGGTGATGGACACGATGGGCTATGGCTGGCCAAACCGGATTGAGATCACGCCGTTTTTTAATTTACTGTATGTGCACAATACTGGTGCCGCATTTAGTTTTTTAAGTAGTGCGGGTGGTTGGCAACGATGGTTGTTTGCAGCTATTGCGTTTGGTGTTTGTGGCTTATTAACATTGTGGATGCGTCGTACGCCAATAACCAATAAGATGGCCAATATTGCGTATGCACTGATCATTGGTGGCGCGTTGGGTAATTTATTTGATCGCCTCTACCATGGTTTTGTGGTCGACTTTCTTGATTTCTATTACGGTAGTTATCATTGGCCTGCATTTAATATTGCCGATTCAGCCATTTGTTTGGGTGCTGTATTGTTAATTCTTGATGGCTTTAAAGCTGATAAAGCCGTTAAAGCTCATTAAGTTTTAAGCTGTCATTAAAAATAAAACGCTGCCTGTTTCGACTGGTGGCGTTTTTTTTTGTAAATATTCTAATGGCTTATGTTTGAAAATAACAAATTGCAGACGGTGACGTTGCTCGTTTGTTGTGGCATACCCATGGCATCATTAAGGAGTATCAAATGTCTAACGTAAAGTTACACTTAAAATTTGATCAACGCTCAGGCCTTCGTTGGTTATGGTTGGCAATGATTATTTTTATGATTGATTACCTGAGCAAGGTTTTCATTATTGGCACCATGACAGTTAATGGCTCAACTCCCATTACAGTGTTGCCATTTATGAACCTTTATTATGTTCATAATACGGGGGCAGCGTTTAGCTTTCTTAGTGCTGAAGGCGGGTGGCAACGGTGGTTATTTGCCCTGATTGCTATCGTTGCTTGTGGTTTTTTAAGTTATAAAATGCGACAGGCTTCAATTACTCAAACGGCACATAATATTGGTTGTGCGTTCATTATTGGCGGCGCACTGGGTAATCTTTTTGATCGTATACAGTATGGCTTTGTGATTGATTTTCTAGATTTTCATTATAAAAACCATCACTTTGCTATTTTTAATTTAGCAGATGTAGCTATTTTTTTTGGCGTAATATTATATCTATTAAGTAGCCTGAAAAAGCAGAGTTGAAGTTTGAAAGCAGAGTGTTATCCGTGCGTAGCGATAAAACCCTAGTGTCCATACGTTGATACCCGCGGCGCTTTGTTGTTAAATAGTAGTAACTAAGAGTAGGGAATAATATATGTCAGTGATCAAGGATAATAGCGAAGTGTTAATGCACTTCTCAATCAAATTAGCTGATGGAACCGTGGCTGAATCAACATTTGCTAATGCTAAACCGGTGATCTTTCGTATCGGTGATGGCAGCCTAACTGAGAACTTTGAAAAATGTTTGCTAGGGTTAACGGTAGGACAAAAAAAACAGTTTGATTTAGCCCCTGAAGATGCCTTTGGCCCTTCAAATCCTAATAATATTCATCATGTCGCACTGAGTAAGTTTAGCGCAGATACTCCTGCAGAAGTGGGGCGTATAATTGCTTTTACTGGCCCTGATGGACATGATATTCCTGGAATAATTACACAAGTAGTGGGTGATTCAGTCACCGTTGATTTTAATCATCCATTAGCAGGCAAAACAGTTACCTTTGAGGTCGAAGTTGTCTCCATTGAACGTTAAGAGCCATTATTGATGAAAATCTTACTCGCAAATCCCCGTGGTTTTTGTGCTGGTGTTGATCGTGCGATTAGCATTGTTGAGCGTGCATTAGAAATGTATCAGCCACCTATTTACGTGCGTCATGAAGTGGTTCATAACCGTTTCGTTGTTGAAGGGCTAAAGCAGCGCGGTGCTATTTTTGTCGAAAACCTAACGGAAGTACCAGATGACAATATTGTTATCTTTTCAGCACATGGGGTATCACAAGCGGTTAGGAATGAAGCGAAAGCACGTCAATTAACGGTCTTTGATGCTACCTGTCCGTTAGTGACCAAAGTTCACATGGAAGTTGCACGTGCAAGTCGAAAAGCAATGGAAGTGGTCTTAATTGGTCATGCGGGTCATCCTGAAGTGGAAGGCACGATGGGGCAATATGCTAATCATGATGGCGGTATGTATTTGGTTGAGAAACCAGAAGATGTCGATATGCTTGTCGTAAAAGATCCCTCTAACTTACATTTTGTTAGTCAAACAACGTTATCGGTTGATGAAACTGCTGATGTTATTGATCGTTTACGCCAGGTGTTTCCTGACATTCAAGGCCCACGTAAAGATGACATTTGTTATGCGACCCAAAATCGTCAAGATGCAGTACGTGAAATGGCTGAAAAAGTGGATACGATGATTGTTGTTGGTTCTAAAAATTCATCAAATTCAAATCGATTACGTGAGCTCGCAGTGAAATTAGGCACGCCAGCTTTTTTAACCGACAGTGCTGAAGATATTGATCCGCAATGGCTTGAAGGCAAGCACATCGTGGGTGTTACTGCTGGTGCATCTGCGCCTGAAGCGTTAGTGAATCAAATTATTACACGCATTAAGCAACTCACTAATGCTGCTGATGTTGAAGAATTATCCGGTCGTGAAGAAAACATGTTTTTTGAAGTACCACGAGAATTACAAGTGAAAAATATCTAAACAGTGTTTGTTAGTGATCAATGAGCCTCAGTAAATACTGGGGCTTTTTTTATCATAGTCAACAAGCTACAGTGGAACATATTATTATGAATAGTGTAGGAGATGCACGTTAATGGTCAGAATTGCGATAGCCGGCGCAGCCGGACGAATGGGGCGTCAACTAATTAAAGCCACTGCATCATCAAATGCAACGACATTAACGGTTGCAACAGAGCGTACTGGTTCAAGTTTAGTTGGTGCTGATGCGGGAGAATTGGCAGGTATTGGGTTGGCAAATGTGGTAATTATTGACGATTTACGTCAAGCAATTGATGACTTTGATGTGTTAATTGATTTCACTGCACCCACAGTGACGCTCGCCAATCTTGAGTTATGTCTACAACACCATAAAAAAATTGTTATTGGCACAACCGGTTTTACTGAATCACAACGTCAATTAATTGATACTGCGGCAGAGCAGATAGCTGTTGTTATGGCGCCTAATTACAGTGTCGGTGTTAATCTCGTGTTTAAATTACTAGAAAAAGCCGCCAAAGTGATGGGCGACTATTGTGATATTGAGATCATTGAAGCACATCATCGCCATAAAGTTGATGCACCATCAGGCACCGCTATCGGTATGGGGGAAGCAATCGCAGGCGCGATGGGAAATAAGCTCAGTGATGTCGCGGTGTATTCTCGTGAAGGTATCACCGGTGAACGCAGTCGAGACGAGATTGGGTTTGCAACTATTCGAGCGGGCGATATTGTAGGCGAACATACTGCAATGTTTGCTGATATTGGTGAGCGAGTTGAAATTACCCATAAAGCGACAGATAGAATGACATTTGCCAATGGTGCGGTACGTGCAGCTGCATGGCTAAACCAAAAGCATGGGGGTTTTTATACTATGACAGATGTACTCGATCTGGACCGACTATAGAAATTACATATTATAAAACACTTAAAAACCTGCCTTATGGCAGGTTTTTTTTGTCTTTAAATAAACAGAACGATCTTTTTTTTATGTGATTTAATAAGATAATTATGCATAAATTATCAAGTTAAGAGTAAGGTTGTTGTTTGAAAAATCAACTAGACTAAAAGGCTTGGGAAACGCCATCTTTTCTTATGATAACTTACGGTTGGTTGTGATTTTTGTTGTTTAGTGTGTTTTTATGTGGTTATCTTTGGTTATTTTATCGTTTGCGCACAGCTTTAGTTTAAATTAACGTATTTGCAACCTAGGCAATCGATTACATTTTAACTAATGTTATTTGATAGTCCTAAACCTGCAATGAAAGTTGTTATTTACAGTCTTTGAGCCAGAAAATGGTGTCTATGTGTGATTATTTAAATTTAATTACGGTTAAATGTTGACAGATTGATAACTGATCCATAGAATTTGCGCAATTTGTCAAAAATCAGTAGTTAAGGGTTTTTGGCGTTAAATGGAATGGGTAGTTGCAAATTTATCTGTTTTAATTGCATTTTTATTTTTTGGAGGTTGTCTTGAGCAAATCTGCGCTGTTAGTCCTTGAAGATGGGACAGTGTTCCGCGGCGTGTCCATTGGGGCAGATGGTTCGGCTGTTGGTGAAGTTGTTTTTAATACCTCGATGACGGGGTATCAGGAAATTCTCACTGACCCCTCTTACTCGCAACAGATCGTTACTCTTACCTATCCCCATATTGGCAACACCGGCACTAATACTGAAGACGAAGAATCAACGGCAATTCATGCTCAAGGTTTGGTAATTCGAGATCTTCCTCTTATCGCTTCTAACTTCCGCTGTGAACAATCCCTTTCTGAATACCTTAAGTCGCAAAATATTGTCGGTATCGCTGATATTGATACTCGTAAATTAACGCGAATCCTACGTGAAAAAGGCGCTCAAAACGGTTGTATCATTGCAGGTGACCACCTTGATGAAGCTGCAGCACTTGCTCAAGCTCAAGCATTTCCAGGCCTTAAAGGGATGGATTTGGCGAAAGAGGTGACCACAACTGAAACCTATAGTTGGAAGCAAGGTTCATGGACATTAACGGGCGGTTTACCCGCAGCGAAAGATGATAGTGAACTACCGTATCATGTTGTTGCGTATGACTTTGGTGCTAAACGTAATATTCTGCGTATGTTGGTTGATCGTGGCTGCCGTTTAACGGTTGTTCCTGCACAAACAACAGCTGAAGAAGTATTGGCATTAAATCCAAATGGTATTTTCTTATCAAATGGTCCTGGCGATCCTGCGCCATGTACTTATGCGATTGAAGCGACCAAAGTATTTCTAGATAAAAACTTACCTATTTTTGGTATCTGTCTTGGACACCAGATTTTAGCCTTGGCTAGCGGTGCTCAAACTGTGAAGATGAAATTTGGCCACCATGGTGCAAACCACCCAGTAAAAGATCTTGAGCGTGATGTGGTGATGATTACCAGCCAAAACCACGGTTTTGCCGCTGATGAAGCAACATTACCTGATAACTTACGCGCAACACATAAATCCCTGTTTGATGGCTCTCTACAAGGTATCCATCGTACCGACAAGCCTGCATTTAGTTTCCAAGGCCACCCTGAAGCAAGCCCTGGTCCTCATGATGCAGCACCACTATTTGATCACTTTATCGAATTAATTAAGAAACACAGCGCTTAAACCGGGAGTAGTAAAAAATGCCAAAACGTACTGACATTAAAAGTGTATTAATCTTAGGTGCTGGTCCGATTGTTATCGGTCAAGCGTGTGAATTCGACTATTCTGGTGCACAAGCATGTAAAGCGCTGCGTGAAGAGGGTTACCGCGTTATTCTGGTTAACTCTAACCCTGCAACGATCATGACCGACCCTGATATGGCGGATGCTACATATATAGAGCCTATTCACTGGGAAGTAGTACGCAAGATCATTGAAAAAGAACGTCCAGATGCAGTATTACCTACGATGGGTGGTCAAACTGCACTTAACTGTGCCTTAGATCTTGAAAAATATGGTGTCTTAAAAGAATTTAATGTTGAGATGATTGGTGCAACAGCTGATGCAATTGATAAAGCTGAAAACCGTTCTCGTTTTGACAAAGCAATGAAAGCCATTGGTCTTGAGTGTCCTCGCGCAGATACTGCAACTACTATGGAAGAAGCCTATAAAGTGCTCGATATGGTAGGTTTCCCTTGTATTATTCGTCCGTCATTTACGATGGGGGGGACTGGTGGTGGTATTGCATACAATAAAGAAGAATTTGAAGAAATCTGTTCTCGCGGTCTAGATTTATCACCAACAAGTGAATTGTTGATTGATGAATCACTGATTGGCTGGAAAGAATACGAGATGGAAGTGGTTCGTGATAAGAACGATAACTGTATCATCGTATGTGCAATTGAAAACTTTGATCCGATGGGTATTCATACTGGTGACTCAATCACTGTTGCACCAGCACAAACACTAACGGACAAAGAATACCAGCTAATGCGTAATGCATCGCTAGCAGTATTACGTGAAATTGGTGTTGAAACGGGTGGTTCCAACGTACAGTTTGGTATTAATCCTGAAGATGGCCGTATGGTTATTATCGAGATGAATCCACGCGTATCACGTTCATCAGCATTGGCGTCTAAAGCGACGGGTTTCCCGATTGCTAAAATTGCGGCAAAACTGGCGATTGGTTTTACTCTTGATGAACTGATGAATGATATTACAGGTGGAGCAACCCCTGCATCATTTGAACCAACCATCGATTATGTAGTAACGAAAATTCCACGTTTTAACTTTGAAAAGTTTGCCGGTGCGAACGACCGTCTGACAACTCAGATGAAGTCTGTGGGTGAAGTAATGGCGATTGGTCGTAACCAACAAGAGTCATTGCACAAAGCATTACGTGGATTAGAAGTAGGTGCGAACGGTTTTGACGAGATGGTTGATCTTGAAGAACCAGATGCAATGAGCAAAATTCGTTATGAATTAAAGGCTGCGGGTGCTGAGCGTATTTGGTATATCGGCGATGCGTTCCGTGCGGGGATGTCTGTTGATGGTATCTTTAATCTAACCGGTATTGACCGCTGGTTCTTGGTTCAAATCGAAGACATCATTAAAGATGAAGTACGCGTTAAAGCGGCAGGTTTTGCGGGCTTAAATGAGCAAGCACTGCGTAGCCTGAAACGTAAAGGTTTTGCAGATGCACGTTTAGCGAAACTACTTGGTGTTGCTGAAGCTGAAATTCGTAAACTGCGTGACCAATTTAATATTCACCCAGTGTACAAGCGTGTTGATACTTGTGCAGCTGAGTTTTCATCAGACACGGCTTACATGTACTCATCATACGATGAGGAATGTGAAGCAAATCCAACCACTAAAGAAAAGATCATGATTCTGGGTGGTGGCCCTAACCGTATCGGTCAAGGTATTGAATTTGATTACTGTTGTGTTCATGCATCACTAGCATTACGTGAAGATGGTTATGAAACTATCATGGTTAACTGTAACCCTGAGACGGTATCAACTGACTACGATACTTCTGACCGTTTATACTTTGAACCCGTCACTCTGGAAGATGTATTAGCGATTGCACGTGCTGAAAAACCTAAAGGTGTGATTGTTCAATACGGTGGTCAAACACCACTTAAACTTGCTCGTGCATTGGAAGCGGCTGGTGTGCCAATTATCGGTACTAGCCCTGATGCCATTGACCGCGCTGAAGATCGTGAACGTTTCCAGCAAGCTGTTGACCGTTTAGGTTTATTACAACCAGAAAACGCAACAGTTACGACGATGGAACAGGCGATTGAGAAATCAAAAATCATCGGTTTCCCGTTAGTTGTGCGCCCATCGTATGTACTTGGCGGTCGCGCAATGGAAATTGTATACGATGAGCAAGATTTACGTCGTTACTTTAACGAAGCTGTTAGCGTTTCAAACGAATCTCCTGTATTGCTTGACCGTTTCCTTGACGATGCCATTGAAGTTGACGTTGATGCGATTTGTGATGGGGAACAAGTTGTTATTGCTGGCATCATGGAGCACATTGAGCAAGCGGGTGTTCACTCTGGTGACTCAGCCTGTTCATTGCCAGCTTATACGCTGAGCAAAGAAATCCAAGACGTGATGCGTGAACAAGTGAAGAACTTGGCGTTTGAACTTGGGGTTCGCGGGTTAATGAATACTCAGTTCGCTGTTAAAGATAACCAAGTTTACTTAATTGAAGTTAACCCTCGTGCTGCGCGTACAGTCCCATTTGTTTCAAAAGCAACTGGCGTACCTGTTGCCAAAATTGCCGCGCGTGTTATGGCGGGGCAATCACTGCAATCACAAGGCTTTACGAAAGAAATTATTCCACCTTATTACTCTGTAAAAGAAGTGGTATTACCGTTTAATAAATTCCCAGGTGTTGACCCATTGTTAGGCCCAGAAATGCGCTCAACAGGTGAGGTAATGGGTATTGGTAATACGTTTGCAGAAGCGTTTGCTAAAGCTGAACTAGGTTGTGGAAAAGAGTATCCTGAAGGTGGTCGTGCACTACTATCAGTACGTGAAGGGGATAAGAAACGTGTGGTTGATTTAGCGTCTAAGTTAATCAAACTTGGCTATCAACTTGATGCGACTCACGGCACCGCGGTTATCTTAGGTGAAGCGGGTATTAATCCTCGTTTAGTTAACAAAGTACATGAAGGCCGTCCTCATATTCTTGACCGTATTAAGAATAATGAATACACCTACATTGTTAATACAGCGGAAGGTCGTCAAGCAATTGAAGATTCAAAAGTACTACGTCGTAGTGCTCTCGCTGAGAAGGTAAATTACACCACAACCTTGAATGCTGGTTTTGCTGCTTGTCTGGCACATACTGCCGATGATCGTAATACGGTAACCTCTATTCAAGAGCTACATGCAATGATCAAATAACCACATAGCAGAGTTGTTATCGGTTATAAAATAGCACTGATGGTGTCATTGTTAAGAAGTCGATCATGAAAATGATCGGCTTTTTATTTTTTATGGCATTATTTTAAATTACACGATACCGGAAAGAGTTAATTATTAATGTTATCGCTTTTTGTGTTTTAGAAAAGACCAGATTTGGTTGCGGCAATGTACTAATAGCGTACAATGCAGTCGTCGCAGTAGGCGATATATTTTTGGAGATGTAAGTGAACGATACCGACCAGCCCCCGAGTATAATGGTGGAAAATCAAGCCTAGTAACGGTATTCGTAACAGTTCCGTGCTGCCAGGCTCGGAATACTTTGTCCTTCTTTTTGTGCGATAACTTATCCACGACATTTTTCCTCGATTTTCCCGTTTATATTTCAGTGCAATTTAACTATTGAATACCTTCTATATCAGTTTTTTAATGGCTGTTATTCGCGGTAGGCCTAATGGTATGCCTGCAATTGTGTGGTTCAAGTTTTAAATTGCGACGGTCGCTACTTATTACTCTTGTTTGAGTATCAGTTAACCGGGTAAAACGCCATGACAGTAATGAATTTTGCAGCCTATGCTGCCGCAACAGGTGCTCACTTAGATCAACGTGATGCACTGGCTGTACGTAATGCTTTTCTAAAATATGATTTAGATGAGCAAGCACAATTATTAGCTAAAATGCCCTTACCTGAAGCCTTAGTTATGCTTCATGAATGCCCTTTACGCCACGTTCAATTATTACTTGATCGGCTTGATGAACGTAAAGAAGATGTCAAAGTTCGTCAGCTCGCGAATGGGTTAGGTTTTATCTGCTCTGAAGTTGAACCTGTGGGGCATTATTTACAAAATAGTGTCTTTAACCATGTGCGCGAACGTATAGGTTGGATTGTTGGCCTAGCGTTGATGGGAATTATATCTGGACTGATTATTTCCCATTATCAAGATACATTAAGTCAATTAGTCTTGTTGGCTATTTACATGCCCGTTATTGCAGCTGCGGGAGGGAATACCGGATCACAAGCGGCAACGTTAGTGGTACGGGCACTCGCGATGGATGAAATACGATCCCGTGACTGGATAGCGGTATTATGGAAAGAATTTCGAGTGTCGCTAGTCATTGCACTTGGATTGGCGGCTGTGATCGTTGTACGAGTGGTCTTTTTTAGTGGCCATGTATTATTACCTACAGGAATCAACCTTTATATGGTTGCGCTAGCCATTGGTATTGCCATTTCTATTCAAGTCGTGGTGTCGACCAGTGTTGGCGGGTTATTACCGCTAATTGCGCGTGCGTTTAATTTAGATCCTGCGGTACTTGTCAGTCCGGTGCTAGCATCAATGGTGGATATTACTGGAATGGTTATTTATTTTAGCACTATTAATTGGATTTTAGGCTTAGGCCATTAATTGTGGTACTTGATGCTGAATATGTGATTAATGGTCATAACTGCTGTTATTAAAGATAAAAAAGCCTCATTTATTGATAACTACTGTTTAAGGTATCGTCAATAAATGGGGCTTTTTAGTTGTTAATATTCGCTTAATAACAACGACAGTGAATCAGTAATTATTATACAGAGATGTATAGTATTGCTTTTCAAATTGATTGATTGGTGGCAGTGGACTGTTTTTTACTTCAGCCGCGGTCGGGTAATAGTTGGTGACCAACTGTACAAACAATAATGGTTGACCTGATTTGGTTTTAATAATACCTGCAAGGTTATAAGTACCAAATAACGATCCTGTTTTAGCAATAATATGATCTTTTAATGGTGCGTTACGGACGCTTTTACGATATTGAAGGGTGCCACTTTTGCCTGCAACGGGTAAATCGGTCATTAATCCTAGTTTAGGGTGATGATAAATGTAAGTAAGCACTTCCATTAAGTCATGCGTATTTAAACGGTTATTGCGTGATAAGCCTGAGCCGTCAACCATGATGGTGTTTGATAAATCAATATTGGCTTTTTGTTTTAGAATTGCCTTAATAGCAGCTACACCATTGGTATAACTACCTGCTTGATTAAAATATTTAGCGCCCATGGTTTTCGCAAGGTTATCGGCAAATAAATTATCGGAGCGTTTAAGCATAATATACAGCAGGGTGGTTAACGGGGCTGATTGATGAGTGGCAACAATCTTTCCTGTAATGGTGTCATTACGTAAAATTTTACCGTCTAAACGTATACCTGCACGTTTTAATTGCTGCTTAATAATGGCAGTTGAATATAACGTGGTATTTTGCACTGCAAATCGAAGCGGTAGTGGATCTTTCTTTGGTTGGGTGCAACCCGTGATATGGTAGTGGTTGCTATCATTTGCTTGTAATGATAATTCACAGAATTGTTCTTTTTGCTGAGCTTTGGTTACTACAATCGCATCATTTGTTGCCGTTACTGGTTGATGACTTGGAATATTTAAACGTGTTTTCGCACCAAAGGCCATATTAGAATATAACGCACCTTCAAAACAGTTATGTTCTAATGTAATACTGCTTGATGGCGCACTGTAGCATTGTGTCAACATATCCCACGGCGAACCAACGGCGTGTTCAAACCCTGTAAAATGGCCACCATTAAGATAAAGGTTACCTTTAATCGTGCTAGTACCTTGCTGTTTGAGTTGACGTAGCAGATTGGTAATATCACTGCTTTTTAGTGTCGGATCTCCACTGAAATTTAAGATAACATTGTTACCTTGAGTTTCAAGATTAGTACTAAAGCGGAAGTCATTTCCTAAATACAATTTTGCCGCAAGTGCCGTTAATAATTTTTGTGTGCTGGCAGGGGCTTGTAAATGGCTTGCTTGATGCTGGTAGATGACTTTATTGGTCGCAGGGTTAACCACTAATAGTGAGGCGTCACTACCGGTTGGTAATTGCTTGAGGGCTTGCTGTGGGGAAAATGCAGCAAATGAAGGCATGCTTGTTAATAACAAGGCGGAACAAATAAGTCGTTTAAGCATATCAGAATACAATTGTATGAATAGAGTTAGTCGTAATGATAGCTTTTTTAGGGACTTTAGTAAAAACGTACCTGTGTTGTGTTCAGGTGTGATTAAATAACAAAAAGCGCCGACCAAGGTCGACGCTTTTTTAGTACGCTTTTAATTATTAAAATTAGAAGTCGTAACGAGCACCAAGAACTAGTTGGTCAGAAGCCGCAACTTTACCTACTTTGTTCTTATCAAGCATGTTGAATGTGTAAGATGCGTAAGTGCGGAAGTTGCTGTTGAAGTAGTAAGTACCATCAATCGCTACTGCGTTTGCTAATTCGTCGTAAGCACCGCTTGTGTTACGCTCATCTTTCATGAAGCCGTAAGTTGTAGTGAATACTGTTTTACCCATAGTGTATGCTGCTGCGAATTCGTAACCTTGTGAGTCAGTTAGATCGCCATTCACTAGGTTATTTGCATCACGGTGACCGTACTTGTATAGACCACCGAAGTATAGGTCGCCAATAGTGTAAGACGCTACTGCGAAAGTTTGCTTAGAAGTTTGGTTTACAGCGTTATTTGCTGCAGTTTGATCTTTTTGTTGAGCGTAACCAACACCAAGAGCAAGACCTGTATCGCCTACATTGTATTTAGCAGCAGTAGAGAAACCAGTTTGGTCTGTTTTCTTACCTGCATTATTGTATGCTGCGCCATCAAATACGTAGTTCGCTTTGAAAGTAAGGTTGTTGAATGTGCCAACATAAGCAAGGTTGTTTGAAGTACGGTCAGCTACTGCTAGTTTAGTACCACCAACAACAGAACCAGCATATGCCATGATATCAGTGAAATCTGTTAGCATACCTAGTGAACCATCAGCTTTACCGTAAACGATTTGGCCGTATTGGTCGCTGTTTACACCAGCATATAAGTAACGAGTTTCTTCAGGAACGTTGTCGCTGTCGCTACCAAATTCTTTTTCTACAAAGCCAACACCTTGAACGCCATCAGCAATTTGTGTTTTTGCATCGATGTTTACACGTACACGTGAGATGTCAGTTACATCGTTGCTTGTTTGTTGTGAAAGAACAGGTGCTGTTTCATTTTTTGCATTTTCAGAAAGTAGTGCGCGAGCTTCTACACGGCCGCCGATAGCTAGGCTAGAAGTGTCATCTGAATAAACTGTTGCTGCTGATGCTGCGCCAGAGAAAGTCGCTGCTGCTACTGCTAGAGCAATTAGGTTCTTGTTCATTGCCGAATCCTTTATATATAGTTTTTTTATAAGTTGCATTTCGATGCTGAATGCTATGGCGTTCTTTTTACTTGTGTCATTGATAATATGTTAGTAAAAAAAACTGAAAAATAGTTTATATTCGGCATTTTTAGGTTTTTTTGTGTGCATATTGTCTTTTTAATCAATGTGTTATCATAACAAGTAAAAGTTCTAATTATTTTTCATATTTTAGCTCTATTTAGAAAATAATATATTTTTTATGCTTAAAATATTTATTTTTATTTCCAATACTGTGATTTGAAGCGCTTTTTAATGTTCAGTATGTAGTGCGTTTTTTTTATATTTAAGAGGTAAAACAACAATAGTAAGTAAATACTAACTACAAATGAATACGACTTATGCTTATCGTTAATATTCTACGGGGACATTTTATTTGTGACGTCACAGAATAATTAGCCAATAAATAACAGTTAAATGCGGATTATCATTTATCAATGATGATCTCTTGCTCATCTTTGTTTAAAATAAACCAAATCATTTTTATTCTGTCAGGCTAACTTAATGTTAGGTTGACACTATTTACCTGAAATTGGCGAGCGCTATCAGGTTACAGAGGCTATTTATTTATGGAAAAAGTACCAATGACTGTTCGTGGCGAACAGAAGCTACTAAAAGAACTTGAGGTGTTATTGAAGCGTCGTCCGCTGATTTCTCAAGCAATTGCTGAAGCTCGCGAACTTGGTGACTTAAAGGAAAACGCTGAGTACCATGCTGCACGTGAAGAACAGGGTATTTGTGAAGCGCAAATTCGTGATATTGAATACAAACTATCTGTTGCTCAAGTGATTGATGTAACAACATTAGCAAATACGGGAAAAGTTATTTTTGGTACCACGATCAAGCTATTAGACTTAGATAGTGATAAAGAAATGACATATTGTATCGTAGGTGATGATGAGGCAGATATTAAGCAAAACTTGATTTCAGTAAACTCACCGATTGCACGCGGTTTAATTGGTAAATTAGTCGGTGATGAAGTTCAAATTACAACCCCTGGTGGTTTAAAAGAATTTGAAATCATGGATGTACAATACGTTTAATAATTAATTGCTATTTGTCGTAACGAAAAATATAGACTATGTTTGACAAATAAGCGTTAACTTATTAATAACGGTAGAGTTTGTCGTTAGCAAAAAGAAATTATTGCCAACGACAGCAATAAAAAAGGCCGCTAGGCGGCCTTTTTTATTTGCGAGGAAGTTCGATTTTACGATCTTCGCTAGGGCGGTAAATCACTAAAGTTTTACCAATCACTTGTACTTTTTCCGCTTTAGTTTCGCGAATAATAGCATCAACGATTAATAGTTTAGTTTCACGATCTTCTGACGCTACTTTTACTTTAATCAGTTCGTGGTGGTTTAGAGCAAGGTCGATTTCGGCTAATACAGCTTCAGTAAGACCATTCGCACCCATAAGAACAACCGGTTTTAGGTTGTGAGCTAGACCTTTTAAGAATTGCTTTTGTTTTGTGCTTAGATTCATGATGACTCTATTTTTTTAGTTACAAGGGTTGAAAACGCGACATTCTACCGCCATCTACTCTAGAAGACTAATTTGTTTAATAGATGACAGTCGGAAAATTTACAGTGATTATGTTGCACTGCACATTTTTAGGGCGCAATCTAGTGAATTAGGTGCGATAAAGTCTTTAGCCGACGTATACTTACTAAGTATGGCAACGCATTAGGTTTAGCATGAGTAGAAAAAAGCAATCCGCTAGCTCCGGCCGGTGGTTAAAAGAACATTTTGACGATAAATATGTACAAGAAGCGCAAAAACGAGGTTATCGTTCTCGTGCTTTCTTTAAAATTGAAGAAATTCAAAATAAAGATAAATTATTAAAACCTGGCATGACTGTTGTCGACCTTGGTGCTGCACCTGGTGGTTGGTCACAGTATGCGGCTGAAATTGTAGGTGATGATGGGCAGGTCATCGCTTGTGATATTTTACCAATGGATTCACTACCGGGGGTTAGCTTCCTTCAAGGTGATTTCCGTGAAGAAGCAGTGTTAGATGCTTTGTTGACACGCATTAAACCAGAGATGGTTGATGTGGTAATGTCTGATATGGCACCTAATATGAGTGGTAATCTTGCATCCGACCAACCTCGAGCTATGTACCTTGTTGAACTTGCATTAGATATGTGTCGACAAGTACTTGCACCGAATGGCAGTTTTACGGTAAAAGTTTTCCAAGGTGAAGGCTTTGACCAATATCTTGCTGATATTCGTAGCATGTTTAAAGTGGTCAAAATTCGTAAACCAGATTCCTCGCGAGATCGTTCGCGTGAAGTCTATATTGTGGCTACAGGTTACAAACTGTAGTAATCTACATTCATCTTTTAGTTATCGCGAGGTTAACACCTTGAGTGACATGGCAAAAAACTTGATTTTATGGCTGGTCATTGCTGTTGTTCTTATGTCTGTATTTCAGAGTTTCGGAACTAATAGTAATAGTACTAAAGGCCAAGTCGATTATACGACATTTGTCCGTCAAATCGGTCAGGATCAGATAAAGGAAGTACGATTCAATGATCGTGAAATCACTGTAACCAAACGTGATAATGCGAGCTATGTAACATACTTACCTGTCGCAAATGATCCTAAGCTGTTAGACGATCTTATTAACGCTAACGTACAAGTACAAGGTACACCACCTGAAGAGCCTAGCCTTTTAGCTTCAATCTTCATTTCGTGGTTCCCAATGCTATTGCTTATCGGTGTTTGGATTTTCTTTATGCGTCAGATGCAGGGCGGTGGTGGCAAAGGCGCCATGTCGTTCGGTAAATCTAAAGCACGTATGATGGGTGAAGACCAAATCAAAACAACCTTCGCTGATGTAGCTGGTTGTGATGAAGCTAAAGAAGACGTTAAAGAATTGGTTGATTACTTACGTGATCCAAGCCGTTTCCAAAAGCTAGGTGGTAAAATCCCAACAGGTGTGTTGATGGTTGGTCCTCCTGGTACGGGTAAAACTTTATTAGCAAAAGCGATTGCTGGTGAAGCTAAAGTACCGTTCTTTACTATCTCTGGTTCTGACTTTGTTGAAATGTTTGTTGGTGTGGGTGCATCCCGTGTCCGTGACATGTTTGAACAAGCGAAGAAAGCAGCGCCTTGTATTATCTTTATCGATGAAATCGATGCTGTAGGTCGTCAACGTGGTGCTGGTGTTGGTGGTGGTCATGATGAACGTGAGCAAACACTGAACCAAATGCTGGTTGAAATGGATGGCTTTGAAGGTAATGAAGGTATTATCGTTATTGCCGCAACTAACCGTCCTGACGTACTCGACCCAGCGTTACTTCGTCCTGGTCGTTTTGACCGCCAAGTTGTTGTTGGTCTTCCAGATGTTCGTGGTCGTGAGCAGATTCTTAAAGTTCACATGCGTAAAGTGCCGTTAGACGGTGATGTTAATCCATCATTGATTGCTCGTGGTACACCTGGTTTCTCTGGTGCTGATTTAGCCAACCTTGTTAACGAAGCGGCGTTATTTGCTGCTCGTGGTGACAAGCGTACAGTTTCAATGGTTGAATTTGAACTTGCGAAAGACAAAATCATGATGGGCGCAGAGCGTAAGTCAATGGTGATGTCTGAAGATCAGAAAGCATCAACGGCATACCATGAAGCAGGTCACGCAATTATTGGTCGTTTAGTACCGGATCACGATCCAGTGTACAAAGTGTCTATTATTCCACGTGGTCGTGCGTTAGGTGTGACAATGTACTTACCTGAGCAAGATCGTGTAAGTCATTCTCGTGAATTCTTAGAATCTATGATTTCAAGTCTTTACGGTGGTCGTCTAGCTGAAGAACTTATCTATGGTCGCGAGAAAGTATCTACGGGTGCATCAAACGATATCGAACGCGCAACTGATATTGCACGTAAGATGGTGACTCAGTGGGGCTTCTCTGACAAGTTAGGTCCATTATTGTACGCAGAAGATGAAGGTGAAGTATTCCTTGGTCGTTCAGTAACACAAAGTAAGCACATGTCTGATGACACTGCGAAACTGATTGATACTGAAGTACGTATTCTGATTGATCGCAACTACCAGCGCGCACGTCAAATTTTGGTTGATAATATGGATATCATGCATGCAATGAAAGATGCACTGATGAAATATGAAACTATTGACGCAGGTCAGATTGATGACTTGATGGAACGTAAAGCTGAAATTCGAGCACCAAAAGGCTGGAGTGATGATGGCGATACGTTGCGAAATGCACCTGAAACTGAACTTGCTCCTGATGAGCCTGTAGGTGACGGTATTGATGCGCTATCCGAGAAAGATGAAGATAGTAAGCCTCAAGCATAGTTGCTAAGTAAATAGAAAACCCTGACTTAGGTCGGGGTTTTTTTTTGTTAAAATTTGCGGAGTCATAACATGAGATTAATCAGTAAAAGTAAGATTCTTGATCTTACAACGCCTCAAGTAATGGGGATTGTCAACATTACGCCAGACTCATTTTCTGATGGTGGTAAGTATTACCAGTTAGATCAAGCATTGCGCCATGTAGAATCGATGCTTGAAGCGGGAACAGCAATTATTGACATTGGTGGAGAGTCGACGCGACCTGGGGCGGCTGATGTAAATGTTGATAATGAACTTGCGCGTGTTATTCCTGTAATCGAAGCTATTCGTCAGCGGTTTGATTGCTGGATTTCAATTGATACCAGTAAAGCTCAGGTAATGACTGAAGCGGTTAATGCAGGTGCTGATTTAATTAATGATGTACGCGCATTGCAAGATATCGGTGCTTTAGAAGCTGCTGCTAATGCAAATGTTCCAATCTGCTTGATGCATATGCAAGGTCAACCGCGTACAATGCAGTCCGATCCAAATTATGACGATTTAATTACTGATGTGAATCAATTTTTAATTGAACGTGTTCAAGCTTGTGAACTGCATGGCATTACACGTCAACAGTTGATACTCGATCCTGGCTTTGGGTTTGGTAAAACTGTGGCGCATAATTATCAATTATTAGCACAACTTGAACAATTTCATCAGTTTCGTTTGCCGTTATTAGCGGGAATGTCTCGTAAGTCAATGATTTCAAAGCTGTTGAACAAGCCACCGGTTGAGTGTGTTGCTGGTAGTCTTGCTTGTGCGACGATTGCGGCAATGAAAGGTGCGCAAATAATTCGAGTTCATGACGTACAAGAGACAATTGATGTTATTAAAATCTGTAATATAGTGACGAATTACTCTAAATAATGCAGATATAACCTTATTACAGTGAATGATTGTAACGAAAAGCATTTAGCTAATTACAATCAATATACTTATAAAAGAAAGCTAGGAGCGTAAAATGGCTGAACGTAAGTTCTTTGGTACAGATGGTATTCGTGGTTTGGTTGGTGAAGGTCCGATTACACCTGAGTTTGTAATGAAACTAGGCTGGGCTGCTGGTCGTGTTTTATCTCAAACGGGTACTAAAAAAGTTCTAATCGGTAAAGATACTCGAATTTCAGGTTACATGTTGGAGTCTGCATTAGAAGCAGGTCTTGCTGCTGCAGGCCTAAAAGCAGCTTTTACTGGCCCGATGCCAACGCCAGCGGTGGCTTATTTGACTCGCACGTTCCGCGCTGAAGCAGGTATTGTGATTTCTGCATCACATAACCCTTATCATGATAATGGTATCAAATTCTTCTCTGCACAAGGTACTAAACTACCTGATGACGTTGAAGCTGCAATTGAAGCTGAAATGGAAAAACCACTAACATGTGTTGAGTCTGCATTACTAGGTAAAGCTTATCGTATTGACGATGCGGCTGGCCGTTATATTGAATTCTGTAAAGGTACTTTCCCTAATCATTTAAGCCTTGAAGGTTTTAAGATTGTTGTCGATTGTGCGCATGGTGCAACTTACCACATCGCGCCTAAAGTTTTTGCTGAACTAGGTGCTGAAATTATTACTATTGGTTGCGAGCCTAACGGTATCAATATTAATGATAAAGTAGGTGCAACTGATGTTGCTGCATTGCAAGCTAAAGTATTGGAAGAAAAAGCTGACTTTGGTATTGCCCTTGATGGTGATGGCGATCGTGTCATCATGGTTGATGAGTTAGGTAATAAAGTTGATGGTGATCAGATTGCCTACATTATTGCTCGTGACGCATTACGCTGTGGTGAACTAAAAGGTGGTGTGGTTGGTACATTAATGACCAACATGGGCATGGAAGTTGCACTTAAAAACTTAGGTATTCCTTTTGTACGTGCAAAAGTGGGTGACCGCTATGTAATGGAAGATCTTCAAAAAAATAACTGGTTAATTGGTGCTGAAAACTCTGGCCACGTTATTTTACTTGATAAAGTAACGACTGGTGACGGTATTGTTGCTGGTCTACAAGTTATGGCGTCTATTGTTTCTAGCAAAATGAGCTTAAAAGAGCTGAGTGATGGCATGACGATGTTCCCACAAGTGCTAGAAAATGTTCGCTTTAAAGGTGAAAGCGATCCGCTACAATCAGCTGCTGTTATTGCTGCAACTCAAGCCGTTGAGAAAAAATTAGGTGATAATGGTCGCGTATTGTTACGTAAGTCAGGCACAGAGCCATTGATTCGTGTTATGGTTGAAGGCCAAAATGCAGCTGATGTTAAGCAATATGCATTAGATATTGCAACAGCAGTAAAAGAAAACTGCTAAATGCAATTGTTGATAACTACTTAATTTTTTAAGTGTTATTCAATGATGGTGAAGGCTGGCTAATAAAATATAGTCAGCCTTTTTATTTTGATTACTTTGTTTTTGGCTAAATGTTGTGCAAGCGGTTCGGAATATTCACTTTTTGAGTAAATATTACTTGTCTCTACCACAGGGTTTCGCTAGTATTCATTCGCTCTCTAGATAAGAGGAATGCGCTGGCACTGCTAAAGCAAAGTCGGTATAGCAATTTTACCATAGGTGGAACCCATGTACGAAATTCTACTTGTGATTTATCTTGTCGCTGCGCTTGGTGTAATTGGCCTAGTAATGATTCAACAAGGTAAAGGCGCAGATATGGGAGCTTCATTCGGGGCTGGTGCATCAGGAACTTTGTTCGGCTCTAGCGGCTCAGGAAATTTTCTAACTCGAATGACAACACTTTGTGCAATTATTTTCTTTGCTATTAGTCTTGTACTTGGCAACATCAGTACTAAGAAAGCAGCAGAGACAAGTGGTTGGGATGACCTTTCGGCTCCAGTTACAACACAAACTGTTGAACAACCAAAGACTGCAATCACTACTGATAAAGTAGTTGCAGCAGAAAAAACGACTGAGAACACTGCTGAAACAACACCAGCAACAAGTGAAAAATCTCAGTAAGTAAAGATTTAGCCGAGATGGTGAAATTGGTAGACACGCTAGCATGAGGTGCTAGTGCCGCAAGGTGTAGGGGTTCAAGTCCCCTTCTCGGCACCATTATACTGGTTACTTGTAATAGTAACATCTGAACGGTATACTCTGTTCAGAATCGGACGCGGGGTGGAGCAGCTTGGTAGCTCGTCGGGCTCATAACCCGAAGGTCGTTGGTTCAAATCCGGCCCCCGCAACCACTTTCCTGAAAATAGACTATTCTTATTTTGAATGTTTGTTTTCTTACTGAGATACTTGCTTGCATGATCTTAGTAATCAGGGTCCAGTAATAAAAAACCCCGTATTCGGGGTTTTTTATTATCTGAAACATGACCATTCAGGTATCTACTGGGCTTTATGCCCTTTTTTTGTTTCCGGGGGGTTGTCTTGACAGCTTTAGAGACACAATTAACCGACTTACTTGAGCCTTCAGTTCAAGCTATTGGCTTTGAACTTGTTGGTTTAGAGTTTATCCGTGCTGGTGCACACTCCACACTTCGCGTGTTTATTGACCATGAAAATGGTATTAATGTAGACGGTTGTGCTGAGGTTAGCCGCCAGATTAGTGCTGTAATGGATGTAGAAGATCCTATTACTGTTGCTTACCACCTAGAAGTGTCTTCCCCTGGATTGGAAAGACCACTCTTCAAAGCTGCACATTACCAACAATTTATTGGTCATGAAGTTAGCTTAGTATTAAAAATGGCGATGGGTAACCGTCGTAAGTGGAAAGGTGACATTGTCGCTGTTGAAGGCGAACTGATCACACTTAACGTAGATGGCAATGACGAGTCCTTTGCACTTAGCAATATCTCCAAGGCCAACCTAGTTCCAAAATTCTAACCGCTAAATTGGGGCATTAGAAATGAACAAAGAAATTTTGGCTGTCGTAGAAGCGGTATCCAACGAAAAAGCTGTTCCTCGTGAGCGTATTTTTGAAGCGCTTGAAATTGCATTAGCGACAGCAACTAAAAAGAAACACGAAGCAGAAATTGAAGTTCGTGTTGTTATCGATCGTAAAACAGGTGAATTCGAAACTTTCCGTCGTTGGAAAGCAGTAGAAGAGGTAACTCAACCAACACTTGAAATTACGTTAGAAGCGGCACAATATGAAGATCCAACAATTGCCGTTGGCGATTATGTTGAAGACGATATTGAATCTGTAACGTTTGACCGTATTACAACGCAAACTGCGAAGCAAGTTATCGTACAAAAAGTACGTGAAGCTGAGCGTGAGCAAATTGTGGCACAGTTTATTGACAACGAAGGTGAGCTAATCACTGGTATTGTTAAGAAAGTAAATCGTGACGCAGTAATCATCGATTTGGGTAGCAATGCAGAAGCGGTTATTCAACGTGATGATCAACTTCCTCGTGAAAACTTCCGTCCAGGCGACCGTGTACGTGGTCTATTGTACAAAGTTGCACCTGAAGCTCGTGGTTTCCAGTTATTCATGACGCGTTCTAAGCCAGAGATGCTATCTGAGCTATTCCGTATTGAAGTGCCAGAAATGGGCGAAGAACTGATTGAACTTATGGGCGCAGCACGTGATGCTGGCTCTCGTGCAAAAATCGCAGTAAAAACTAACGATAAGCGTATTGACCCTGTGGGTGCGTGTGTTGGTATGCGTGGCGCACGTGTTCAAGCTGTTTCTAGTGAGCTTGGCGGTGAGCGTATTGATATCGTATTGTGGGATGAAAATGCTGCACAATATGTGATCAATGCAATGGCTCCAGCGGAAGTTGATTCAATCATCGTTGATGAAGACAACCACACAATGGATATTGCTGTACAGAAAGATAATCTGGCACAAGCAATTGGTCGTAACGGTCAAAACGTACGTCTAGCATCACAGCTTACTGGCTGGGAACTAAACGTAATGACAGTTGAAGACTTACAGAAAAAACACCAAGCAGAAGCGCAAGCATCAATTGAAGTGTTTACTAAACACCTTGATATTGATGAAGACTTCGCCACTGTATTGGTTGAAGAAGGCTTTACTACACTAGAAGAAATTGCTTACGTTCCATTAAGTGAATTAATGGATGTTGACGGTCTTGATGAAGAGACTATCGAGCAATTACGTAGCCGTGCAAAAGCTGCATTGACTACCTTAGCGCTTGCTAAAGAAGAAACGCTTGATGGTGTAGAACCTGCAGAAGATTTATTAAGTCTGGAAGGTCTTGAGCGCGAGTTAGCGTTTAAGTTTGCAGCAAAAGGTATTTGTACGCTTGAAGATCTTGCTGATCAAGGAACTGATGACTTGACCGACATTGAAGGCGTGGACGATGCAAAAGCGGGTGAGCTAATTATGGCTGCACGTAATATTTGCTGGTTCAGCGACGAAGCGTAATCAAAAAATAAAGCAAGGGAGGAGCATTATGTCAGAGGTTACAGTTAAAACATTGGCGGAAGAAATTGGTACGCCAATTGACCGTTTACTTCAACAGCTTTCAGATGCCGGGATTGCTAAGAATGTTGATGAAAATGTAAGCCAAACCGAAAAACAGGCGTTACTTAACCATCTCCAAAAGGAGCATGGTAGTGACGGCAATACTGACGGCGCTCCAACTCGTCTGACTCTGCAGCGCAAGACACGTAGTACATTAAGTGTCTCTGGCAACGGTGGTAAGAGCAAAAATGTTCAAGTAGAAGTGCGCAAAAAGCGCACCTACGTGAAACGTTCAGCACTTGAGGATGAACAACGTGCAGCAGAAGATGCTGTTAAGCGCGAAGCAGAAGCTGAAGCGCAACGTGAAGCTGATATGATTGCTCACCAAGCCGCAGAAGAAGCAGCGAAACGTAACGCAGAGGAAGCTGCAGTACGTCAAGCTGAAGAGCAGCGTAAGGCAGATGAAATTGCTAAGCGTGAAGCAGAACAGAAATTGAAGCGTGCCGCTGAGGATAAAGCGAATCGTACCGAACAGGATAAGCGCAAAGCTGAAGAAAAAGCTAAGCGCATCGTCGCTGACAAACAGGCTAAGTTAGACGCTGAAGTACTACAGCGTCGTCTGGAAGAGGAAGCCAAGCGAAAAGCCGAAGAAGAAAGTCAGCGTCAGCTAGAAGAGGCTCGCAAAATGGCAGAACAGAACGAGAAAAACGGGATAAAACCTGAGCAAGCAGTAAGTATGGAAAAATCTGATTACCATACAACGACATCAACATATGCTCGTGCTGCAGAAGACGAACAAGACCGCAAAGAAGAAACTTCTCGCCGTCGTAAAAAGAAAAAACCAGCGGCTAAGCAAGACGAACGTGGTGGCCGTGGCGGTCGTAACCAACGTGGTCGCGGTAAGCCTCAAATGAACAAACCAGCTTCAATGCAGCATGGTTTTGATAAAACAGCACAAGTTGCTAAGCAAGATGTTGTTATCGGTGAAACGATTACCGTTGCTGAGCTAGCGAACAAAATGTCTGTTAAAGGCGTTGAAGTTATCAAGGTAATGATGAAGATGGGCGCTATGGCGACTATCAACCAAATCATCGACCAAGAAACTGCATCACTTGTTGCTGAAGAAATGGGTCACAAAGTTATTCTACGTAAAGAAAACGAGCTTGAAGAAGCAGTGCTTTCTGACCGTAATGCAGAAGACTTATTAAAAGTTTCTCGTGCACCTGTTGTTACTATCATGGGTCACGTTGACCACGGTAAAACATCGACACTTGACTACATTCGTAAAGCACACGTTGCTTCAGGCGAAGCTGGTGGTATCACACAGCACATCGGTGCTTACCATGTTGAAACTGAAAACGGCATGATTACGTTCCTTGATACTCCTGGACACGCAGCGTTTACTGCTATGCGTGCTCGTGGTGCTCAAGCGACAGATATCGTTGTACTTGTAGTTGCAGCAGACGATGGCGTAATGCCACAAACAATCGAAGCAATTCAGCACGCAAAAGCGGCTGGTGTACCTTTGATCGTTGCGGTAAACAAGATCGATAAAGAAGATGCAAACCCAGACAACGTGAAGAATGAGTTAGCTCAATACGACGTTATGCCTGAAGAGTGGGGCGGTGAGAACATGTTTGTTCACATCTCTGCGAAACAAGGTACTAACATCGATGGTCTACTAGAAGCTATTCTACTTCAGTCAGAAATTCTTGAGCTAACAGCAGTTGAAGAAGGCATGGCATCTGGCGTAGTTATCGAATCACGTCTTGATAAAGGTCGTGGTCCTGTAGCAACTGTACTTGTTCAAGAAGGTACATTGCGTAAAGGCGATATCGTTCTTTGTGGTCTAATGCATGGTCGTATTCGTGCAATGCGCAACGAACAAGGTCAAGAAATTGAATCAGCAGGTCCATCGATTCCTGTTGAGATCCTTGGTCTTTCTGGTGTTCCATCATCAGGTGATGAAGCGACAGTTGTACGTGATGAGCGTAAAGCTCGTGAAGTTGCACTTTACCGTCAAGGTAAATTCCGTGATGTTAAACTAGCACGTCAACAAAAATCTAAACTAGAAAACATGTTTGCTAACATGGAAGCTGGTGAAGTTGCTGAGCTAAACGTTGTGCTTAAAGCTGACGTTCAAGGTTCTGTTGAAGCAATTGCTGACTCACTACGTAAACTTTCAACTGATGAAGTTAAAGTTAACATTGTAGGTTCAGGTGTTGGTGCAATCACTGAAACTGATGCAGTACTTGCAGCAGCTTCTAACGCTATCGTACTTGGTTTCAACGTTCGTGCTGATGCGTCTGCGCGTCAAACAATCGAAAATGAAAACCTAGACTTACGTTACTACTCAATCATCTACCAACTAATCGACGAAGTTAAAGCGGCGATGGGCGGTATGTTGGCTCCTGAGTTCAAGCAAGAGATCATTGGTCTTGCTGAAGTACGTGACGTATTTAAGTCACCTAAGATCGGCGCAATCGCTGGTTGTATGGTTACTGAAGGTACTATCAAGCGTAACAACCCTATTCGTGTTCTACGTGAAAACGTAGTTATCTACGAAGGTGAGCTTGAGTCACTACGTCGCTTTAAAGATGACGTGCCTGAAGTTAAGAACGGTTACGAGTGTGGTATCGGCGTTAAGAACTACAACGACGTTCGCGTTGGTGACCAGATCGAAGTATTCGAAATTATTGAAATCCAACGTACACTTGATTAATAATCAGTGTAGATAGTTGTTTTTCAACATGATAATGATAATGGGGAGCTTCGGCTCCCCATTCTTTCAAGAGCATTATTCTTAGAGAGAGCAAGAAAATGGCAAAAGAATTTAGCCGTACCCAACGTGTAGCGCAACAGCTACAAAAAGAATTGGCTGTAATTTTACAGCGTGAGATCAAAGATCCTGCGATTGCAATGACTACTATTTCAAGTGTTGATGTATCGCGTGATATGAACTACGCCAAAATTTATGTAACATTTTTCCCAATTGGTGAGCAAACTGCTGAAGGTAGTTTAGAAGCATTGCGTGAAATGGCACCTTACATCCGTTCACTACTAGGTAAAGAGATTCGCCTACGTGTGACACCTGAACTTAACTTCATTTTCGATCAGTCGTTAACTGAAGGTATGCGTATTTCAAACCTAGTATCTAAAGCGGTACGTGATGATGAAGATCGTCGTGGTGATGAAGACGAAGCAGAAAAAGGCGAGGAGTAAACATGGCACGTCGTCGTAAAGGTCGTCCAATTAACGGTGTGATCTTGGTTGATAAACCAACAGGCATTAGTTCTAACGATACCCTGCAAAAAGTGAAACGTATCTTTTTTGCACAAAAAGCGGGCCATACTGGTGCGCTTGATCCTTTAGCGACGGGCATGTTACCGCTTTGTTTTGGTGAAGCGACCAAGTTTTCACAATTTTTATTAGATTCAGATAAGCGTTATCGTGTGGTTGCTAAATTAGGCGAGCGTACAGATACGTCTGATTCTGACGGTGAAGTGGTTGAAACCCGCGCTGTTAATGTTGAACGTGATCAACTTGAAGCCTGTATTGATAGCTTTCGTGGCACGACTGATCAAATTCCATCCATGTACTCAGCATTAAAATATCAAGGCCGTAAATTATATGAATACGCGCGTGAAGGAATTTCTATTCCTCGTGAATCGCGTAAGATTACCGTGTATTCAGTTGAGTTACTGCGATTTGATAACAACGAAGTTGAAATGGAACTGCATGTGTCAAAAGGCACATACATTCGTACTATTGTTGATGATCTTGGTGAAATGCTAGGTTGTGGCGCTCATGTGACTTACTTACGTCGTACTGGCGTATCTAACTTTCCTTATGAGCGTATGGTAACGATTGAGCAACTACAAGCGATGCTTGACCAAGCTAAAGCGGACGAAATTGAACCCGGCACAGTATTAGACGAATTATTATTGCCAACTGATACTGCGGTGCAAGATTTACCAGAAGTAAACATTACAGCTGAAGCTGCGGTGCATGTACTACATGGTAATCCTGTGGCTGCCGAGGTTGTTCCCGCTGAAGGCACTTTAGTGCGTATTACCGTGGGGAATACTGCAGAATTTATTGGTGTTGGTACCATTGATGCAAAAGGCATGTTGGCACCAAAGCGAGTAATGGCAAACGAACAAGAACAATAATGGTACCAGTCGATCGCAAGTAATTATGAACCTTAAATCATTATGATTATTGTGCATGAGTGACTTGAGATTAAAAATAAAACTGGTTAATTATTCGCTTGTAGTTAGTTCCGCTGATCAGTATAATCCGCGGCTTGGGTGTCGGCTGAATCAGAGATTGGCGGCACAAATTAAAACATCTTGTATTAGGAATGAGTTATGTCTCTGAATGCAGAAACTAAAGCAGCAATCGTTGCAGATTACGCACAATGTGAAAATGATACTGGTTCTCCTGAAGTTCAGGTTGCACTTTTAACAGCGCAAATCAACCACCTTCAAGGTCACTTTGCTAACCACAAACATGACCACCACAGCCGTCGCGGTTTATTACGCATGGTTTCTCGTCGTCGTAAGCTTCTAGATTACCTAAAAGGTAAAAACCTAGATCGTTACCAAGACTTGATCAAGCGTCTAGGCCTACGTCGCTAAGATTGCTTTAAGAAAGGAGCCCTAGGCTCCTTTCTTTTTATCTGCTCTTTTTATTATAGATACCGCTATTATTGATACGTCCCCCTGTCATCTTTCGTAATTTCGTCTACTATCTGTACCGGAGTTAAGCTCAAGTTTGTTGTATGAATGCTTACGCAGAGATATGATGGGTGTCGAGTAAATAACTGCATATTTCCACTTGTTATGACTTTGCGAGTCGTTTTCCTCGACCTTTAGGTCGCGGCTAATAAAAGTTTTTCTTGATTATGAGAACTTTCATTAGTCGCGATACGTAAATCATTACAAAAGTGGACATCATTACATGACGCTTATGTTTGTGTTGGTTATAATTAGCCTGCAAATAGAAAGCGGAATATATTTAAGGAAATTCACGTGAATCCTATCGTAAAGACTTTCCAGTACGGTAACCACACGGTTACTCTAGAGACTGGTGTTATAGCACGTCAAGCGACTGCTGCAGTAATGGTTAGCATGGACGACACTTCAGTGTTCGTTTCTGTTGTTGGTAAGAAAACAGCAGTAGAAGGCCAAGACTTCTTCCCGCTAACAGTAAACTACCAAGAGCGTACATACGCTGCAGGTAAAATTCCTGGTGGTTTCTTCAAGCGTGAAGGCCGTCCTTCTGAAGGCGAAACACTGACTGCACGTCTAATCGACCGTCCAATCCGTCCGCTATTCCCTGATGATTTCAAAAACGAAGTTCAAGTTATTGCGACAGTGGTTTCTGTAAACCCTGCTGTTAACCCTGATATGGTTACAATGATTGGTACTTCTGCAGCTCTTGCTATTTCTGGTATTCCATTCAATGGTCCTATCGGTGCTGCACGTGTTGGTTACATTAACGATCAATTCGTTCTTAACCCAAGCAATGAAGAGCTAGAAGCAAGCCGTCTTGATCTTGTTGTTGCCGGTACTAAAGACGCTGTGCTGATGGTTGAATCAGAAGCTGACCGTCTATCTGAAGAGCAAATGCTACAAGCTGTTGTATTTGGTCATGACCAACAGCAAGTTGTTATCAATGCAATCAACGAGTTTGCAGCTGAAGTTGCAACTCCTGCTTGGGATTGGACTGCGCCTGCTGAAAACACAGCACTTAAAACTAAGATCGCTGAGTTAGCTGAAACTAAGCTGGTTGAAGCTTACCAAATCACTGAAAAAATGGCTCGTTACGATCGCATCCATGAGATTGCTGCTGAAGTAAACGACGCGATTCTTGCTGAAGATGTTGATGCAAACGCAAAAGAAATCCACACTATCTTCCACGATCTAGAGAAGACAGTTGTACGTGGCCGCATCATTGCGGGTCTTCCACGTATCGATGGTCGTGAAAAAGACATGGTTCGTGCGCTAGACGTACGTACTGGTGTACTTCCACGTACTCACGGTTCTTCACTGTTTACTCGTGGTGAAACACAAGCACTTGTTACGGCAACGCTTGGTACACAACGTGATGCTCAAATCATTGATAGCATCATGGGTGAGAAGAAAGATCACTTCCTTCTTCACTACAACTTCCCTCCATACTGTGTAGGTGAAACTGGTTTCGTTGGTTCGCCTAAGCGTCGTGAAATTGGTCACGGTAAGTTGGCGAAGCGTGGTATTGCTGCGGTAATGCCATCTGTTGACGAATTCCCATACACTGTACGTGTAGTATCAGAAATCACTGAATCTAACGGTTCATCTTCAATGGCTTCTGTATGTGGTACTTCACTAGCACTTATGGATGCTGGTGTGCCAATCAAATCATCTGTTGCGGGTATCGCAATGGGTCTTGTGAAAGAAGGCGACGATTTCGTTGTTCTTTCTGACATTCTTGGTGATGAAGATCACCTAGGTGACATGGACTTTAAAGTAGCGGGTACTGATGACGGTATCACAGCACTTCAGATGGATATCAAGATTGAAGGTATCACTAAAGAGATCATGGAAATTGCACTTAACCAAGCTAAAGGCGCGCGTAAGCACATCCTTAGCGTAATGGATAATGCAATTAACTCTCCTCGTGAAGAGATCTCTCAGTTTGCTCCTCGCATTCACATGATGAAGATCAACCCTGAGAAGATCAAAGATGTTATCGGTAAAGGTGGTGCAGTTATCCGTGCACTTACTGAAGAAACTGGTACTACAATCGAAATCGAAGATGATGGTACAGTGAAGATCGCTGCGACTGAAGGTACTGCTGCACAAGAAGCAATCCGTCGTATCGAAGAAATCACTGCTGATGTTGAAGTTGGCCGTGTTTACACTGGTAAAGTAATGCGTATCGTTGATTTCGGTGCGTTTGTATCAGTTATCGGTACTAAAGAAGGTCTAGTTCACATCTCTCAAATCTCACAAGATCGTGTAGAGAAAGTGTCTGATTACCTTCAGATGGGTCAAGAAGTTCAAGTTAAAGTACTTGAAATCGACCGTCAAGGCCGTATCCGTCTAAGCATGAAAGAAGCAGTAGAAGCGCCAGCGGCTGCTCCTGCACAAGACGAACAGCCACAAGGCTAAGCGTTTTGCTAATATCATGATATAAAGGGGCTTAATAGCCCCTTTTTTTGATCTAAATATTGTCATAGACGCCGGATCGTCATTGATGTAACAGGGAGAACTGAGTTGATAATACGTCATATTCGATATGCTGTAATTGCTACTGTACTGGTAATAAGTGGGTGCTCTACAGCGCCAACCCAATGGACTCAGCCTCCGATGGCGATCCCTTATCAAGCTAATTTTCAACAACAGATTCAGTTAGCGAGGATTGAGAAAATATTACAACAACCCAATATTCCGCCAACAACATTAGCAACTATTTATTACGATCGTGGTTTGCTGCATGACAGTTTAGGTTTGCGTGATTTAGCTCGACTTGATTTTAATAAGTCACTGACCATTAATCCAAACCAACCGGATTTATTTAATGTAGCAGGTGTACTTTTCACTCAAATGGGCATGTTTGATTCGGCTTATGAATCGTTTGATTCAACCTTGGATTTAGCGCCAGAGCACCCTTATGCTCACCGAAATCGAGGTATTGCTCTGTATTATGGTGAACGTTATGCACTTGCGAATGAAGATTTACTGCCTCATTATCAGCAGAATATTAATGATCCTTACCGTGTGATCTGGCTATATATTAATGATTTGAAATATACGCCAGAGCAAGCTAAAACCTTACTTCAACAGCGTTATGCTGTCAGTGACAAAAAAGACTGGGGCTGGCAGATTGTTCGCATGTATCTTGGTGAAATCAGTGAAGAACAATTTTTAACTGAGATTGCTGAATTGAGTAAAGATAATGAACAATTAGCAATGCGTTTGACGGAAGGGTATTTCTATTTAGCGCAGACTTATCAAAATAAACAAGATTATCCAACTGCGGTGATGCTATATAAACTTGCTTTGGCCGGAAATGTATACGAATTTGTTGAACATCGATTTTCATTATTAGAGTTAAATCGTATTTTTACAGCAGAACAAAATGCGGCATCTTCTTCTTTGGCAAGCCCATCAGTGAAATGATTTTCTACAAAAATAGCCGCTATGATTAGCGGCTATTTTTTATTCTATTGAACCTTGAACCTTGAACCTTGAACCTTGAACCTTGAACCTTGAACCTTGAACCTTGAACCTTGAACCTTGAACCTTGAACCTTGAACCTTGAACCTTGAACCTTGAACCTTGAACCTCTAACGAATATTCAATCCTGCAAGATTATGCCAATAGCCATTACATTGATGCCCATCCGCAAGCGAGTGGCGAACTGCCCCTTGCTCATTAGCTCGAAAATCATCAACGAGGGTGAGGGTATCTAGTCCCATCGGGCTTAAACGAACCACATCAACCATGTCTTTCATGCCTTTCAAATCATTAATTAAGTTATAGCAATAACCTGATTGGGTTTGAATACCATTAAGAGTAAAGATTTTTTGATCTTCTTGGCTATTAACTGTGATCCCTTGCGGGTACTTAATACAACACGTTTCGCAGTCATCTTTGGCTTTATTTTCAGCGCGAGCTGTAAAGCAACGGGCAGAATAAGCTAATGGAAGATAGCCATAACTAAAAACTTCAGTTTCAAATTGTTGGCGAATCCCTAGTTTTTCACATTCGATTAGCGTGTTACTCAACCAATCTCGAGACAGTTCAACTGGCATACACCAGCGAGTCATGCCTTGTTTAACAAACAGTTGTAGCGTTTGGGCGTTATAGCAATTAACGGCGGGTCCAACCACAAACGGAACTTTGTTTTGTGAAGCTAACTGAATAGCAGATACATCGTTAGCTTCTACAATAAAGTCGCCATTATCGATATATTTTTTCATGACGTTAACTTCGCTAGGGGCTTCTAGCAATGCCATGGTTGATAGCACGACTTGCTTACCATTGGTGGCAAGATCTTTTGCAATATCAATCCATTGTGCCGCTTTAAGTGCGCGACGCTTAGAGCATACTGTTTCCCCTAAATAAATAATATCAACGTTGCTATGCTTAGCTTGTTGATAGAAGGTTTCAACATCATGCTGAGGCCAAAAATAGAGTAATGGCCCAAGTGAATATTTCATAATGATCCCTTATTGCCATTTACGGTGGTATGCACCTAATGTTGTTTGTTTGCCTTCTGACAGATTACCTAAACATGCATTCCATGCTGGATTAACACTGTAGCCTTCAGGATTAGCTAAATAGTGATCAATCGCCGCGCGCCAAGTGCGTGTTACTTGTTCAACATAAGCAGGACTACGTTGACGACCTTCAATTTTGACTGAGGCGATATTGGCTTTAAATAACTCAGGCAAAATATCAAGCGTGTTAAGGCTGGTTGGTTCTTCAAGCGCATGATAACGCTTTTGTTCACCATCGATATTAATATCGAAACGGCCTTTGCATAGGGTTGGATAGCCTGCATTTTCACCTTGAGCATAGCGATCAATTAAGATTTCATTTAAGCGCGACTCTAATCCTTGGGGTGTTTCTTGCCAGCGTACATACTTTGCGGGTGAACAAGCCCCAACAGTATTTGGCGATTCACCTGTCATATATGAAGATAAATAACAGCGTCCTTCTGACATGATGCATAAGCTACCAAACGCAAATACTTCTAATTGCATGTCGGTATTACGGGCTAATTGCTTAACCTGATGCATAGACAATACTCGCGGTAAGACTACGCGTTTAATATTAAAATTTTGCTTATAGTAATCAATTGCAGCGGTATTGGTCGCTGATGCTTGAACAGAGAGGTGCAATTCCAAGTCTGGGTAAGTCGTTGCTGCGTATTCAAGTACGCCAATGTCAGCCACAATCAGTGCATCAACACCCATTGCTGCCGCATTATCAACGGCTTTTGCCCAACGACTAAAGCCATCAGGGTGAGCAAAGGTGTTTAAAGCAATATGTAATTTACGATCATGATCTTTAACATACTGCACCGCTTTTTCTAGTTTGCGCTCGGTGAAGTTTAAACCAGCAAAGTGGCGGGCGTTAGTATCGTCTTTAAAACCGATATAAACAGCATCCGCACCATTATCAATGGCGGTTTTTAGTGCCGGAAGATTACCAGCAGGGCAAAGAAGCTCCATGTTATTTAATTATCCAATCTTTGCGTAAAAACGATAGCTTCATAGTAGAAGTGTTTAGGAATTAGAATCTTGATGCGAGGCAGGTTTTGTTGATATTAAACAATAAAATTGTTACTAAATAATAGTGTTTTTAGATTTATATCAACCGTTGAGATAAATTTTTTCTTTTAATAATAAGCTTTCTAATTCTTGTTTTGGCATTGGACGATGGAAATGAAATCCTTGAATATAATCACAATTAAGGTTTGAAAGTAAGGTTGCTTGTTGATGAGTTTCAATGCCTTCAGCGACAACACTCATATTGAGTGATTTGCCGAGATTAATGATATTTTCAATTAAGATTATTTGTTTAGGAATAGTGTCGATATCTTTAATAAAAGCGCGATCAATTTTAAGTTCATCAAGTGGAAAGCGTGCTAAGTAAGAGAGCGATGAGTAGCCAGTACCAAAGTCATCAATAGATAATGCAAACCCTTGTTGTTTGATAGCGTTAAGCATTTGAATAGTATGCTCGCCATCACTCATGACGGTGCTTTCTGTGAGCTCAAAAGTAAAATCATCAGCATTGATCCCTGTTGATTGGCGTAGTTTATCAACAAAACTAATGAGATTTGGGTTTTCAAACTGTTGTGATGATAAGTTAATCGCAACGCGACCTTTTAATAATTGTTGTTTTTTCCATAGGTTAACAGTGGTAAAGACTTCTCGCATAACAACGCGACCAAGTTGTTCGATCAATCCTGAACGTTCAGCAATGGGAATAAATTGTGCTGGGCTTATATAACCTTCAACCGGATGTTTCCAGCGTACCAATGCTTCTGCGCCGTCAATTTCAAAGTTTTTAGCGTTCACTTTTGGTTGGTACCATACTTCTAAGCCGTTATTTTGCAATGCTTTTTGAAGTTCTATCTCAAGCCATAAGCGCATTCTTGCTTCTTTGCTCATCGCTTCACTAAAAATAACGAGTCGATTGCGACCACGATTTTTCGCTTCATACATGGCAGTATCGGCATTTTGCAGCATCATTCGCGCGTCATGACCATTACCGGGTGATTTGACCATGCCGATTGAACAAGAAAGGTGCTTACTGAAATAGCGAAGATCAAACGGTAAGTTAACGAGGGTGATAATCTGTTCAGCGATCATTTCACCACTGTTTTCATGTTCGGGGTTAGTTAATATGACCGCAAATTCATCACCACTTAAATGACCAATAACGGCATCTTTAGGTAACAATTGTTGCAATCGTTGTGCTATTTCTTGTAAGACTTTGTCTCCAATATGATGGCCCAATGAATCATTAATATTTTTAAAGTTATCAATGTCGATATAGAGCATAAACAAAGGGGTATTGGCTTTCATTAGTCGATCAAGTTGGCGACTAAAACCATAACGATTATATAACCCGGTTAATGAATCAAGTTGAGTCAGTTGTTCTATTCTGTATTGTTGGTCATTGGCACTGGCTGCAGGAGCCAGTTTAATTAATAACGCCGACTCACCAAGAATGGTTATTGGCATCGTTGCGATAGTTAATGGCGCACGCTCAATATTATTAATGGAATAATAATGCTGATTGTCAGTATGGAATGCTTGAGTGAATGTTTTGCTGTGGCAAGGTTGATTATTACTGTCTAATAATAAATGCTCAAGCTGCTGTCCAAGTAAGGCGGGCTTAGAGGCCATGCCTAATAGATCTACCGCGTGTTGATTGGCATTTTTGATGATATTTTTTTCTACAATGCAGATACCATCAGTCATTAAATTTTGAAGTTGGATTAACTGATGCTCAGATTCTTGTAAGGAATTGATTAAAATATGACGTTCTGAGGTATCAATAGAATGCGAAATAATATGACTAATGTTACCAGAAGCATTGACCAAAGGAGCCAGACTGATATGTAAACAGGTATGGTGTGACGTATCATTAATTGTCACTTCGGCCTCAATGACTTCACCTTTAAATGCGCGCTCATAATATGGCTTTAAACATTGGTAGTAGTAATGGCCAAGAATGTCAGAGTCAGTACTGCCGATCAATTGATGTTGTGATTTACCACTGATATCACTATAACGATTATTCACCCTATGATAGCGATGTTGGTCGTCAATGATCGCAAACAGGAAAGGACTATTATTTGTTAAAAGTGGAAACCAATAGTCGAGTTGCTCTATCTGCATCAGTGTTTAATCCTTAGTTATATGATTTTAATGTTAATAATAAAGTGTGATTAATTGATAACTAGTGTAAATGTTAGTGAGCGTTAATATAATGCGTATTAACAAAATAATGACTTGTTTTAGATAGGCAATTGCTTTTTTTTGACTCAAGGCATAAAACAAATGGTTAAGATTGCCATACAATTCATTTTTAGCGTTCGACTTTAAACGGGAATACAGATAGTGATTGCTCAACTTAGAAAACAATTAGTTCAACATGGTCCAGCATTATTGCGTGTCCCTGCGAAATTGACGCCTTTCTCGCTTCAAAAAAAGATCATGTTAGATAGTCTTGCGATGGTTTTCAAAGAAGCATTGGCCGATGGTGATTTTGAATTTCTTGAGGATCGCTGGTTAAAAGTTGAAGTGCGAGATTTAGCGTTACAATGGTTCATTAGTTATCAAAATGAGACATTAGTTGTCGCTGAGCACTGTGAACATCATGATGTGAGCTTTAGCGGTGAGTGTAATGACTTAGTGTTAATTGCCGCACGTAAAGAAGATCCAGATACACTGTTTTTCCAACGTCGCCTTCGTATTGAAGGGGATACTGAATTGGGCTTGGAAGTAAAGAACCTAATGGACAGTATTGATCTTGATTCTTTACCTTCTGCCGTGAAATTTGTGTTACAGCAATCAGCTGATTTTATACATCAGGGAATGCAGACTAACGTGATTGATAAAGAGGTTACACATGCTCATTAGATCTGAAGCACCCGCTGATATTTTATTGATCGATGCATTATTAAAATCAGTTTTTGATACCGACGCTGAAGCTAATTTAGTGATGCGCTTGCGTGAGAATGGTTGTCGAACATTATCACTTGTTGCTTGTACCGATGAGGGGGAAGTGATTGGCCATGCTTTTTTTAGTCCTGTAACTGTGGCTGGACAAGAGACAAATTGGCAAGGGCTTGCACCTTTATCTATCCATCAAGACCATCGTAATCAAGGGGTTGGTTTAGCATTATTAGCAGAAGCGCAAGCGACATTAGCTGATTTTGATTATCCAGCTGTAGTGGTACTAGGTGATCCTAATTATTACCATCGCGCGGGTTATGAAGCTGCTTTACAGCATGGACTAACTTGTCGCTGGCCGAGTACAGAAGAGGCCTTTATGGTATTAGAAATTACTCCTGGTAGTGTGCAACAATATCAAGGGGTAGTGGAGTACTGTGAAGAGTTTAACGCCTTAGCATAAGTGATGTACTGATTTTATTACAGTAATTAACAAGCCATGATTCTACTTTTAATGCAGCCGTTGCTTCACTGCTGCGAGGAAGAACATGGCTTTTTAGTATCCATTAATAAGTTATTCATATTGCAGTGCAATAGGGTTAATATTGAGAAGTAAGAACTCTTTATTTGTCATTTAGCTTAATATTTGGTGGTGGTATTTTATTGCTAATAAACAATTATTAAGGAATAACATTCATGATCCCTCGTAGTATTACCTCACCAAAAAAATTCATTATTGGTCAAAACCTATTGCCACAATTAGGCGGTTTTATTAAAGATTTTGGTAATAATGCTGTATTGATTTGTGATGAATTTATTCTTAATAAAGTACAACAAGAAGCATTACCTGCGCTACAACAAGCAGGCATTAGCGCTCATGCAGAACAATTTCAATATGAATGTACTGATACTGAAATTGGTCGTATCCATGAGATCGTAAAACACCTAGGCGCAAATGTAGTCGTGGGTATTGGTGGTGGTAAAACAATGGATGTCGCTAAAGCGGTTGCGCATTTTGCTCACATTCCCGTTATCATTTTCCCAACCATTGCTTCAACAGATGCACCTTGTACTGCATTATCTGTTGTATATAAAGATGATGGTGAATTTGACCGTTACTTGTTCCTACCTCAAAACCCAGATGCTGTTATTGCTGATACGGGTATTATTGCTGCTGCGCCAACGAAGTTCTTTGCTGCTGGTATTGGTGATGCATTAGCAACCTTCTTTGAAGCACGTGCATGTTGTTACGCTGACGGTTTAAACCTAGTACAAAAACGTGTATCACGTACCGGTCTTGGTATGGCACTTATGTGCTATGAGTTGATCGTTGAAAACGTAGAAATGGCAATGGATGCAGCGCGTCGTCATGTGGTAACTCCAGCATTAGAAGAAATGGTTGAAGCAACGATTTACCTAAGTGGTATTGGTGCTGAATCAGGTGGTTTAGCGGCAGCGCACGCTGTTAGTAACGGTATGTCTTCATTACCACAATTACACCATATTCAGCATGGTGAAAAAGTAGCGTTTGGTTTGCTGACTCAATTAGTACTTGAAAAAGCAGACGCTGAAGAAATTGAAAATGTTATTTATGTAATGAAAACAGCTGGTTTACCATTAACTTTAGCTGATTTTGGTATTGAAGAAATGGTGGAAGCTGAATGGCGTCAAGTGGCTGAGATTGCCTGCGCTGAAGGTGACACCATGTGTAATATGGCCGTTAAAGTCAATGCTGATCGCGTTTACCAAGCAATGGTTGCCGCAGATGCATTAGCACAACGTTACCATGACTAAAATGTCATATTGATAATAGCTAAAAAATAATAACCAATGCCGACATCATGTCGGCATTGTTGTTTTTAAGCGGTTGAAGACAGAAGATGATAGTTTATGAGTACAAAGCTGTGCGGATTTGCTAGGATCAGCCTCCATTTATATTCCATAGCAGGTAGGGTATGAAGCAACGCGATATTCAGGTGTTACAGGAAATGGGGATCACTTATTGGCAAGTGCGAAAGCCTGAGCTTTTTCCTAACCAAGTGTTACCTGTGATCAATCTGCCCGCTGAGTGTAAGCTGCTTTTTATTTCGGCTGAGGAATTGAATGAGCATGATGCTTGGTTATTTGGACGCATTTTATCAAGTATGAAATTGACGCCAGAGCAAGCATTATCCTTGCCGTTATCGGCACTTGATCAAATCGCAGAGCATCATTTAACGTGGTGTTGGTTTGCAGGTTGCCAAGGAACATACCCGACGGGTTGTCAGGTTCTGAATTCGGCCTCACTAAAACTTATGCATAATGATCCTTCATCTAAGAAAGCATTATGGCAACAGATTTGTAGTTATGACTCATAAAATTATTCCATTAGAAGCACACCATACTGATGATGTTTGGCGTATTGAACAAGCGGCCAACACTTTTCCTTGGGCTGAATCAATGATTCGTAAAGAGCCAAATCGTATTGCAGCTAACTATGTGTTAATGGTTGATGAGCAGGTGGTCGGTTATTGCTTTGGCCAATTAGTTGCAGGTGAAGGTACGTTATTGAATATTGCCATAGATCCAGCTCAGCAACGTAAAGGCTACGGTAAGTTATTACTTAATGGTTTTATTGATGCATTAGAAGCAAAACAAGCGGAAGAGATTTGGCTTGAAGTACGTGAGAGCAATACGGGTGCATACAAGCTTTATGAAGCAACCGGATTTAATGAAACTAATCGTCGTGTTGGTTATTATCCAGCGGTTGATGGTCGTGAAGATGCGTTGATCATGGCGTATATGTTTATGCCTTTTGGCTGATTTACTTATAAAGTACCTATAAATAAAGACCAATAAAAAGGCCGTATCCAGATGAATACGGCCTTTTGGGTATTAGTAACCTAGGGGATTAGTGTTCGCGAGTGGCGCGGAAATCACCTTCAGGGAAACGCTCTTTGGCAAGGTTAAGATTAACCATGGTTGGTGCGATGTAAGATAAGTTATCACCGCCATCGAGTGCTAGGTGCGTTTGGTTCTTACGCTTGAATTCTTCAAGTTTCTTCGCGTCATCACATTCAACCCAACGTGCAGTTGCTACGTTAACGCCTTCATAAATCGCTTCAACGTTGTATTCAGCTTTAAGACGTGCCACAACCACATCAAACTGAAGTACACCAACCGCACCAACGATAAGATCGTTGTTTTGTAGCGGACGGAATACCTGTACAGCACCTTCTTCTGAAAGTTGTACTAAGCCTTTTAGCAATTGCTTTTGCTTTAGTGGATCTTTTAGACGAATACGACGGAAAAGTTCAGGAGCAAAGTTTGGAATACCAGCAAACTTCAGTTCTTCACCTTGAGTAAAGGTATCACCAATCTGAATCGTACCGTGGTTGTGTAACCCAATAATATCACCAGCATAAGCTGTTTCTGCGCGTGAACGGTCACCAGCCATAAAGGTTACGGCATCAGAAATACTGACGTTTTTACCGGTACGAACATGGTTCATCTTCATGCCCTGCTCGTAAGTGCCTGATACAATACGCATAAAAGCAATACGGTCACGGTGTTTTGGATCCATGTTTGCTTGGATTTTAAACACAAAGCCTGTGAATTTCTCTTCCGTTGCTTCAACTTCACGGGTATTAGCTTGGCGAGGTAATGGTGCAGGAGCCCATTCAGTTAAGCCGTCAAGCATATGGTCAACACCAAAGTTACCCAGTGCAGTACCAAAGAATACCGGTGTTAGTTCACCCGCTAAAAAGAGTTCACGATCAAATTCATTTGATGCGCCAATGACTAATTCTAGTTCTTCACGTAGGTTAGCCGCAAGATCGCTACCAATAGCAACGTCCAACTCAGGGTTTTCTAGCCCTTTGATGATACGTTGTTCTTGAATAGTGTGGCCTTGACCTGTGCTGTAAAGAATCGTTTCATCACGGTGAATATGGTAAACACCTTTGAACTCTTTACCACAACCGATTGGCCATGAAATTGGCGCACATGCCATACCTAATTCAACTTCAACTTCATCCAGTAATTCCATTGGATCACGTGTTTCACGATCCAATTTGTTCATGAAGGTAACAATAGGTGTATCACGTAGGCGCGTTACTTCCATTAGCTTACGGGTACGATCTTCGACACCTTTAGCGGCATCGATAACCATTAGACATGAGTCAACGGCTGTTAGGGTACGGTAAGTATCTTCTGAGAAGTCTTCGTGTCCGGGAGTATCAAGTAAGTTAACCAAACAAGCGTTGTAAGGAAACTGCATTACAGAAGTGGTTACTGAGATACCACGTTCTTTTTCCATCTCCATCCAGTCAGATTTTGCATGCTGGTTAGAGCCACGACCTTTTACGGTGCCCGCTTTTTGGATCGCGTTTCCGAACAACAATACTTTTTCAGTAATGGTGGTTTTACCCGCATCGGGGTGGGAGATAATAGCGAAAGTACGACGTTTCGATACTTCGCCTTGAAACAGTGTTTGCGACATTAGCATGTTCTTTTTGAATGGAGTGCGTTATTCACTATTGTCGCTGATTTTATCCTTATACTCAATCTAGCCGCAGCGAGAATTACTCACAAAGGTAAATAATGACCCGTTTGATGGTTAATTCACGGCATAATATGCATCACCTTCTTAATATAGAGACTCAAATTATGGCAGTAACCACCAAACAACCGGTTGTGATAGATAGCCATTGTCATTTTGACTTTGCGCCATTTGCAGCCGATCCCGCTCAAGCATGGACACAAGCGCAGCAAGCGGGAGTGAAAGCGTTGGTTATTCCAACGGTCGGTAGCAGTAATTGGCACACAGTTGCAACCTTATGTCAGCAATTCTCTGGCCTATATTATGGATTAGGTATTCACCCTTTTTTTAGCCATCAACATGCAGTAGATGTGGTGGATGAATTAGCACGTTTGCTCACTAACGCCAAGAATGATGACCTGTGTGTGGCGGTGGGAGAATGTGGGTTAGATTTTGCTGTGGCGAACGTTAATCGAGACCAACAATTACAGTGGCTACAAGCACAACTTCAATTAGCCAATGAACATCATTTACCGGTGATTTTACATTGTCGTAAAGCCTTTCCTGAATTGGTTACACTATTACGTCAGCAGCCCCCTAAAATGGGAGGTGTTTATCATGGTTTTAGTGGTAGTTACCAGCAGGCAACTCAGCTTGTTGATCTCGGTATCAAAATCGGTGTGGGTGGCACCATTACTTATAGTCGAGCTCAAAAAACCCGCGCTACTATAGCGAAACTACCGTTATCTACGTTGTTATTAGAGACCGATGCTCCAGATATGCCCGTGTCAGGGTATCAAGGTCAAGCTAATAGACCTGAGCGTTTAGTCGAAATTGTTACAACGTTAGCGGATATTCGCGGGGAGACTTATGCACAAATAGCACAAGCAACAACCTTAACAAGTACTGAATTATTTCAAATAAAGGTGTGATTTTGCTGCCAAAGCCAAACGATTGCGTTGAATGAGGGGCTGGTTAAATAAGTGTTATGTGATGCGAGTCACAATAGCTGATTATGGTACATCAAATTTCCTCATAAACTGTGATCTTTGCATTACATCATCAGGAACTCCATGAGTATAATGCGCCGACTCTATAAAAGAGCCTAACTGTCAATACGCCAAAACTTAACTATAGGATTCCATAAATCATGAGCCTGCTAATGAGCCTAGTTGGAATGGTGGTACTGCTATTACTTGCCGTACTTCTATCTGATAACCGTAAAGCAATCAATTTACGTACTGTTGGTGGCGCGTTTGCTATCCAATTTTTATTGGGTGCATTTGTACTCTATGTACCTGTAGGTCGTGACGTGCTGTATGGCATGTCTCAAGCAGTCGCTAACGTTATTGGCTATGGTAACGACGGTATTAACTTCTTATTTGGTGGCTTAACATCAAACAAGATGTTTGAATTATTTGGCGGCGGTGGCTTTGTTTTCGCATTACGCGTACTGCCTGTTATCGTTTTCTTCTCTGCACTTATCAGTGTGTTGTACTACATCGGCGCAATGCAGATTGTTATCAATATTCTTGGTGGCGGTTTACGTAAAGTTCTTGGCACTTCTCATGCGGAATCAATGTCTGCAACAGCTAATATTTTTGTGGGTCAAACGGAAGCACCATTGGTTATTCGTCCGTTCGTTCCTAAGATGACTCAGTCTGAGCTGTTTGCGGTAATGTGTGGTGGTTTGGCGTCAGTGGCTGGTGGTGTACTTGCAGGCTACGCACAAATGGGTGTTCCTCTAGAGTACTTGATTGCCGCTTCATTTATGGCTGCACCTGGTGGTCTACTATTTGCTAAAATCATTAAGCCTGAAACTGAGCAACCTATTGAGCAGATTGCGGGTAACGATGAAGATGAAAGCGAAGAAAAACCAGCGAACATTATTGATGCAGCAGCAGCTGGTGCATCATCTGGTATGCAACTAGCGCTAAACGTAGGCGCAATGTTACTTGCATTCATCGGTCTAATTGCACTAATTAACGGTATGCTTGGTGGTATCGGTGGTTGGTTCGGTATGCCTGAACTAACACTAGAACTGATTCTAGGTTACGTATTCTCACCACTTGCATTCCTTATTGGTGTGCCATGGGGTGAAGCTCAAGTTGCTGGTTCATTCATCGGTCAGAAGATTGTTGTTAACGAATTCGTTGCTTACCTAAACTTTGCCCCTTACCTAAAAGATGTGGCAGATGGCGGCATGTTAGTAGCACAAACTGGTGCTGAAATGTCTGATAAGACTAAAGCTATTATCTCGTTCGCATTGTGTGGTTTCGCTAACCTATCTTCAGTCGCAATTCTACTGGGTGGTTTAGGTGGTCTTGCTCCAACGCGTCGTGCTGAAATTGCTCGCTTTGGTATGAAGGCTGTTGCAGCAGGTACATTATCTAACCTAATGTCAGCAACAATTGCAGGTTTATTTATTACACTAGCATCATAGTTATAAATAAAGACTAACCTCAGATAAGAAACGCCATGGCTAATGCTGTGGCGTTTTTTTTCGTTAGTCAAAAGTCATGAAATTTAAGTTTGGTTTAATGTAATAAAATCGATTGCGTTCCCCTTTCTTAATTTTCACTCTGTTATTATTCCCTTATAGAAACAGTATCGCAGTTGCCAAAGATATGGTTTTTGCTGTTATTTGCATCACTAATAGGTGTTATGCAAAATACGGCTTTTTTTATGTTTAAGTTGCATCAGTTACGAGAACACTTTTTATTTCAGTAAACATATTATCCACCACAGGAAACACGAGATTAATGGTCGAGTCGTGGTTGAGTTGATATTATAAGTGAAGTAACGCCTAAACAGATTAAGGTGACTTAATCTTGTACAGGGTAGCTTACGCGGTGAAAAGGATAGCAACTAGAAGGTGTTTATTTTCTTCTGGGTCTTCAAGGAATAACGTCCGCTCATAGATGACAACGGCAATGAATGCTGTTGCACCGCAGTGAAATTAATGAGGTCACTGCTGAATTCATATCGAGTATTCAGGTAGTAGTATTAACACTACCACGATCAAACATTACGACTGGAGAGAGTCATGAGCGATTTAAAAGCGGCAGCACTACGTGCACTAAAATTAATGGATCTTACAACATTAAATGAAGACGACACTGACGAAAAAGTGATCACGCTATGTAAGAACGCAAAAACAGTTGTTGGTAACACTGCTGCAGTATGTATCTACCCTCGTTTTATTCCAGTCGCTAAGAAGCAGCTACGTGAGCAAGGCACACCAGATGTACGAGTGGCAACAGTAACTAACTTTCCACACGGTAATGATGACATTGAGATTGCTGTCGCTGAAACAAAAGCCGCTGTTGCTTATGGTGCCGACGAAGTAGACGTTGTATTCCCATACCGTGCGTTAATGGCTGGCAATGCAGAAGTAGGCTTTGAGCTAGTGAAGCAATGTAAAGCTGCGTGTGGTGACAATGTATTGCTTAAAGTTATCATCGAAACAGGTGAGCTAAAAACAGAAGCGCTAATTAAGCAAGCATCTGAAATTTGTATCAATGCTGGTGCTGATTTTATTAAAACATCAACAGGTAAAGTGCCTGTAAATGCAACGCCTGAATTTGCCGAAATCATGCTTAATGTAATTAAAGACATGGGCGTAGCTAAAACCGTTGGCTTTAAGCCTGCTGGTGGTGTGCGTACGGCTGAAGATGCTCAACAATACTTAGCAATGGCAAACACTATTCTTGGTGATGAGTGGGCTGATAGCCGTCATTACCGTTTTGGTGCATCGAGCCTACTTGCTAACTTACTTCACACATTAGGTGAAGGCGAGCAAGCTGCACAAGGCGGTTACTAAGCTTTAGTTAACATAAGGTGGTGTCATGCCACCTTATTATTTTCAACGCTTATTATTGATGCTAATCGTTATATATTAGCTGTAATTATTTATTTTATTTAGCGCTATTCTCAATGATGTTTTGTCATCACTGACAGACTTCTTGCACGTAAAATTTATCGTAATAATAGTTTGGCTTTGTAACTAAATAATTTATTTTCCCCATTGAAATCCATATCAGTAAGAGGATCGTCATGTACTTACCTCAAGAAATTATTCGTAAAAAACGCGACAATATTGTTTTAACTGCCAATGAAATTAATTTTTTCATTCAAGGTGTAGCCAAAAATACTGTTTCCGAAGGTCAAATCGCAGCCTTTGCAATGGCGATTTATTTTAATGATATGACCATGGATGAGCGTGTTGCTTTAACGTGTGCAATGCGTGACTCTGGTATGGTGATCGATTGGGGTCACATGAATTTTGATGGTCCAATTGTGGATAAACACTCAACTGGCGGTGTGGGTGATGTGACCTCTTTAATGCTGGGCGCTATGGTAGCGGCCTGTGGTGGTTATGTACCAATGATCTCTGGTCGTGGTCTTGGCCATACTGGTGGTACGCTAGATAAACTGGAATCAATTCCAGGTTACAACATTACGCCAAGCAATGAAGTGTTCGGTAAAGTAACCAAAGAAGCCGGCGTAGCTATTATTGGTCAAACTGGTGATTTAGCGCCTGCAGATAAGCGTGTTTATGCGACCCGTGATGTAACGGCAACAGTGGATAATATTTCATTAATCACAGCATCTATTTTGTCTAAGAAATTAGCAGCGGGTTTAGATTACTTAGTGATGGATGTAAAAGTAGGCTCTGGTGCATTTATGCCAACTTATACAGCATCAGAAGAATTAGCTAAATCTATTGTTGCGGTTGCCAATGGGGCGGGAACCTGTACCTCTGCGTTGTTGACTGATATGAATCAAGTGTTAGCATCAACCGCGGGTAATGCACTTGAAGTGCGAGAAGCGGTACAGTTTTTAACGGGTGAATACCGTAACCCACGTTTATATGAAGTCACTATGGCATTGTGTGCTGAAATGTTAGTTATCAGTAAACTAGCATCAGATTTACCGCAAGCACGTGCGAAACTTCAAACAGTGTTAGATAATGGTCAAGCAGCAGAACGTTTTGGCAAAATGGTTGCAGGCCTTGGTGGTCCAACTGATTTTATCGATAATTATGATAACTATCTTGATAAAGCAGAGATCATTAAACCTGTATTTGCTGAAACAACCGGTTTTGCAACTGCGATGGATACCCGTGGTCTAGGTATGGCTGTTGTTGGTATGGGCGGTGGTCGTCGTGTTGCTAGCGATAGCATTGATTATGCTGTCGGTTTATCAAATATGATTCGCCTTGGTGATGAAGTATATGCAGATACTCCATTAGCAATGGTACACGCTCGTACTGAAGCGCAATGGCAAGAAGCAGCTAAAGCGGTTCGTGCCAACATCAGCATTGCTGATACACAGTCAGAGCCAACCCCTGAAGTATACCGTCGTATTGGCGAACAAGACGTATAACGGAGCAAAAATGAAACGTTCAATTATTTTAGTTTTAGATTCTTTTGGTATCGGCGCGACGGAAGATGCGGTTGATTTTGGTGATGTGGGTGCAAATACCCTAGGTCACATCGCTCAAGCATGTGCCCGTGGTGAAGCTAATAATGGTGATCGTAGTGGTGCCCTTTATCTGCCTAACTTAACTAAATTAGGTTTAGCAAAAGCGTGTGAAGAGTCATGTGGTCATTTTCCTGAAGGTATGGATACTGATGTTGAAATCGTAGGGGCTTTTGGCCATGCGAAAGAAATTTCATCAGGAAAAGATACACCTTCTGGCCACTGGGAAATTGCAGGCGTACCGGTATTATTTGATTGGGGCTATTTCAGCGATAAGACCAATAGCTTTCCAAAAGAGCTAACTGATCGCATCCTTGAGCGTGCAGGCTTAGACGGTTACTTAGGTAATTGCCATGCATCTGGTACACAAGTACTGGATGATTTGGGTGAAGAGCACATGCAAACAGGTAAACCAATTTTCTATACATCTGCTGACTCTGTATTCCAAATTGCATGTCACGAAGAGACTTACGGTCTTGATAAGTTGATGGAACTTTGTCATATCGTGCGTGAAGAGCTAGAAGATTACAATATTGGTCGTGTTATTGCGCGTCCATTTATTGGTGCTGGTAAAGGTCAATTTGAACGTACGGGTAACCGCCGTGACTTATCACTTGAGCCACCTGCAACAACTATTTTGCAAAAGTTAGTTGAAGAAAAGCAAGGTGAAGTTATTTCTATTGGTAAGATTTCTGATATCTATGCGGGTTGTGGTATTTCTCGTAAAGTGAAAGCGACTGGTATTCCTGCTCTATTTGATGCAACGTTAGAACAAATTGACGTTGCTGGTGATAACAGCATCGTATTTACTAACTTTGTTGATTTTGACTCAGCTTACGGCCACCGTCGTAATGTTGCAGGCTATGCTGCGGCACTTGAATATTTTGATCGTCGTTTACCTGAAATTTTAGCGTTACTAAAAGAAGATGATGTGTTAATTATTACCGCTGACCATGGTTGTGATCCAACATGGCCTGGTACTGATCATACACGTGAGCATATTCCAGTGATCGTTACAGGACCAAAAGTTCAGGCAGGCTCATTAGGCCGTCGTGAAACATTTGCTGATATCGGTCAAAGCTTAGCAACACATTTTGGTACTTCTGATATGGATTACGGTAAATCGTTCCTATAAACGTAATACTGTGACGTTATCTTGATCATCAAGGCGACTGATCATGAGATCTATCGCCTTGCGTAGTAAAAATGGACATATTTGTACGATAACGATCGTTATCAGATCGATATTAAACGGTGATCAGCAATAACTGAGCGATGAGTATAAACAAACCTCGTTACCTCTAAACGCTGATTCAATTAACAGAAAGGATATAACTATGGCTACTCCACATATTAATGCTGAAATGGGCGATTTTGCAGACGTAGTACTAATGCCGGGTGATCCGCTACGTGCTAAGTTCATTGCTGAAACATTTTTAGAGAATGTGACAGAAGTATGTAGCGTTCGTGGCATGCTTGGTTTCACTGGTACTTACAAAGGTCGTAAGATCTCTGTTATGGGCCACGGTATGGGTATCCCTTCTTGTTCTATTTATGCGACAGAGTTAATTAAAGACTTTGGCGTGAAGAAAATTATCCGTGTTGGTAGTTGTGGTGCCGTACGTGATGACGTTAAATTACGCGATGTTGTTATCGGTATGGGCGCATCAACAGATTCTAAAGTAAACCGTATCCGTTTTGGTGGCCATGATTTCGCAGCGATTGCTGATTTCGGTATGGTACAAAATGCAGTAGACGCAGCAAAAGCAAAAGGCATTCCTGTTAAAGTAGGTAATATCTTCTCAGCTGATTTGTTTTACAATCCTGATTTTGAGTTCTTCAAAACAATGGATAAATACGGCATTGTTGGTGTTGAAATGGAAGCGGCGGGTATCTACGGTGTTGCTGCTGAGTTTGGTGCTAAAGCACTGACTATCTGTACTGTTTCTGACCATATCCTACGTGGTGAAGCAACAACATCTGAAGAGCGTCAATTAACGTTCAACGAGATGATTGAAATCGCACTAGAATCAGTATTACTTGGCGATGCTGAGTAATTAAATGCTTGATTGACACTGTATATCAGTAGTTATAAGCATTAAAAAAAGCGGTAACAGTGACAAGCTGTTACCGCTTTTTTATGCGAGAAAGATAATATGATTAATGCTGATTACGCAGAAAAGGGAAACTGCCTTGATAACGTTGACGACTAAAGACGACGGTCAGTAAGATTCCAATAATCAGTGCTGCAATAATCAGTCCGCGAATAATTGCCGTCATCGTCGACATTTGGTCAATGGCGTGAGTGAGTAATTTATCTCGCTCAAGTGTGATTCGCATAAATCCAACAATATGACCGTTTATTAATACTGGTTCTGCAATTTGCTGACGACCGATACTCGCTATAGCTAATGGGGTTGATAGGCCTGTGAGTTGCTCTAACGGTAACGCCGTTTTTGTTTTTGCAAGTGCTACCCCTTCAAGATTATAGATAGTCGCATCGAGAATGAGAGGCTCTGCTGCTAAATTATTGACTAATAATTGCAGTTGACGCTGATCTTTATTTTTAATATCGGTGGCGGCATTTTTAGCGGCTTGGCGAACAATAATTTGTGATAATGTTTGAGTTTGCTCGCTTAGCATGTGGTAGTTTTGTTGGCTAAGTATCGCGCCATATTGCAGTATGCCAATAGAGGTTAATAGGCATACAAATAATATCATGGCTTTTTGCAGCCGTTGACGTTGCCACCGCTTAGTGTTCCATTGAATCATTCATCTCACCCGATTGCTCTGATTAAGGTTATTCTACACTAAAAAAATAACGGATGATTATTTCACCTAATAGGGATTTGTTACGGTTTATTAACACTCTGTTTTTTACATGAAGAATAAATAAAATAGAAGTTAAGTATTTGATTTTAAGTGGGTAAATTGGTTTTTGTTAGTTGTTGATATAACAATAACTTTACAATTGAACTTGCTCTTCATGTGTACAATCGTTAGGTTTATAGTAATTAAATTGTTAAGGATGACGCAATGGATGTTGCTAACGTACTCAAAATTAATAAACACCCCACTTTATATAAACGCTTTCCTGAAATATTATCCGTCACAAATGCGAGTAAGCGCCAAGCAAATTGGCTGGTATATGGCCCTCATATCACGCTCGATAATATTGATGCTATAAATGCTGTCGCTACGGTTGCGATTGAGATTGTCGCGGCATGGAAAGTGGGATCGTACGATGTGATTTTGATTGCTAGCGAGCTAACACCAGCCCAACAACAAATCGTGATAGAGCAGCAATTAGATGTTGCTTATGTCAGTGATATTCCCGATTTATCAATGCCAGGGATTGTAGTGTTAGATATGGATTCAACCGCAATTGAGATTGAGTGTATTGATGAAATTGCAATATTAGCGGGTGTCGGTAAAGAAGTTGCAGCGGTAACTGAGCGTGCGATGCTTGGTGAACTGGATTTTGAACAAAGCCTACGTCAGCGAGTAGCAACGTTAGCAGGGGCAGATGAAGCTATTTTAACGCAAGTACGCGATAAGTTACCGTTAATGCCGGAGTTACCACAACTTATTGCGACGTTGTATCATTATGGTTGGCAAGTCGCCATTGCATCGGGTGGTTTTACCTATTTTTCAAATCACCTTAAACAACAGTTTAATTTAGTATCAGCGACATCAAATACACTTGAAATTATTGATGGTAAGTTAACGGGTAAGGTGACGGGTAAGGTCATTGATGCAAAATCTAAAGCAGAGATCTTATTGGCTCTTGCTGAGGAATTTGATATTGAGCCTCATAATACGGTAGCAGTTGGTGATGGTGCTAATGATTTATTGATGATGGACGTTGCCGGATTAGGCATTGCTTATCATGCTAAACCTAAAGTTGAGCAGCAAGCAGATGTGGCCGTTCGACATGCCAATTTAGGAGCCATTATTTGTATTTTATCAGCGTCGTTAGCTGAACAGCGATTAACGTGGTAGCGAGTCGTGTTGTGATACGATAATTACGTTGAGTTGTGTAAAACACTCCACACTGAGTAAGCGTGGAGTGTTGTTAGACTTAATGTATTTCAAGGCGAATTAAGACTTCATCGGTAATATCATAAATTTCGCCACAACCAATTAATGATGTAAATTCCATTTCCAATGCGCGCGCACGATGTAATGTTAAGCGCGCTAATTTACTGAGCTTTTCACCAATTAATGCCGTTAATGGATTCAATAATGGTAGCGCGGTAATACGCAGAGCAAACAGATCACCGTGTTGTCTTGCTTGCTGAATATAGTCCCGTAGCGCTGCTAAATCATCAAAATCACTGCGAAGTTTCGTATCAATTTGATGCACTTGCTTACCATTATACTCAACGGCTAAATACAGTTCATGAATAAAATGCTGTTGCTGTTTATCTCGTGGCCGCATGGGATCGGTGAGCATTGCTTTGACTCGTTGCTTAAAAATTATATCAAGATCTAAACGATCATTGTCACTTAGTTGATGCAACATGCTTGCGAGTGGCGACAATGGAAAATTAGAACCGACAGCTTTAACTTTTATTTTATGATCTACCTTTTCTGCGAAATATGGCAGGCTATGCAGCCGTGTTAATAGCATTTGATGCATGGTTAACAACATCGCCGTGGAAGGTTGTGGCTCTTTGCATAGGGCCAATTTTTCAAGGTTAGACTCAATTAAAGAACGGAGAAATTGCCCACCTAATAACCCTTCTTCATTTTCAATGGTTGTTAATTGAATATTTTTACCACTGGGGCTGGTACGAATAACGTGATAAGGCATTCTTTTTAAAATGTTGTTTTTAGTGTTGCGCGCCAAATGCGTAAATTCAATTTGAACCGTATCACCTTGCTTACATCGTAAAGGCTGATGTAAATTGATATTTAGTCCACGACTAGAAAAATCGATGGATGTACCACTTATCGATTCAGAACCTTGCAGTAATGTAATTGCAGTTTTATAGCTAAATCTATCTTCGCTGCGTAGTGGTTTTGGATCAAAATAAATCGCTTCCGCTTGGCTGATAGGGTTACGCGGATGACGAAATTGATTCAATGCTTGTGGTGTTAGGGTTGATGTAACGCTACATAAGTAATCCGACTGAGCCTCTTGATGGGTTAAGTCTTCTAACGTCCCTATATGTGATAAATCTTGGCAGTAAGGCATCATTTCAGGCGTCAGTTGTGCTAGTGCTTGAATGTCATTTTGAGCCAATGGATACATGGTTAACCGCATTACGCGCCAACTATCGCGTTTAGCCCCAAGTTGCCAAAATAGGAGTCGTTGCTGGCGTGTCATTTCAGGTAGTGCTGCCGAGTAAAAATAGCGCTGGCCTTGATGCTCATGACAGAAACTGTAAATTAAAGTGCTGGTGTGAGAAATACCACTTAATTCAAGGTTACTGATTCGCGTTGTTGATAAAAGATGGTTGATCACAGGTTGATTGCGTTCATCATGCCAATATTGCCATTGGTGTTGATTGTGATCTGTCAATAAACTGTATTTTAAATTTTCGCCAGCAAAAAATAACGGCATTGTAAGGGTATGTTTAAGGTAGCAATGCTCATAACCTTGGGTGCGTAATTGAATGATTTTGTCATCATGATTTTTACGGCTTAGCGATTGGTGCTGATCATGTTTAATGATTGCTTGTAAGGCAGTATTGTCAGTTAATGCCAGTAATCGCAACCATTTTATATTGTCGTTATCTTGAATATCATCAATGCCTAAAATACGATAATGGTGGCTTTGATTAAGTCGAGCATCTTGGTATTGTTGTGCCAGTTGGGGAAATGATGCGGTAATGGTTTGGCCTAATTGATAATCAAAGGCTGCGGGTACCTTACATTTTGCTCCTGAAAAAGACAGATCAACGGTGGTGGCTAATACCTGTTGTTCATTGCTCAAGGTTAATGCGATTGGCGTCGCAATACCCAGTCGCTTTTCTTCGCGACTAAGGTAGTATCCAAATCGAATTAGCTGAGCCTGAAATAAGCTATATGGATTGTCTTTCGGTGTGGTGTAGATCGGTGGCATTTTTTGTTGTTGGTGAAGAATACGAAAATTATTGTGAGTATTGATTAATTCTTCATATAAGCCATAGCAATATTGCCCAGCAAATATGGCTTTACGGTGATGATAAATATTAATTGCCACATCATCTAACCAATGGCTATGACCACTAAATGTATATTCTCGACATTGACCTTTAACTCGTCCTCGTAGATCAATAATTTTATTACAGGGAGTCATCAAGCGGTTGATTTCCATTTTTATTTGGAGACGCACAGGCCCTGTTTCGTGTTCAGTTAATAATTTGAACGCGATTTCAAAATCGGGATGGTTATAAATTGGCAATAATTGCTCAATCAATGTTTTATAATTGTCGAGATGCATGATTTGGATCTAGTGATAAATGGCTAGTTGTATCATCGACCAACAGAGTAAAAAATTTAGTGTTAACTGACATATATTTGTCGTTATTCGATAGTTTCTTGACGCTAAGATGGTTTGTGATTGTAAATAATAAACTGATGTAGGATATAGAATGGCAAAAGCAGCAAAACGAGCATATGTGTGTAGTGATTGCGGAATGGATTTTGCGCGTTGGCAGGGTCAGTGTTCTGGGTGTAAGTCATGGAATACGATCACTGAATTTACCATTCCAAATACCAAAAGTGGTGTCGCAACCTCCGCTCGTTCAAGTCTGTCGGGATACGCTGGTATTGCGGGCGGTGGTTCTAAAAAACTGCATGAAGTTGAGGCGGTTGATGCTCAGAAAATGCTGACAGGCATTGGTGAGCTTGATCGAGTATTGTGTGGTGGATTAACCACTGGCTCAGTCAATATTATTTCAGGTGATCCCGGCGCAGGTAAAACGACCTTGTTGTCTGATTTAGTGGCAAGAATGTCGAAATTAATGCCATCGTTGTACTGTACAGCGGAAGAATCATTATCACAGTTTAAAAACCGGGTTAATCGTCTCAAACTAAGCTGCAATGAAGATAATTTATATCTAATGGCAGAAACCAGTGTTGAAGCGATCATCGCTGAATTAGATGCGAAACAGATTAAGTTTGCGGTTATTGACTCCATTCAAGCAGTATCAACCGAATTAGCCAATGGCAGCCCTGGCTCACCGTCACAAGTAAAAACGGCAGCGCAATCACTGACGCAATATTGTAAACAAAACAACGTTACTATGTTTTTGATTGCTCACGTTAATAAAAATAATGAAATAGCAGGCCCGCAGACATTGGTACATATCGTTGATGCGTTATTGCACATTGATACTAATGATGGCCAAGTTCGAACATTACGCGCCAATAAAAACCGTTTTGGTGATGTTGATACGGTCGGTATTTTCCGTATGACTGAGCGCGGAATGCTCAGTGTTGATAACCCAAGTGAAATTTTCTTATCGGGATCAACGACCGAATCATCTGGTTCTGCGATCACCTGTATTCGAAAGGGTAATCGTAATATTTTATTAGAAATTCAATGTCTAACCACAGAGACCGAAGGGGAGTTCCCACAACGGGTTTGTGTTGGTTTAAATATGAATCGAATTAAAATGCTGACGGGTATTTTACGTAAACATGCTAAAACCAAAATCTTCCATGATACTTTTTTTAATATTGTGGGCGGATTAAAAATTGATGAGTCAGAAACCTGCATTGATTTGGCATTAGTGGCAGCATTACTCAGTAGCCTAAATGAGTTTGTGGTGCCACGCACAACCTGCATTATGGGAGAGCTTAGCCTAAATGGTGATGTGCGCCCAATAGACAGTGGCGTGCCGCGGGTAAAAGAAGCTGCGCAACATGGATTTACGGAAATCTTTATTCCTTATCGTAATTACCATAAATCAATGGAAGGGTTGGGTGCAAAAATTGTGGCAGTGAAAACTATCCATGAATTAATTGAACTGATTAATTAATATTAATAGCGTTAATTATCGGCCAACAACAAGGCCAATCACGATAATGTGGTTGGCCTTTTTAACATTCGTTGTAGGTAAGTGAAATTGTTCTTGCTTATAGTTCGTCTTGGTTTGGTGACGATTTAGTATGACTGACTGTTGTAATACCAAGATCGTGATTTTCATCGCCTGTCAATTGCACCTGCATCGCAACCATGCTGTTGATAGTATTTAGCAATGATGCCCATTGAACATTCTTTTCTTGTTTAAATAAAGCATCAAAATTTTCAATGTTCCACTTTACGAACGGCCGTGGATTGAGTGGTTTACCTAAAAAGCGAATTTCATAATGTAGATGAGGGCCCGTTGATAACCCTGAATTACCAGTCCAACCAATAAGTTGGCCTTTTTTAACAAATTCGCCGGGTTTGACGTTAAATTTACTCATGTGTGAATAAGTCGAGATAAACCCCATGGTGTGGTTTAGTGTTAATTGATTACCATAACCATAATTACTGCTGCGGGCGCGTTCAATAACGGCATCAGCAGGAGCATATATAGGTGTGCCAATTTTAGCTGCGAAATCGAGTCCATCATGGCGTTTACGCTGCTTTGTGATCGGATGAACCCGTGTTCCAAAACCAGATGTTAATTGTACATTGGGGGTTGGTGCACCATTGGGAATTAATTGAAATAAGGTTGCTCTAACGGCCGAGTTAATGGCTGCGGTATCGACTCGTTGACTAATCGTTTTATTATCAGCTGGTGGTTCAATACCCAATACAGTTTCCATATCATCAATCCGTTGATTTAGTGCAATTAATGATTTTTTCTTATCAGCTAATGCTTGGTTTAGATCTTGATTCATCGCTGTTTCTTCTGACAGTGATGCGCTTAATGCTAGTGCTTGGGCACTGAGTTTTTGAGCTTTGATCTGTGAAATTTTGGCATTTTGGTAAAGATGGAACATTGCATAGCCGCCGTAACTCAGTAGGCCGCATACTGCAAGGATGATCACTGCACGGTAATAATGCTGCTGTGGGCGTACAGGTTTAGTGCCTAATGGTGATGGTTCTAAATGAGGCATAATCTATAGTTATTATTGATAAATAAGAGAACGTTGGTCAAACAGCGGCTTAAAATGCCATTGTTGAGGATGATGCGTACCAACGAGTGATAAGTAATAAGCTATTGAGTCTATGTCTTCGGTGAAATGATTGCTAGTTATCACGTCACAAAAATGAGGCGATACAGTCTCTATTTATGCAACAATAATAAAAGCTATTGATTTAACTGTTTATTTTATTTTAATAAAAAAGAGCTGCATGAACAGCTCTTTAATTAGATGGTATTGATTATTTAGCGATACGTTTGTATTTGATACGGTGAGGATCAGCTGCATCAGCCCCTAATGTTTTCTTCAACCAATCAGTATATTCGGTAAAGTTACCCTCAAATAAGCTCACTTGCCCCTCATCGCGATAATCAAGAATGTGTGTTGCTACACGGTCTAAGAACCAACGGTCATGCGAGATAACCATGGCACAACCAGGGAATTCAAGTAAGGCTTCTTCTAATGCACGTAAAGTTTCTACGTCAAGGTCGTTGGTTGGTTCATCGAGTAGTAATACGTTACCGCCAGCTTTTAGTAATTTAGCTAAGTGAACACGGTTACGTTCACCACCGGATAAATCACCGATACGTTTTTGATGATCGCTGCCTTTAAAGTTAAAGCGTGATACATACGCACGAGCGGGGATCTCAAAGTTGTTGATCTTTAGAATATCAGCGCCTTCAGAGATTTCTTGGTAAACCGTGTTGTCATCGTTCATGCTATCGCGGAACTGATCAACCGATGCCAATTTTACTGTTTCACCTAGCTCAATGGTGCCTGAATCAGGTTGTTCTGCGCCACTTAGCATCTTAAATAGGGTTGATTTACCCGCACCGTTAGCACCAATAATACCGACGATTGCGCCTTTAGGCATACTGAAAGATAAATCATCAATCAATACACGATCGCCAAACGATTTAGTTAGGTTTTTAACTTCAATAACTTTATCGCCTAAACGCTCACCTGGTGGAATGAAAAGCTCATTAGTTTCATTACGTTTTTGGTGATCGCTGGTGTTAAGTTCTTCAAAACGCGCCATACGTGCTTTTGATTTTGCTTGACGACCTTTAGGATTTTGACGTACCCACTCAAGCTCTTTCTCTATGGTTTTTTGTAAAGCACGTTCTTGAGATGATTCTTGTTTTAGACGTGCATCTTTTTGCTCAAGCCATGAAGTGTAGTTACCTTGCCATGGAATACCTTCACCACGGTCAAGTTCTAAAATCCAGCCCGCAGCATTATCAAGGAAGTAACGGTCGTGGGTGATCGCCACAACAGTGCCACTGTAATCAACTAAGAAGTGCTCAAGCCATGCTACTGATTCAGCATCCAAGTGGTTGGTTGGCTCATCAAGTAGTAGCATGTCGGGTTTATCAAGTAATAAACGACAAATAGCCACACGACGACGTTCACCACCCGATAGATTTTTAACGACAGCATCCCAATCGGGTAGACGCAGTGCATCTGCTGCTCGCTCAAGTTGCATGCCAAGATTATGGCCATCTTTGGTCTCAATTAATGATTCCAAATCGCCTTGTTCTTTTGCGAGTGCATCAAAATCAGCATCAGGTTCAGCATAGGCTGAATAGACTTCATCAAGACGAATGAGCGCTTCTTTAACATCAGAAACAGATTCTTCAACAATTTCACGTACCGTTTTGGTTTCATCCAATACTGGCTCTTGAGGTAGGTAACCGACTTTAAGGCCAGCTTGGGGACGTGCTTCACCTTCAATATCAGTATCTATGCCTGCCATGATGCGCAGTAAGGTTGATTTACCTGAGCCGTTAAGACCCAAAACACCAATTTTGGCACCCGGGAAAAAACTCAGTGAAATATCTTTTAAGATTTGACGCTTAGGTGGGACAATTTTGCCCACTCGCGACATGGTATAGACGTAATCAGCCATATCCGTGTGTGATCTCTACTCTGAAATGAAGCTTACTATAGTACCTATAATCTTTAAAAGTTCACTTGAATTGTTATTAATTTCGCGGCTAAGTAAGGCATTTTAGGATTAGAAAGGGATTGTGTATTGTCATGGTTACTATCACAATCAGATTTCATTGTTATCACAGTCTCGTGAATGCATATAGTGCTGATGTAATAACTTGATTTTACATTGGCATGTTTTTTTTTGCTATCATTGAGCAAGGATTGTACATGCTTTTTAGTGTTTTTTTGATATGGAGTTAATCGTGGCACGTCTATTTAGTTATTCTCGCGTTTTTTCATTTGCTTTGTTGACGGTCGGATTAACGGGCACAGTAACGGCTCAAGCAGCTTCATTAGAGCAGCAACGCACATGGTACGAACAAGCGCAAAATGCGTTTTCAGCTAATGATATGGCAGTGTTTCATCAAAAAAAGACCCAACTTGGGGGATATCCACTTTATCCTTATTTGGAGTACCGTGAATTTAATGCTCAGCTAGCAACACAAAAGCCAAGTCAGGTGCAGGTTTTTGTTGATAAATATAAGATGCTACCGTTTAGTCAGACGATTAAAAATCGCTATTTAAATCAATTGGTGAAGACTGGGCAGTGGCGTGACTTTTTAATGTTGCAACCAGCAGTACCACGTAATACTGATCTTCAATGTGCATTCTATTATGCAAAAGAGCAAATGGGCCATACGAAATTAGCGTGGCAAGGGGCTGATAAGTTGTGGCAAACCGGCCGTTCATTACCAACTGGCTGTGATAATTTATTAGACAGCTGGAGTACAGCAGGTAAACGTACCAATGCAATGATACTAGATCGTATGGTATTAGCATATGCCGATGGTAATAATAGCTTGTTAAGCTATCTTGATACGTTATTAAGTGGCGATGCACAAGCGGCAGGCGAGACCGCATTAGCATTATATGACCAACCGCAAAATGTGGGGGCATTTGCTAAAAAAAGTAAAGTGACTCCGTTTAATCAAGCACTAACGCAAAGTGCTTTTTTACGATTAGCGCGTACTGATACTAAGCAAGCTGTTGCTGAATATGATCAAGTCATTCGAGGGCAACATTTTGATAAAGCCACGCAACAAATCTTAGCCGATGCTGTCGCTTCACGGTTAATGTCAACGACGGATACGACACTCGCAAAGTGGCGCGATAGTAAGTTAGCGCAGAGTGACAATGCCAGCCTGTTAGAACGTCGCGTGCGTAACGCTATTCGTGAAGCTGATTGGAAACAGACTCAGTTGTGGATTGATCGCTTACCAAAAGAAGCGCAACAGACGCCGCGTTGGACCTTTTGGAAAGCCAAGCTGTTAGCACAAAATGGTAAGAAAAAACAAGCGGATAAAATTTACACTTCACTATTAGGTGAACGTGATTTTTACAGTGCAGCCGCTGCGACGATATTGAATAAGCCTATTGTGTATCCACTGACGAATGCACCGACATCGACGGCCTTACTAAAGCCTTATAAAAAGAATTTAGCGCGGGTTAAGGAATTAATAGCGCTTGATAAAGTGACTGCAGCGAATCGTGAATGGGGATATTTATTATCTAAAATTACAAATGTTCAAACCAAGCGTCAATTAGCGGTTTATGCTGAGAAACATCAATGGCATTACCTTGCTATTCAGGCCACGATTTCTGGTAAGTTATGGGATCATATGACGTTACGTTTTCCATTAGCACATAAGTGGTTATTTGATTTCTTCAGTGAACAGCGGAATATTCCAGCCTCGACCATGATGGCATTAGCACGTCAGGAAAGTGCGTTAAATATTCATGCACGCTCCCGTGTTGGTGCGAGTGGCTTAATGCAACTTATGCCAGCAACAGCAGCAGAAACAGCAAAAAAACTTGATTATAAATACTTAGGCAAACAAAGCTTATTTGATCCTAGTGTTAATATTCGTTTAGGTAGTGCCTATTTAAAAATGATGTTAGAGCGTAATGATGGTAACCGTGTTTATGCTTTTGCATCCTATAATGCCGGCCCTGGTCGAGTTGCGCAGTGGAAGAAAGTAACCGATGGTAAACTGGATGTTTATGCATTTATTGAGCAAATACCGTTTAATGAAACTCGTGGTTATGTACAAAATGTGCTGATGTTTGATATTTATTATAATGAATTGATGGGGCGTAAAGGGGTGTTATTTAGCTCACAAGAACTAACTGCCCGTTATTAATTATTTCTCAAAGGTTATAAATAAACCGCTATTGTTATATCAAAATAATAGTGGCGGTTATTTGCCATCAAGAGACTGTTTCCATATGAGTATTGGCATTTTGAATGTAAATATCATACTGATTGATTGAAAGATTATTTAGCCAGCAAAGATTAGGGTTATAACCGTTACTTGGTCTGATGTAGGAATCGCGGTACACTGCACCGCGTATATAATGCCTTACGGGATAAACGAAAATGGCTATAGACTCACCAAAGTATACTGACTGGCAACAGATTTTAGATTTACTTCAGCAAGCTTCTGCTGAACAACAAGATCAGTTACTGTTTAAAGTATTATTAACTCACGATGAAAGAGAAGCATTGATTGCACGAGTGAATATAGTACATGAGCTACTCAATGGTGAACGTAGCCAACGTAAAATCAGCGAACTACTGGGTGTTGGCGTAGCCACTATTACTCGAGGTTCAAATGAACTTAAACATCAAGATGATACAACAAAAGCATGGCTAGCTGATTTTCTTGCAAAAAATATCCCTTCTACGTCAGAATAATCATCATTAGTTTCGTTAACATATCGCGCGTTAGTCGTTACAGCCTAATATAATTCAGGATGTAAAAAAGGAATTAACGCGAGAATTAAGGCTTGTTGATAGACAGTGCTACGGTTCAATAAATGGTGGGTTAGCATCGCAATAGCCCCCCCTTTTTGCTTGATATTTTGTTGAGCAAACATTTCATCCATCACATCGCCTAGCTCCATTCCTTGAGCTATTTTTTCCAGTGCCAATGGTGGTAAAGGTAATGAAGCGGAACGTGCGGTAGATTTTTTTCCTTGATGCTCTATCACCATCCACGCAAATGTAAAATTATTATCGAGCCCAGCTTCTAAGCCAACGATGTAATCTGCATCGGGATAACGTTTACGACATGAAATAACACGATTATTTGCCCCTAATAATGTTTCATCACAGGTTAATGGTTGATCGCGAACACCACTATCAGTGCTAACACCCGTGGTAATAAAGATCTGTTGAGGAAAGGCGGCAGTAAAGGCATCAGTAACGGCGGTGATTTTTGCAGGATTGGTTGAGGCAACAATAATCGTAGGCATAATGATAGATTCGGTTAAATATAATATTGAATAACCTAAAAATAACCGCTTTATGCGAGAAACAAAAGCAATAAAAAGCCCATCGTTCGATGAGCTTTCTTAACCCTAATTGAACAGTGATCGTGATTAACGATCGTAAGCCCAGTCTGATTGGATGATGTAACCGTGAATTTGAAACTCACCGTTATTTACAAACAGGTTTGGAAAATCAGGTTGTGAGGTTGAGAATACAACACCATCAGCCAATTGTGTCATGTGGTAAAAATCAGGCTCACTACCGCGTACAGAAGCAAATACAGGTTGCTTAGGACGGTAAGTCGCTTCTTTAGTTGCTAGTGCATAACTGCCCACTGGCGCACAATGTGAAATATTTTCATTATCAATGAATAAACCTAGGCATGCGTCACGCTCTAAATGCTGGGGGATAGCACGCTTACTGATCACCTCAACAGAATCACCTAAATTGTAAGCTGAAAAATCTTTACGGTGGATCACTGGGATATAGGTGCACGTTGCTGAGCTATCGTGTTCAGTACTGATAGTCGTTGTTGCTTGTGTACCTGTATCAATTTGGCCCGTTAAGATGTAGCCGATTGATGTATTTAATGTTTCTGCAATTTTTTCTAATTCGCGAACTTCGATACCATATTTACCTGAAAGCTTACGGCTCATTGTTCCTTGCTGAAGGCTTAATGCCTCACCAAGTTGCTTTTGACTGATGCCTTGAACTTTAGCTAAACGCTTAATTCTCTCTAAATATTCCATGTAACTAGCTTCCTGCTTCAAATAGGGGGGTGTGAATACAATATGAATTCTCAATAGTTATAAAAGATATTACTCAAAAGTGTAGAAAAGGAATCATTATTACTTTAAAAGTGCGATTGATTTGGTTAAAGAAATATACCCCATAGGAAAGATGGGTAAAAAAGGGAACAAAATACGCAGAAAGAAATAAGTTTTGATAGTGAAAAGACTACCATTGATATCGTAATTATGAATGATGACGGTAATCAGAATATCGAGAAGAAAAATGAGGCTGACTTATAAAGGTATGATTTTAAATAAAATAAAAGTAAACTCAATAGTGTTAAAAAATATGATAGCTTTTGTTTTTTTATTTTTGTAAATTGGGATTTATTTTGTAAAATGCGCAAATTAATTGATAATTAAGTCAATAATAAAATGAAGTAGTTTTTATGGGTATTAATTTTATTATTGATGTATTACAGAATAATACGAGTTTGAGGAATGTTAAATTTAGCATTATATACGTAATGAGCATGTAATAGGTGGGTTTGAATATAATATAAGACTATGGACCTTGTTGTTCTAAATAAAGGATAATAAGACGAATTATCGATAAATTATTGATGATAAAAATCATTTTCCGTTATTATTTAACAGATAAGGCTTATATGTTTTTTTATTAGTAAGAATTATGGCGGTGTTTAGAGAGACAAAATGTAAAAGACCTATTCTTTAAGAACAGGCCTTTATTATTTGTTTAGAGATACGAAACTGAATTACTTAGCTGTTGGTGCAGGGGTACGAATTAAGTAATCAAATGCACCTAAACTTGCTTTTGCACCTTCACCCATCGCAATGATGATTTGCTTGAAAGGCACAGTTGTCACGTCACCCGCAGCAAAGAAGCCATTAACGTTAGTATTACCGTGAGCACCAATTTCGATTTCACCACGTGGTGTTAAGGCAACGGCTGACTCTTTTAGCCATTCAGTGTTTGGCACTAAACCAATCTGAACAAAGATACCTGCAAGTTCAATGTGTTTGATTTCATCAGTGTTACGATCTTTGTAGCTAATACCCGTTACGCGAGTACCATCGCCAACTACTTCTGTGGTTTGTGCCATTTTAATAATGTCGATATTCGGCATGCTTTCTGCTTTATTGATCAATACTTGGTCAGCACGTAGGGTGTCAGCAAATTCAAGAACCGTAACATGCTCAACAATACCCGCAAGGTCAATTGCCGCTTCAATACCTGAGTTACCACCACCGATAACCGCAGTACGTTTACCTTTGAATAATGGACCATCACAGTGAGGGCAGTAAGCAACACCTTTGTTACGGTATTCTTGCTCACCAGGGACGTTCATTTCACGCCAGCGAGCACCTGTACTGATGATCACGCTGCGAGATTTTAAAATTGCGCCACTTTCTAGGTAAATGTGGGCATAGCCATCATCAGTATCTGTTGCAGCAACGATATTCTTAACACGTTGTTCGCTCATGATATCAACGTTATATTGTTTTACATGCTCTTCTAAGCTTGCCGCTAAATGAGGGCCCGTTGTTTCTTGAACTGAAATGAAGTTCTCGATAGACATGGTATCCATTACTTGGCCACCAAAACGCTCGGCAACAACACCAGTACGAATGCCTTTACGTGCAGCATAGATAGCAGCTGATGCGCCAGCAGGACCACCACCAACGACTAATACGTCAAATGGGGCTTTATCATTAAGGCTTGCTGCTGCTTTTTTAGCTGCGCCTGTGTCTAGCTTATTTAAAATTTCAGTTAGCGACATGCGGCCTTGACCAAAGACTTCACCGTTTACATAAACAGTCGGTACCGCCATGATATTACGTTCAGTCACTTCAGCTTGGAAAGCTGCACCATCAATCATGCTTGCTTTAATACGTGGGTTAATCGCTGCCATCATGTTGAATGCTTGCACAACGTCAGGACAGTTTTGACAAGAAAGTGAAATGAAGGTTTCAACAATGATGTCTTGATCCAATGCTGCGATTTGATCGATAACGGCTTGTTCTATTTTCATTGGGTGACCACCGCTGTGCAGTAGTGCTAATACCAATGAAGTAAATTCGTGTCCCATTGGCAGACCAGCAAAGCTCATTGAAGTCTGTTTGGTTGGGTTAACCACTTGCATAACAGGTTTACGTACGCTGGCATTATTATCTTCAATAACACTAACTTTATCGTTTAGTTCTGCAATCTCGTAAGCTAATTCATGCAATTTTTTTGCAGTGTCACTATCATCTAAACTTAATACCAGTTGTACATCAGTTTTTAAATTTTCTAAATACGCTTGTAGCTGCTGCTTCATGTTTTGTTCTAACATAATCTTGCCTTTTTAATTTGTTCACGGCTTTACAGCAGATAATCAATGCAGGTCTACTGTAATACGACATATTGCCTATATAAAAAGGCGTAAATATGTTTGAAGGTCTTTGAATTAATAAGGCACCAAACACAAGGGGATGTTTGATGCCTTATTACTTTTAAATAAACGGATTATTTAAAAGCAGGATGAGTAATATTGCACTTCGATTCGGCATCAAAAATGAATATTGTCATCAAAGGTTAAATAAGATTAGATCTTACCAACTAGGTCTAGAGAAGGAGTTAGTGTTGCTTCGCCTTCTTTCCATTTTGCAGGACAAACTTCACCTGGGTGTGCTGCAACATATTGTGCTGCTTTCACTTTACGCATTAGGTCTTCAGCTTCACGGCCAATACCTTCTGCTGTGATTTCCATTGCTTGGATAACACCTTGTGGGTCGATTAGGAAAGTAGCGCGGTCTGCAAGACCTTGACCTTCACGCATAACGTTGAAGTTATTAGTGATGTTACCAGTTTGGTCGCCTACCATGAAGTAGTTGATTTTACCGATTGTGTCAGAGCTGTCGTGCCATGCTTTGTGAGTGAAGTGAGTATCAGTTGATACAGAGAATACTTCAACACCGCGAGATTGTAGATCTGCGTAATGGTCAGCTAGGTCGCCAAGCTCAGTTGGACATACAAAAGTAAAGTCAGCTGGGTAGAAGAAGAATACTGCCCACTTACCTAAAACATCTTTTTCAGTGATGTCTACGAATTTGCCTTCTTTGTATGCTGTAGCGCTAAATGGCTTGATTTCAGTGTTAATCATAATATGGAATCCTTTTGAAAATAATTTTAATTTTTTATGCTGTAGTGCAAATCAAATCTCTGAAGCCATTATTGTCAAAACAGGGATATTAAGGAAATCGTTAAAGCCGATACATTCAATAGCCAAAACCTATTATTGATAAAGGTGTGTTTTAAAGGAGAGGTGATGATTAGTAACAGCGGTAGTTAGGTATGAATAATAAATGAAGTGATCCGATTAATGAAAAGGTCCTATTTGACAATCAAATAAGACCTTTAATAGATGTAACACGCAATCATCAAGACAAACTTAAAAAATCATGGTGAGTCGCTAATTTTATGAGAAGCGCATTTTTAGATAAAAAACTAAAATAATGGTGGGAGTTAGCCATCACTACTAAATCAACCTCTAAATTTGTCGCCAATCGTTCAATAGCCATACCAACAGGTCCATTAACAATATAAACATGATCTCTATTTAGGGTCGTGTCTGTAATTAAGGCCTGTATTTTTGTTTCTAGTTCGGCTTTCTCTGTATTAACAATACCATCCCCAACAGCATTTCCTAAATAGGCATCATCAGAAAATAGCTGTTCATCTAGATTGGTTGCATAGCCGACAAACAGTTCAGCATTAAGTTGTTCAGCTAAAGCAATCGCTTTGAGAAGATAGGGTTTAGAATCTATATCTAACGCATACAATACTTTTTTATACATCTTTGCCTTCTTTAGGTTTATTAACCCATGCATATTCTAGACGAGAGACTAATGCATGGTACAACAGTGCAATAAGTACAATGATGCAGCTACCTGCAAAAATGGGATAAAACGCAAACAGAATGCTGGTATGGGCACCTAACATGATCAATAACGGGTTTCCGCCTGCGGGTGGATGGGTAACATTAAGCATGATCATCATGAAAATCCCCACACCTACAGCTAGCCCAAGAGACCAAAACGTTACCGGTAAAAGATTGGCAAAGATAATACCGATGATCGCTGTTGTTAAGTGACCGAATACGACATTTTTAGGGTGGGCTAAAGGGCTTTGTGGTAAACCAAAGACCAATACCATGGTGGCGCCAAACGGTGCGACTAATAAATAGTCTCCCTTAGCAACGCCATCGACAAAGGCAAGAATACCAATACATAATGCAGATCCTGCTGCGGCAACTAACGCAATCATCCATAGTTTATGAGCTGGGTGGGTGATCTTATAATGGATCCCCTTTTGCATATTATCCATTCGTAATACTTACTTATTAGTTCAATTTATTAATATTATATGCCAATTATGGTTAAATGAGCGGGTTATTAATGCCTCATAAGTATTATCTAAGAATGCGGTGATGATAGTTATTTACTTCTCAGCAAGAGTTTTTATCTTCAATGGCTATTGAGATAGTATTTTTTGAGAAAAACCTCATAATCGTGTAATACAAAACTTAAAGAAGAAATGACTCATGACTAGCTTTCAATATTACTTTCATAAACTGCCTTGTTATAAATGCAACAAAAATACAGTAAACGCAGATCTTGGTTGGTTAACACCAGCAATGAAAGAAGAGGTTGTCGCACAAGTAACAGCGATGATCGCACAAGGCAATGTTGATCCAGAATTGTTGGTGAACGTGACTTGTACTAAAGATGAAGCGCGCGATTACTTATTACTAAACTTCTACGGTTACTCAGAAGAAGCACTAGCAAATCAAGTAAAAGCAGAAGATGAGCAAGAAGTAGCAGAAGAAATCGCAGAGCTACTCGCTGATGGTAGTGAGACTGCTGTGTTTGAACACGAAATCGTATTACAAAGTTGTACTGATTGCGGCATTGATGAGTAGTCACTCAATGTAATCATTAATCACCATGTGCGTCATACGTAACATGATGGTTTATTTAAGGCGCTAGCAATGTAGATTTGCTGGCGCTTTTTTTTATTTTAATAGTTAAACCTTTGACTTTAATTCGCTCAATTCTCTTAATAATACAACTTAAAGGTTGTATTTGATGCTCGGTACAACTTACACGTTGTTTGAGGAGAATTTACAACTTTAACGTTGTATTTGTTGTTCAATTATTCTAGTAATTTTATTACTGGAAAAACAAAAACAAAAACAAAAACAAAAACAAAAACAAAGGACATCCATAACTTTGCATATCAAAGGTGAGCTAAAGTAAGTCAACAGAGGGAATATAAGGACGTAAAATAATCTAACGTGATGATTTTAATGATTTTTAGGTATTAAAAAAGGCCACTTCCAAAGAAGTGGCCCTTTCCAAATGTTGGGCTGGCGTCATCGTGATTGGTGTTGTATCTGTTTGTTTTTAATTATTATTGTTCGATTTGATTGTTGTCGATACTACTATCGGTACTACTAAATTTTTTGTTTGGGCTTTTTTGATGATTTATAGCTATTACGTGATGTGAGTCACATTTCTTCTTTGGGAGGCTAGCTTATAAATTATAGAAGATAAAAGGTCAGGCTTCAAAATAAGCGTTGTCGTATATTATTCAATATTCTTCTGTATCAATCAAAGATTGTATGGCAAATGAGGTCGTACAGTGTTTCAGTATGACCTTTTTTAGGTCTGTGGTAAGTGATTACTTTTGTACCATGAGTCATGCCAGATCTCTCTCTGTAAGAATAAAAGGCAGTTGAGCTACTAAGCTTTGCTGCCTTTTCTATTTAATTCTATTTGCTATTCCTCAAGAGCAGGAGCAAAAGCAAACCAGTTAGTGCCATTCCACCCATCATTACACTCAAAAACAACGCCACCATCGATAGTTAACAGTTTCGAAATTATCTTTGGTCCCATATCTTCCATATCTTCCATATCAAGATCTTTGAGAAGAGCTTCGACTTTAGGTGAGATATAACCCCATAATCCAGCGCCACCAAGGTATATGAATAAACATGTTGGGTCGTCTTCACCTTCAAACTCTTCCTCGCCATTATTGAAGCAATTACCCGAATAAGGTGAATAAAGTTCAACGTATTCTTTTTCTATTTTGATGTAATTTAATGTCATTGTTTTATTAGTTCTGATTTTATATACACATTATACTTAATTAGCATAATAGAATGAAATTAACCATCATTAATGGTCTATTATCTACCCAAGTGGACTCAGGAATATATTGATTGGAGTGCAATGAAATTAAAAATAGTCATGTAAAAGTAACTATCGTTTGTTAAGACAATAGTTACTTATTTTTATTACTTCAACTACCCCTTCAACATATCAAACACGACACGGGCGAAGCCTTTTGCCAGCTCTGGGTTTGATAGGTATTGCATCATCATTTCTTGATGTGATTCATTACTATCCATTACCGCATCATCAATGGCTTGTGGGAAGTCGCCTAGCATGGCTTGATCACGAGTATTGTTATTAATCTGGGTCATTACTGCTTCGTTCTCTGATAACTTGTCACGTACCGTCTTGGCGTAGTTGATCATGTCACTATCAGTTAAGTTCTCAGTGCTAAATAACTCGTTTAAGCGGTTAAGGATCAGCGATAAGAAGTCTTCTTCCTTATTCTTAGGCTTAGCCGTACCCACATCAGTCGTTGGCTCTAGCTTGTAATCTGCTGCGTCTTCTTTGAGCTTGATGTCTTGTTCACGGATCTTTGATAAGCGGTAGTGGCTCATTTCCACGTTGCTTAAATCAATCTCATCTTCTTGCACGTTTTGCTCATGCAGTAGGGGACGTAGATAACGGGCGAACAGGCTCAGTTTCTCAAGCTCTTTATCTTCATAATCGACAATCTGCGACATGAACTCAAAGAAGCGCACAAAGCTACCTAAGTCTTTCTTGAAGATCTCTAGGCGGTCTTTTTCCTGCTTACACTCTTTGAAGGCATTCTCAGCGTTAGCAATCAATACTGCATCTTTGGTCTTCTTGGTGCGCTCGAACATATCTTTCGATTGAATATACGCCTCAATTGCTGATTTATAACGATGCTGCCAACGGTCAACCGCAGGTTTGCAGATATTACTTACCGCTGCGTTAGATTTCTTCTTAGTCAGGAAGGCAACACAGAATTGCTCAACTTCATTCCATAAGAAAATACCGCTAGAACGTAGCTTTTCATACAAATCAAACACAAGGTTAGGATCGGTGACATCCACCAGCTCAGCAGTTTGATAGTAAGGTTGGAACGCTTCGAGAATGTCATCAGGCTCGTTAAAGAAGTCTAATACAAACGTACCGCTTTCAGCCTTGCCGAGATAAGTACGGTTTAAGCGTGAAAGGGTCTGTACGCACTCCACACCACCTAAAGGCTTATCAACATACATTGCACACAGTTTAGGTTGGTCAAAGCCTGTCTGGAATTTATTAGCCACCAGCATCACTTGGTAATCATCACTATCAAACGCTTTACGCATATCACGACCCTTTAAGTTAGGGTTCATGTTGTTTTCAGTGAATTTCTGATTAAGCAGCGCAAGGCTATCAGGATCGTTGTCGTTAAATTCCACTTCACCAGAGAACGCTACCATTGCTGCAATGCGTTGGTAGTTGTTATCGGTAATGTATTTATCAAACGCCAGCTTATAGCGTACCGCTTCTTTACGAGAGCTAGTTACCACCATCGCTTTAGCTTGACCACCTAATAAGCCCATCACATGGTTTTTGTAGTGTTCAACAATCACTTTTACTTTCTGTGAAATGTTGTAATCGTGCAGACGTACCCATTGATTAAGCTTGGTCTTGGCTTTCTTACTATCGACTTCTTTATCAGCGGCTTCCATTTTCTGTACTAGCTTATACGCCACTTTATAACTGGTGTAGTTCTTGAGTACATCTAGAATAAAGCCTTCTTCGATTGCCTGACGCATTGAATACACATGATAGGCGTATGGCTTGTTAGTGCTAGACGCTGGCTCATCAGGGTTCGGTAAGCGACCAAACAATTCTAAGGTTTTGGCTTTAGGGGTAGCAGTAAATGCGTAGTAGTTGAGGTTATTACTGTTCTTACGTGCCGCCATGGTTGCATCAAGAATATCTTCTGACGATAGCATCACATCATCATCGGCTTCTTCGGTCATCAATACTTCTTTAAGCTTGCGAGCCGTAGAGCCGCTTTGTGATGAGTGGGCTTCATCGGCAATCACTGCATATTTACGTTGTTTTAAGCTAACGCTGTTCTCAATCGCTTTTAGTACGTGTGGAAAGGTTTGAATCGTCACTATGATGATAGGTTGAGAGTTCTCAAGCGCCGCCGCCAGCTTTTCAGACTTAGAGCCGTCACCTTCTTTGTTGTTGATGCGTCCAACTACACCATCCGCATGTTCAAACTGATAGATGGTATCTTGAAGTTGATCATCAAGTACGGTGCGGTCTGTTACCACAATCACCGAATGGAATTGCTTTTCACCTTGCTCATCGTAAAGGGTAGAGAGCTGGTGGGCTGTCCATGCAATCGAGTTTGATTTACCAGAACCTGCACTGTGCTGGATCAGGTATTTATTACCTGTACCTTCAGCAATGGCTGCACCGATAAGCTTACTCACCACATCCCATTGATGGTAACGCGGGAAGATCAGGTTTTCTTTCTTACTTTTAAGCCCTTGCCAATCTTCTTTTTCTTCAATTTGTAGATGAACGTAGTTACTCAAAATCTTGAGTAGGTTCTCTGGCAATAATACTTCATTCCACAGGTAATCAGTGGCGTAACGGTTTTGATCTTCGGGTACATCGTTACCCTTACCGCCTTCTTTGGTGCCTTTGTTAAACGGCAGGAAGAATGTGTCATCACCAGCCAGCTTGGTTGCCATGAAGACTTCGTATTGGCTTACGGCAAAGTGTACCAATGCGCCACGTTTGAAGCTTAGTAATGGCTCAGGCTTTTTGGTTTCTGGATCTTTCGGTAAGCGTGTTTGCTTATATTGCTTAATCGCGTTGTGTACCGCTTGTTTGAACTCAGATTTCAGCTCAAGGGTTGATACAGGTAAGCCATTAACAAACAATACTAAGTCAATGCGCCATGCTTTGGCTTTCTTACCTGTTAAGGCTAAGTGCTCAGCGGTGGCGTAAGGGCTATAAACCAACTCTGGCACGACACGGCAGATGTTTTGCTCATAGCGTGCCAGTGTTTCAGGGTTGAGGTTGTGCTCTGGCTTAAACTGGCACAGCGAGAAACGGGCATTACGAATCTTCAAGCCATGACGAAGCATGCCTAATGTACCGTAAGTGCGAGAAACGGCATCTGTGGCGTTACTGTCAGCTTTTTTCAGTTGTGCCACCAGCGCATCAAGAAAGTGACGCTCTGTGTCATTGGGGTACACCTTGGCAAACTTTTCCCACTCTTTTGGCTGAGTAGTTTGTACGAAGTGAAGCGCATCTTCGCAATATAAAGCACGTTTACGATCATAACGGTCAGATTTACCTTGTTTCCAACCGTTAGCGACCATTTGAGCGATCATTTCATCTTGAAAGATGCGTTCTTGAGTGGTGTCGTTAGTCATTTAATTTCCAAACCTGACAGAGTTTTTCTAATAATATTTGTTGTCGAGTCTCGATAATATCGGGAGTCCAAGTCTCATAGCTCAATACTTGATTGGTGAGAATGAAAGGGGTTGATGAACCATGCTGTAGAAAGTAAGCATTTTTCTTTTTCTCAAAATCGTAATTGCTGGCTGCTGAGTTTTTGTTGCGAGACAATAAAACAAGGTTGCCTAAACGATGAACCCAATGCTGGTGGACATCATGTGCAGGGCACCATGAATGCCATTTTGATTGGTCTGCAATCTTTTGCGGCATAACGTGTTCAACACTGATTTTTGGTAGATCATAACTAGCTGTACCGTCAGACAGTTCAGCATCTAAGCGCAGTAATACCATTGAGCGAATACGAGATGATAGATATAAATCACCGTCTAATTGTTTTCGAGCGTTAGATTTATCTTTATTTGCAAGCTGTAATGCGGAGTCGTCAAACTCTGAGCCTAAATCAATGGCATCAAGGATTGCTTTATAACGAATTAAGCGATGGTTTACTGCAATACGGTTAATCATTTGAACTGAGGCAACACACTCTAGCTGCTTTAGGAATTCAGCTAATCGTTTTCCATCTTGGCGGTATTTGGCAATGTAATAAATAGCAACGGGCATCCAATCATTGTTATCAATATTATTGAGCCACTTTAAGGATTGATTGATCTGTTGGCTGTGTTCTGGGTGTGAAAAGCTACGAGATAGAATATCACTGAATGCATCACTGTAAGGTGTGAGTTGTTCATCAATAAATTGTTCAGGCTGCTCGTTGGGTTTGATATGGATTTTAAAGTCAGCCACTAAATTAGATCGTGATTTTGTGCGCATTTCAATCATACGAATATGAGCAAACAAAGCATTAAAGGCATTGCGCCCTAAGTCTTCTTCTATGTCTTCCCATTTTTTTGTGTAGATCTCTTGTTTGTCATTAGTTGGCGTGATTTCACTGGTAATCAGCGACTTTAAAATATCAGTTGCGCTGAGATCTAACCCTCGGTCATTCATAACCGAAAATATACGGTACGCTGAATCCACATCTAGAGTTTTTACAACAACAAGAAAACACTTCACTAGTAATAATTGGCATAGGCGTTTTAGCGTTTCTGGCGATTCATCTTCAAGACGTTTTTTGATAGCAAGTGCATTTCTGTGCATGTTCTTTTGGCTATCGTTAAGTTCCTCTTGAATCGCTTGTAGATTATCTAATTGATTCGCTTGCTGGATATATTGATTGAAGAATGCTTGATCTCGGGATCGTGTTCTTAAACGAGGCTTATCTTCAGTCATTAAAATAGGGTCGCCTTTTTGGAAAATGGTATTTTCAAGGGCACCTTTAAATTCAGGTGAAACTAAAGAGCGTAAGACCGAAAATATAATAGTGAGTGTTGTTATACGTTGTTGACCATCAACAATTTGTGACAGCACGCCATTGGGTTTGATCAATACAATACTGCCAAGAAAATAAGGGTTAGCATGTTGTATTTCTTGTGGTTGTTCTTCTAAAAACTGTAGTAAATCGTCCACCAGCGTAACAGCTTGCTCCACTTCCCATGAGTAAGGGCGTTGGTATCGTGGTATTTCAAAAGAATAGCTGTCGCAAAAGATCTCTTTGAGTGAGTATTCGTTTGCTTCTAGAGTTTTTGTGGTCATGTGATTTCCTTTATCTGTTGTTCAGTTGATTAGGCTTCAATCTTTAAGAACAACCAATCCTATAATTATGATTCTAAACGGTATTAGATTGCCTTTTACATAACTGTGAAGGGCAATCAGTATTAGACATTTTTTTGTTAGACGCTGACTTTCTGCACTGTCTTATTGGTGTCACTGCTGGTGGTGGGTACGACCCAGTGGCGTACATCAATCTTGCCAGTTACGGCTGCTGAGATAAGGGCTGTGCGGCGTTCTTGAGATAAAATAATAACGTTTTCTGCTTTATTTATTAATTTGTTATATACAGATGATTGATGGTTTACTTCTGAAATAATTTGGTCTTGCTCATTTATTGGTGGTAGAGCTAAAGAAAGATCTCCTAGAATTCCCATGTTTAGTCCATCCATTGTTGAGCCTTGAGAGGCTTCACTTAATCTATTCTGGTATCTAATACTCATAATTAAGTGTTGAACAAACATTGGCTTAATTTTTGACGTATTAAATTTATATCGAACTAAACGGGGGTTTATTATCCCGTGATGTGCTGTTGGGGGAACAACTGCAACTTTACCTACTGTTCCCATAACCGAAATAAGAACATCGTCAGGATAAACAGTATATCTAGTCATTTCTTTATATTTATTTTCAGAAATATAGTAATCACCTATATCGAAATCATTGCTAATAACTTGTTGCTGACCATAGACTTTTATACCACTTAAAACGTACATCGCTTTAGTTAATGATGCCCCATAGGGACCAGCCGCTTTTTCTTTAACTAAATATTTTAATGGAGCAACACTCCAATGCTCTGGCACTTCACCCAACCACTCGACACCTGAATCTTTCATTGGTGCATCTGGGTTTAGTCCTTTTGTGACCGCATGGCTAATCACCGCTTGGCGTTTTTCTTTAAGCAGTTCGATAAGTTGCTGCTGCTTTTCGATAAGCGTGTCGATTTTTGCCGTTTCGTGATCGAGGAAGGCTGCGATTTGGGTTTGTTCTTCATATGATGGAAAAGGAAGTGGAAAACCTCTTATATCAGATGGTGAAATGTGTGGGATTGCAGGATCTGTTTTTACTAATGTAACCCATATACGAAAAAGCTCACTACCAATTAAATAAGATAAAAATTTGTAATATAGCTGGTCGTCAGTTCGTAAGCGTGCAACACGTTGAACTAAAAGTAACGGTAAATCACTTTCTTTTATTAGCGTGAAATTTTTACCAACTTTAGAACCATCCATACCAATCAATAGATCTTTATCTTTTAAAAGATATTGTTCTAATTCTTTAGTTATTTCAGACCAGAAACGTGTTTTATCACCCCATCTAAGGCTACCTTCTGTTACATTATCTCCCCGAACAAGTTTTATTCCTTTTTCAAAAGAAAATAAGTCACTTTTAAAGGCAAAACCTGTAATAAAGTCAGTGTGATGACCAACTCTTTTGATCTGCCATGAAGATGGAATTTTACCTAGCCAATAAAAGTCAGTTTCTTGGTAGTTGCTATATGTTGAAAATCTCATGAACGCACCTCTTGCAGTAGGCTCATAATTTGATCACTGACCAGTGCCAAATCTTCATCAATCGCTTCTAGCGCACGAGGTGGCTGATACACGTAGAAATGGCGGTTAAACGGAATTTCATAACCCACAATACCAATCTCACCATCTTTCTCATCACGCTTATCGGTGTTGATCCACACATCGCTAACGTGTGGTAATACTTCACGCTTAACGTAGCTTTCAATTGACTCTGTGGTGGTGATGCTTGGATTTAGTGGTACGTTCTCGTTATCACGTAAGTCGCCATCTTGCTGGAACTCAACCACCTTACCGTTGTAGTTAAATGAACCGTATAACGGCTGTGCGGCTTCTTTGATGACTTTCTTGATAACAGGTTCAGCTTCTGGGTTTTTGAACGTTATCGCATCAAAGAATTGCTTCTTCTCTTTGGCGTCAAACTTAATACCCGTTGCTTTGAATGCGCCTTTCATGGTGATGTCGAATTGGTTGAAATCGTTGCTCACTAACTCTCGACCACCAGCATTGCTAGATACTGCTGTTTGTAGTTGTTGAGCTTTGTTCATTAGCGAGCGTTGGAATAACCACAACTTACTGTCTAGCAGGTCTTTGATTTGTTTTTCTTTCAGTTCGCTAAATTCGGCTTTGATGAGCGCACGTACTTCAGTTTCAACTTCCGCAAGGTAGCCGTAGTTATCCTCATTCCACGCTGTGCCAAACTCGTTATATAAACGCACCATCGGCGCATTGAGTGGTTTTGGTGCAAAGCGTAGGCTTTCAATTGCTGCATCGGTAATTTGTGCGGATAGGCGTAGTGGACGTTCAATGGTTAAACGACGGTAGCCAAAGTCGGTGCTGTTGAAAATCTTACTGGCGAACGTCTTTGGTGCTGCTGTTTTGCTGGTGGACGATTGACGACCACGATTTGATTTTTGCTCGGCAGGCTTATTAAGCCCTAAGTTTTCAAGAGCCGTCGCATCCACCACGTCAAAGTGACCAAAAGTACGGGTGATAAGTTTGATGTCGTCTTCGCTCATGAGGTTACGCTTAGAGCCTAATGATTTACGCATCTTGCCACATAGGTTAGAGCCATCAATCAGTTGAATTTTGCCCTTACGCTCAGATGTTTTCTTGTTGGACAGTACCCACACATAGGTCGCAATGCCCGTGTTGTAGAACATATCAGTTGGTAGGGCGATGATGCCTTCTAATAAATCCGCTTCAAGGATGTAACGACGAATTTCGCTTTCACCGCTACCAGCACCGCCTGTAAACAGTGGTGAGCCATTTAAGATGATACCGATACGACCACCATCATTGACGCTGCCATCAACGTTATGAGTGTCACGCATCTTGCTGATAAGGTGCATCAAGAACAGTAGTGAGCCATCAGACACACGCGGCAAACCTGCACCAAATCGACCATCAAAACCTTTTAGGGTATGTTCGTCTTTGATTTCAGCTTCGATTTTCTTCCAATCGACACCAAACGGTGGGTTAGACAGCATGTAATCGAATTGATCGACTGGCAGTTGGTCGTTAGATAGGGTGTTACCTAGCTTGATACGGCTAACGTCTTGCCCTTTGATCAGCATATCGGCTTTACAGATAGCGTAAGACTCTGGGTTTAACTCCTGACCAAAGGCACGCATAACCGCTTTAGGGTTCAACTCGTGAACGTATTCCATGCCTGATGATAAGAAACCGCCTGTACCTGCTGTTGGATCGTAGATAGTACGAATGATGCCATCTTGAGTCAGGGCTTCATCGTCTTCCATGAACACCAGTGATGTGGTTAAGCGAACGATATCACGAGGGGTAAAGTGCTCACCTGCTGTTTCATTTGAGCTTTCCGCAAAGCGGCGGATTAATTCTTCAAAGATTAACCCCATTTGATGGTTTGATACTGCCTTTGGGCTAAGGTCAGTGGTAGCGAATTTCTTTACTACTTTGAATAGTAGGTTAGCGTCATCCAATAAACCGACAAATTCATCAAACTTGAAGTGTTCAAAGATTTCACGAGCATCGGCAGAGAAACACTGAATGTAGTTCTCTAGGTTATCTTTAATGTCACTTTGACCTATTTTCCCTAGATCCATCGGTGAGGTATTGAAGAACGACAAGCCCTTTTTTTCTTTAGGTGTATTGGTTTCAAACGTAAAAGCGGCACGTAGGATCATTTTCTCCTGTGCTTCTTCTGGTAGGTTCATGGCTTTAACTTTTTCAGTTTGAGCAACTACCGCATCTTTGCTTTCTTCCAGTACACACTCAAGGCGGCGCAATAGCGTGAACGGCAGAATGACACGACCGTATTGAGATTGCTTGAAATCACCGCGAAGTAGGTCAGCGACAGACCAAATGAAGGCAGCGGTTTGGGTAAAATTAGAATTAGGCATGAGAGAATCTTCATCAAAGTGACAAGAATAAAATTGTGCGCATTGTAGCAGAAGGTTACATGGTGAACATCCACCAGCATCTCGTATTGGATGGTTAGCTGGTGGACGAAAGCAATGAGATAGGTATTAAATGCAGAGAGGCAGGGAATCTGTAACTCCATTACTTCATTGATCTTGATTTCTTTTTCTAGTGGGATGGGAAAATGGGAAGGGGTCTAATGGTGGATGACTTTTCATCCATTGGTAGATGAACTCTCTTTGGGGCGTATTTAATTGAGGTTGAGCACCAAAAGGCACCCATTGTGGCTGATAAACAGTAAAACGTAGATGCTCGGCTCTAGTTTCTGAATAGTAAGCATCTAAAACGTGTTGGATCATCATAAATTCCTCTATCGATTTAAGCTCTAAGATAAGGTATTTGAGCATTTCTAAAGGAATAACATCAGGTTCTACAGTGTCATAAATGGCTTGCCAATCAAGTGGCTCTATTTTTACGATTTGAATTAATTTATTAAAGGCACTAAATGCTCTCTGATAGTATTTATCAGGGATACGTTCTCCAAAGTACATGCCTGGAAACAAACTCATTGAATGAGCTTTAGCTGACATCTTACCAAGCTCTGTTTTCGATCCTGTTGAGTTTCCTCCATGAAGTTTACATCGTCCGTTTTTTAGATTGCCTCGTCGTTTACAAGGTGTTCCATTGCGTGTTTTTGCACCACAAAATGGTAATGATTCAAGATTAAAGCGTTTGTTCATAATATTGATTTTTGTTAATTGCGCAGTTATTTTTTCGGTTCATGGGGTTTGATCCGTATTTATTTATTATGGCTCGTGTGGAAGCTTTTCATTTTTATTGATGATTTTTGCTTAGTTCGTTTCTTGGCATAATAACTTAATCTCAAAATAACAATTTGAAGACTTTGTCTATCTGATCTGTTTATTGTATATGAGCCATTGATAATATGTTTAATTGTTCCTGATTTTTGATTTTCTTCCCATGTTTCTTTTGCCATATTAAATGGAATCCATGAGCTTTGGCATTTCTTACCATCAATAAAAATAGCAATATGATAATGTTGGTTTATAGAATTAGCTTGTTCTCTTACCCAAATATATCCTATATGCGACTTATATTTACGTTCTAGTTTTTTTATATAACTTTTCATGAATAGTGAGATGACTTTATTATCATCACTGTAGTTATTAACGTGAAGATTAAATAAAATTGTTTTTACTCTTTGATACTTATTAGTCATGAAGTTTAATTCACGACAGATTGCATCTTGTATCTTTTCTATAATTCCACTATATCGATAAAAGATAAGCCAGATATCATTATTATATTGATAATAAGCGATGCTTTCTACTGTTGGATGCATGATTAAAAAGGGCATATAAGCTACCTATATTATTATATACCCCCTATGTCTAACGAGGTCTTTTGTTGCTAATTGTATTATTTTTAAAGGTTTTTTATGATTTATCGTTAGATTGTCATCTGCTAAATGTGATTCTATTAAGAAAAAACACGCAAATTCACACAGTGTATTGTTAACGTATTGATATTTTTTGATTTTCTTGTTTGTTATTTCTAGTATTTATTGTTTTAGGTTGTTTTTCCATTCATCTAACCAACTTGAAAACCATCCAATTACACGGTTGTTTCTTGTTATTGGAGACGGTAGAAAATCATTTTTAATCCAATTGTCTACGGTTCTTATACTAATCCCTAATTGTTCTGCGAGCTGTTTTTTTGATATTAATTTTTCAGGTGAATTATTCCAAGATAAGTGTCTAGAAATATCAAATGTTTTGATTTTTTTCATTTTCAAACTACTTCTTATGATAATGACTTTCTTTGTTCCATTAAATTTGATACTAGCTCTTTTATTTCATTGTTTGATCTCCCTGAAATTTTAGCTGCAATGATTGATTCAATTTCATGTAATGGATAAGCGGAAGATTTAGCACCTAATGGAATAGGTTTAACCATTAACCCATTTGTTATAGCAAGATAATGAGAGCTTGAACTTATAGCTGTAATATTTAATACCTCTTTTAATCGAATAAGTCGAAAACGAGATTCAAAATGAGTGTCCATATATGTCCTATAGGATGTGTCTGTAAGTGATTTAATAATTAAACACCTAGTTTCTTTTTATGTCAATTTCAACATTTAACACTTATGTAACAATAGGGGGGAAATTCAGTAGTCACAATCGCCTGATATTGAATATAAACCAGGGATTTCATATAACGTTTTTGGCGTTAATTCCTGATTTTGGTTGTTTTATATACGTTATTTTTTTTAGATATATTATTTTATTTTTCATGAGTGTTGTTTTATTGAACTATTTTGTTGGGTTGATGAAGCTAAGGTGTATTTTTAGCTTCATCTTTACAGAGTGAAAGTTGGATATTTAGTACTAAATTATCTTTGTTGAGCCAATACTAAATGATCCTGTTGCAGCATTTTCGATATGATCACTCCACCAGCGCATCAACTCAATTCTACGCTCAAAATAGCTGGCTCTGTTATAAGCTGCTCTAACTTTATTTGGATCGCCATGAGCCAATGCTGCTTCAATTACATCTTTATCGAAATCATTATCTTCTTCGTTTAATGTTGTACTTGCGAGTGCTCTCATCCCGTGAGCCACTAAACGATTTTCAAATCCCATTCGTTTTAATGCAGCATTTGCTGTTTGCTCATTGGCATGACGTAATGGATCTCTATCAGATGGGAAGACAAATTCACGCTTACTACTGATTGTTAGCATTTGTTCTAGAATTGCTACTACTTGTGGTGTTAATGGTACTTCATGAGCTATACGTTTTTTCATGCGTTCAGCAGGTATTATCCACTTCTTATTATCTAGGCTAATTTCATCCCAGCGAGCACCAGCAGCCTCAGATGGTCTAACCATCGTATGTAATTGGAACTCAATCAAACATCTTGTGACTTTCTTTATACTCGCTTGGTGAATTGCCATCATTAATTCAGGCAGTTCGTCAGTTTTAATAGTTGTCATGTGTTTTTTTACTGGCTTGTTAAAAGCTGCCTTAATCCCTGCAAGAGGGTTGGCATCGATTAAACCTGTATTGATAGCAAAGATCATTATTTCATTAAGACGCTGAGATAAGCGTTTTACGGTTTCTAAGCTGCCTTTAGCTTCTATAGGACGTAATGTCTCAATAGCATGAGTCGCTTTTACTTGATAAATCGGCATATCGCCAATAGCAGGGAAAATATGCAGTTCTAATGAGCGCCAAATATCTTCAGCATAATCAGGTGTTACGCTTGCTTTTTTTACAACAAACCAAGCTTCAGCTGCTGCTCGTAATGTATTGGTTATCTTTGTGCGCTGCTGTTGATGTTCTTCTTCTCGTTTATCTTTTGGATCTATATTTTCAGCGAGTAAGGTTTTTGCTGCTAATTTTTGTTTGCGGGCATCAGCTAAAGATAGGCTAGGGTATGTACCAAAAGTTAAGCTGGTACGTTTTTTAGTAAACGGGCGGTAATAATCAAATAACCAGCTTTTAGTACCATTAGGTTTTATACGTAAAGCTAATCCCTCACCATCTGCGAGGTTATAGATTTTGTCTTTTGGTTTAGCTTGTTTGATTTGAGTATCAGTGAGAGGCTTTGTTATGCGTGCCATAGTAGTACCAGTTTTAGTAGTATTCATCGGTACTACTAAGCGTACTACTAAAGATATAGGATGTCATGGGAGGGTGTTGGATGTGCTTAGATACAAAAAAGCCCCCTAAACCAATGGCTTAGGAGGCTTTTAGGACATCCTAGGATGTCTTCGTATACGAATTTGGTGGAGCTGGCGGGAGTCGCCAATCTCTACAAAATTATTTTAAAATCAACGGTTTAACTGGGTGGTAAATCCATATTTAGTGCCTAAATCTAGCACTGTTTTCAAGAGTCTACAATCCCAAACTACCAAATGATAGGCGTCATACGACGCCTCTATGAAGTATTTCGATACCACCCCATTCAATAAAACTCTCGACGCCAGTTCAACTCCCTGTGTGGCAGGTTATGCAGGTTGATGGTTTTGAGTTTCACGAAAATCTTGCACTTAGATATGAAAGAGTAACGAGGAAAAGAAAAAGTGTTTACCATTTTGTTTATTGTGGTAATAAGTTATTGATTTTAATGGTGTTATAGAAATATCGAATGTGATATGAATCACATTTATGGTAAGTTTCCACTTTGAAAAGTAGATGTATTTTTCCTTATCGAAATAGAGGGTTAAGAATTGAAAATGTGATATTTGCGCATTGTTTGTACAATATTATGAATTTTTGACGCTTGCGCATAAATCTTTGATACGTATTATTTCATCCCAAGAGACATTGGATGATTGAACATGATTAATAAAAACATAGATGAGTACCTTGATATTTTTGTAGCTTATAAAGATTTCCAAGGTGTAAATAAAAAGACTGTGAATTCTTTAGGGGCTGCAATAAGAAATGCAGTTAGGTTGAGTAAAAAAAATTTCTTTCTTTGGAATAGTAATGACTGCAGAGAAGTTTATTATGCGATCTATTCATTACCTAAAAATTTGACGAAAAATAAAATGTTCTATGGTTTAAATGGTAAAGAGTTATTAGAAAAAGCGGACTTACTTGGAGTGGATAGAATTAGTGAATCAACTGCTGAAAGATATGTTAGAAGCATTAGGAATTTTTCTGGGTGGTTGCACTCACAAGGTTTAATTAAGCATGATTACTTTAAAGAATTAAAACCTAAAAAAAATGGTGTAAAGGATAATGCGCAACGAATTCCTTTTAGTGAGAAGCAGATTAAGGAAGTTTTAAGAAGTGACATATTTGAAGATAATCATAACTACTTAAAATGGATCGTGTTAATCGCGATTGAGATGGGAATGAGACAGAATGAAATTTCTCAACTTTACCGAAGCAACATAGTAAGAAATGACGGTGTTTGGTGTATTGACGTGTCTTGTGATCGGAGTGACCAGAGGCTAAAAAACAAAAATGCACCTAGAACTATTCCTATTCCGAAAACGTTGATTAAGCTAGGGTTCATTGAGTATGTTGAATCTTGCAATGAGCGCTTATTTCCTGAGTTGAAATACTATGAATTGGATGGTTATTCAAGAAATGTTTCTAAATGGTTTTCAGGCTAGG
>NZ_JAYXUH010000070.1:0-246 GCF_036040035.1 Photobacterium sp. S4TG1
GGATTCGAACCTGCGACCAATTGATTAAAAGTCAACTGCTCTACCAACTGAGCTAACGACCCAATTTGCACTTCAAAGAGAAGTGGCGTCCCGTAGGGGAGTCGAACCCCTGTTACCGCCGTGAAAGGGCGGTGTCCTAGGCCTCTAGACGAACGGGACAATGTTCATAACGCAAGTTGTTGGGCAACTTACGTCGGCTCTTTTACATTTCGACCAGGCAATCTGTGTGGACACTGCATAAAACAG
>NZ_JAYXUH010000071.1:0-240 GCF_036040035.1 Photobacterium sp. S4TG1
GTGAAGGTTTCAACCCGTGTCTCACCTTCTTTCAGGTACTGCACGGCACTGTTATCAACATCGTATGTCCAGTCGCCGTCCTCACCGATGTTAAGGTGACCCAACGCCTGGCCGTCTTTGGCACTGCCACTCAACGCCTTTTCAGCCTTGAAGACATTCTCACCAGTATCTGCATCTGATAACGTCAAGGTACCATTGGTGCTCAACTGTGGGTTTGACGCATCTTCTGTTACTTGCCCT
>NZ_JAYXUH010000072.1:0-234 GCF_036040035.1 Photobacterium sp. S4TG1
AAAAGTGATGGTATAGTCTTTTAAATCGTTGGGGTTATAGCTCAGCTGGGAGAGCGCCTGCCTTGCACGCAGGAGGTCTGCGGTTCGATCCCGCATAGCTCCACCACTTTCTAAATACATTCAAAGTAATGAATGTGATTAGAAAGTGGTTATCTAACGATGATTACATGTTCTTTAACAATCTGGAAAGCTGACTAGTAAATTTAATCGAAAGATTAATTTTAAAAATGTTTT
>NZ_JAYXUH010000073.1:0-207 GCF_036040035.1 Photobacterium sp. S4TG1
ACTTTCCAGAACCTTCACCTAACGCAGAACTAGCTTAAGGGCTAATCCGGTTTCGCTCGCCGCTACTACCGGAATCTCGGTTGATTTCTCTTCCTCGGGGTACTTAGATGTTTCAGTTCCCCCGGTTTGCCTCATTAACCTATGTATTCAGTTAATGATACTTGCTTATGCAAGTGGGTTTCCCCATTCGGAAATCCCAGACTCAAG
>NZ_JAYXUH010000074.1:0-206 GCF_036040035.1 Photobacterium sp. S4TG1
ATACCGGCCTGTCACGCCGGGGGTCGCGGGTTCGAGTCCCGTCCACTCCGCCATTTATTTAAGACACAGTTAAGTCTTTAAAATAACTACAGGGGTGTAGCTCCAACTGGCAGAGCAGCGGATTCCAAATCCGCGTGTTGGGAGTTCGAATCTCTCCACCCCTGCCATCTTCAAGAAAGCCTCGACAGCAATGTCGGGGCTTTTTT